>NZ_CALUYG010000021.1 GCF_944324935.1 uncultured Desulfovibrio sp. | reverse complement strand
GCTGGGGAAGGGATGGGGGGCTTGGGGGGAAGGGGAACCCCTCCCGCGCCGGCGGAGGGGTTCCCCTTCCCCCCAAATAAATCGTTTAGCGCACGGGCACGTCCGGGGAGGGGATCTCTCCCCCGGCCTCGGGAGCCTGCGCTCTCCTGCGGGCCTTGCAGAGGATCTCCGGGCGAAATTCAAAGTGCATGATGTCGTATTCATGCCACTTGCCGCCCCAGACAAAGCCTTCGGCCTCAAAGGCCGTTACGATGGCTTGAGGATAGGATATTTGCAGGGGATGCGGGGAGATGCGGCTCCAGCGCCAGTACGGGGCCTTGTGCGGACTGAGATCGATGGCGATGCCGAAGGAATGCGGGCTGAGGCGGCCGCTCTCTCCGGCGATGCCGCGCCAGAGGAAGCCTCCGGCGCTTTTGAGGTAGGCCCGCAATTGCGGTTGCCGGGCCACAATCGGCGCAAGGCGCGCCTCCACACAGTGCAGGGCGGCCAGGGCTCGGGCTTCCATGCGTACGGGCTGTCCGAAAAACGTGCCTGTCCTGAGGCGCGGCCGGACGGCCGCTGCCGACGTGCCGTACAAAAGCCCGAGCAGCGCATAGGAGCGCCGCCGCCCCGGCGAGATCCCCGGCGGCGTGGGCGGGCGCTGCGGATCAAGGGGATAGGGCTGGGCCATGCTGGCCCGCACGTCGACATCCCATTGTCCGGCGGCAAAGGGCTGCCCGCCGTCATAGAGAGATCGTGTACCGTCGGCCAGTTCCAGCCAGAGACGGCCTGCCGCATCCGCCCGCAGGCAATGCACCTGCGGATAGGCTTGCCGGAGGCATTGCCAGTCCGTCAGCATTTCTCCCTGGGGAAAAATGACGTCCTCCCCCGTGCAGGCCGCCACGACGGGCAGGGACGAGTCGGCGGGCCGCCCTGCCGCATCCGCCCGGGCAGCGGCGATGGAGCATGCGGCCCCCAGCAGCAGGCAGAAAAGCAGGGCTTTGGGAAGAAAGTGATACATGTGTCTAGCCTATCCGGCTGCGGCAGCTTGTCAAGCGTCACGCCTTTGCCTACAACACGGCATGAGCACATGGAAATTTCATCTGCTGACCTTCGGCTGCAAGGTCAATCAGTACGAGAGCCAGTCCCTGCGCGAAGCCTGGCAGCGGCAGGGCGGCGAGGAGTGCGACGATCCGTCCGTGGCGGATGTCGTCTGCGTCAACAGCTGCGCCATCACGGCCAAGGGGGAACGTGACGCGCGCGCGGCGCTGCTGCGGCTGCGGCGCACAGCCCCCCAGGCGCGGCTCGTCCTGACCGGCTGCGCCGCCCAGCTGCCCGGCGTGCTGGCCCCCGTACGCCGGCGCAATGCGCAGCAACCCCGGCCTACGGTGGATTACATCATCCCGCAGGCGGACAAGGCGCGTCTGCTGGATGCCCTGATGCCCTTCCCGGCGGAAGGCGGTCAGCAGGTCCCGCATGCGGCGGCAAACGCGGCACAGACATTTCCGCCCTTTGCCATCGACGGTTTCCGGCGGGCCCGTCCGGTACTCAAGGTACAGGACGGCTGCGAACATCGCTGCACCTACTGCATCGTGCCGCTGACACGCGGCCGCAGTCGCAGCCGCGACCCACAGGCCGTGCTGGCCGAGGCCCGACGTCTCCTGCGGGCCGGCCATGCGGAGATCATGGTCTCCGGCATCAATCTGCGCCAGTACGGCCGCGACAAACCCGAATACGGGGATTTCTGGTCCCTGCTTGTCTGGCTGGACCGGGAGCTCGCGCCGGAATTCGCCGGGAAGGCGCGCCTGCGGATCAGCTCGCTGGAGCCGGGGCAGCTCGATGCCCGCGGCGTGGACAGTCTGCTGTCCTGCCGTCTCGTCTGCCCGCATCTGCATATTTCCCTCCAGCACGCCTCGCCACATATGCTGCGCCGCATGGGGCGCGGACATTACCGGGCCGAGACCCTGCAGGACGCCGTACGGGCGCTCGCCGCCCAGTGGCCGATCATGGGCCTGGGCGCGGACATCATCCTCGGCTTTCCGGGCGAAACGGAAGCGGATGTGGACTGCCTGCTGGACTTCGTGGCGGCCACGTCCTTTTCCTACGCGCACGTCTTCCCCTACTCCGTCCGTCCCGGAACGGCGGCGGCCGCCTTTGCGGGACACATCGCGCCGCAGGAAAAGCAGGAGCGCGCCCGCCGGGTACGTGAAGCCGTGGCCCGGCAGCAGGCCGTCTTCCGCCAGGCTCAGCTTGCCCTGCCCGCCATGCTGCTGGCGGCGGACGTGTCGGAGGGACAGGGCACGCGTAAAACGGCAGGCATCCGGGGGGTCAACGAGTTCTATGTGCCCTGCCGCCTGCTGACGCCGGTCCCCGCCATGCCGCTGTCGGGGCTTGTGCCTGTCCGCCCGACGGGCCTTGACGCCGCCGGCCTGCTGGTGGAGCCCGCCGGGACGCTTTAGAGCCTGCCTGAACAAATATTATAAATCATTTCAACAGGTAATAAAATTTAACCTATGCGTTTCGCTCGTTGTTAGCGCATGCTGCCTTTGAAAAAAGGCAATATGCGAGGTGGCGGCACTGCGCCGCCCGGCCCAAAGTGAGCGGAAAAACCGCGTTTTTTCCGCGAAACGCCAGAGCGTATTGAAAATGCGCCAAGGGCGGCATCGCCTCGTGCCCCTGACTTTTCCCCTGATAAAAGCGCGCTGGGGAAGGGATGGGGGGCTTGGGGGGAAGGGGAACCCCGCACTAGGCGCGGGGTTCCCCTTCCCCCCAAACAAGCAGAGAAGTAAAGAATCTCAGTCGGCGGGCTTCCAGTCCTTGATGGCGATGTCCACCGAGGCAATGCCGTTGTAGGTATCGATGCGCGGGGTGTAGGCCAGACGTACGCGGCTGCCCACGCAGGAGGGCGGGAACTGTTCTCCCATGCGCCAGGCCTTGGCCGTCAGCGTCACCCCGGAAAGCGTGTCCCGCACCTTGAGCAGGACGTGTTCACGATTGGCGCCCAGCGGCCGTCTGTCCCTGATGACCAGCTCCGGCGAGGCGAAGACGGGTTCCGCATTGCCGGGCCCGAAGGGTTGGAGCAGCTCCAGTTCCTTAAGGAAGCAGAGGTCGCCGGCAGTGGCGAAATCCAGCTCGCGTTCCAGCACGAGGCTGGGGACGAGCGGCTCCGGTCCCAGCGCCTTTTCCACGGCCTGCTCGAAATCCCGGCGGAAATCCTCCAGATGCGCCAGCTCCAGACGCACGCCAGCCGCCAGCTTGTGCCCGCCGAAGCGCAGCAGGTGGGCCGAGGCCTGCCCGAGGCCCTCGTAGAGGTCGAACTCCCGGATGGAACGCCCGGAGCCCTTGACGGCTCCCTGATCCTCGCAAAGGATGATGGTGGGCCGGTAGAATTCCTCCACGATCTTGGAAGCCACGATGCCCACGATACCGGGATGCCAGTCCGCCCCATAGAGGACCAGGCCGGCGCGGGGCCGCACGGCCAGCAGTTCCCGCACCTGCTGGCGGGCCTCCTGCACCATGCGCTCTTCCTTCTGCTGCCGCTCGCTGTTGAGGGCATCCAGCTCGCGCGCCAGGGCCGCGGCTTCCAGATGATCCTTGCTGCGCAGCAGATCAAGCGCCACGCGCCCGTGCCCCATACGGCCGGCGGCATTGATGCGCGGCGCAAGGCGAAACACCACCTGGCCGGCGCTGAGCCGAGCCGCGGCGTCAAATTTGCTGACGACCTTGAGGGCCGCCATGCCCGGCCGCGTGGTCATGGCCATGCGCTGCAACCCGCCCCGTACGAGGATGCGGTTCTCGCCGGTAAGCCGCATGACGTCGGCCAGCGTCCCCAGCGCCACCAGATCCAGCACCTCATCCATGCGGAACCGTCTACCCGTCCGGGCCGCCAGCCGGGCATTGACCGCCGCCATGAGGAAGAAGGCCACCCCCACGCCGGCCAGATGCGGACAGGGGCAGTCGCTTTCGGCCATGAGGCGCGGATTGCAGATGGCGTCCGCCGCGGGCAGGTCGTCAGGCGGCAGATGATGGTCGGAGATGATGACCGTCATGCCCAGCTCCCGGGCGCGGGCTATGGGCGCGGCATCGGAAATGCCGCAGTCCACGGTCAGCAGGATGCCGCAGCCTGCGGCGGCAAGGGCCTCGATGCCGGCCGTATTGAGCCCGTAGCCCTCGCTGCGCCGGTCGGGGATATGACTGACGGCCTCCACGCCGTGATGCTCCAGCACATCCAGCACAAGCGCGGTGGACGTGATGCCGTCCACATCGTAATCCCCCCAGACAGCAAGTTTTTTTCCGGCCAGCAGGGCATCGCTCAACAGCGCGGCCGCCTCGGGCAGCTGCGGCCAGTCCTGCGGGGGGGTCAGCTGCTGCAGGCGCGAGGAAAGAAAGGCGTCGATGCTTTCACGGCAGGTGAAGCCACGCCGCCAGAGCACGTCCAGCAGCAGGGGCGAGATAGAGAGCGCCTCGGCCCAGTCCGGGCACGGGGTCTCGGGCGGCTGACGGTAAAGCCAGTTCTTCATGCCGTTGTATCGATGAAGGGATCCGACGACGCAGCCGTCGGGGCGACCGTGGCGCCCGGGGCGTCTTCCGGCGGCACGGCGGTATCTTCCTGTCCGTCTGCCGGCGGAGCGGCATCCTCCCCTTCCGGGGATGCCGGAGCGGTCGCGGCCGGCGCGGCGGCTGCCTGGGCGGTGGCCGGAGCGGCGGCCCGGGATGCGGCAAGGGCCTGCTTGACGGCTTCCATCTTGTCGGCCGGAACAAGATTTTTCTGGATGAGCCAGCTCATAAACTTCAGCGACTGCTCATGGCGCGGCGCAAGGTGCAGGGCTTCCAGCAGATAGTCCACACAGCCTTCCAGATCCTTGGATTCCAGCAGCACGCGCGCCATGTTCATGTTCAGGTTCTCATCCTTGGGCGAGAGCTGGAGGGCGCGGGCATAGTATTCGCGGGATTCGGCGAGCATCTTGTTCTTGCGCAGGCTGATACCGAATTCGTTGAAGAGATGCTTGTGCTGCGGCTCAAAGGCAGCATCCAGCTTGACGAGCCGCTCGAAGATGTCCTGCGCCTTGCTGGCGTCGCCGCGTTCAAGGTAGGTGAGGCCGATGCCGAAGTTGGCCCGCACATTGTCCTCGTCCACCTTGAGGGCACGGGAATATTCGTATTCGGCGGCGAAGCTCTCGCCGTTTTCCCGGTATCTGTCTCCCTGACGGACGGAATACTGGAGTTCCTGCATCTTGGGATAGACGGAATTCATGTAGAATTCCGGCTCCGGCGAGAACTTGTTGATCAGGTCCTCCATGCTGATCTTGCGCTTGGGGCCGCTGGGCACATAGTTGGTATTGAGCGGCTGACACTCGATATCATTGCCGTGCTGTTCCACGAACCAGAAGGTTTTCTGTACGGTCTTGCGGGTCGTGGTGCCTGTGCCGACCTTGCGGATCTCCTGTGTGGAAAAGACGCCGCGGACTTCCGGCTGCTGTTGCTGACGCGTGGCCTCGGTCTGGGGAGCTGTGGGTTGAGACATGGGAACTCCGTCTAGCAGGTATGCATTTCATCGAGGATGGCGCGGGCGGCCGCCAGCGGATCAGCCGCTCGGGCAATGGGCCGCCCCACCACAAGATAGTCCGCGCCTGCCGCCACGGCGGCGGCGGGCGTCATAATGCGGCATTGATCGTCGGCGGCGGCGGATGCCGGTCGGATGCCCGGACACAGACAGCGCAGCCGCGGATACGCCGCCTTGATGGCGGCCGCCTCCTGCCCGGAGCAGACGATGCCGTCCAGCCCCCAGCCGTCGGCCAGGCCAGCAAGCTCGCCGGCAAAATCCGCCGGCGTCCGCGTGATGCCCGGCATCTGTCCCGGACCGAAACTGGTCAGCACCGTGACCCCGAACACCAGCGGCGGCCGTTCACAGGCGGCGGCGGCAGACATGGCCTCACGGCACATGCGCTCCCCGCCCTGGGTATGGATGGTCAGCAGTTCCGCGCCGCTCCGGGCCGCGGCTCTGACGGCCTGCGCCACCGTATTCGGGATGTCGTAGAATTTCAGATCCAGAAAAACGTGAAAGCCCATCTCCCGCAGCTGCTCCAGCACGGCTGGCCCCGCCAGGCAGAAGAGCTCCATGCCCACCTTGCACCACGGCGCCACGCCGCGCAGCTGACGCGCCAGCGCCAGCGCGCTGCCGGCATCGGGAAAATCCAGAGCGACCACCAGTTCGGCCATGCGTTCCTCCCTTGTCCGCGCTTAGGGCCTGTCGGCACTGTTGCTGCCTGTTCGGGGGAAGTGAAAAAAGGCGTTCCCGCAATCCTTCCCCCAAGCCCCCCAAGCCCCCCATTCCTTCCCCAGCGCGCTTTTGCCGGGTGAAGAAACAGGGACACGGGACAGCCTCACCCCCAATGGAGAGCGGAGCGTGATGGCTTGGCTTTATTATTTATTGCAAGTTAGAAAATTTGCGTTACACGGCTCTAGTCCAGACGTCCCTGCTCCAGCGCCCGCACGAGATCGGGACGGCAGGCCGGGCGCAGCGTCGCGGCCAGGTAGGCGGCGCGCAGCCGGGCATAGGCCGCCTCCACATCGTCATTGACCACAAGATAATCATACCACGGCGCTTCGCGCAGCTCCGTACAGGCATTGTGCAGGCGGCGGGCAATGGTCTCCTCGCTGTCCAGGCCGCGGCCGTGCAGGCGCTTTTCCAGCTCCGCCATACTGGGCGGCAGGATGAAGATGAAGACCGCTTCCCGCAGGCTTGCCTTCATCTGACGCGCCCCCTGCACGTCGATGTCGAAAAGCACATCCTGTCCCTGCTCCAGCATCCGGCGCAGCGGCTCCAGCGGCGTGCCGTACAGATTGCCGTGGACTTCGGCCCATTCGGCAAAATAACCGGCATCGCGCTGTGCTTCAAACCGGGCGCGCATCCAGAAATGATAATCCTTCCCGTCGCGTTCGCCCGCGCGCGGCTCGCGCGTCGTGCAGGAAATGGAATAGCCGAAGTGGGGGAACTCCTCCCGCAGGCGTGTGATGAGCGTCGTCTTGCCCGCGCCGGAAGGCGCGCTGATGACCAGCGCGATGCCGTGTCGCTTCATGATTCATTCCCTTCCTGCGCAAAGCGCTGGCTGATGGTTTCCGGCTGGATGGACGAAAGGATGATATGGTTGGAATCCGTGACGATGATGGAACGCGTGCGCCGTCCCTGCGTCGCATCCACGAGCCGTCCTTCGGCGCGGGCATCCTCCCGCAGACGCCGCATGGGCGAGGAAGCGGGGCTCACGATGCTCACCACCCGCCCGGCCAGCACATAATTGCCGAAGCCAATGTTGATCAGTTTTTCCCTGGCCATGCCCTATTCCAGATTCTGCACCTGCTCCCGGCATTTTTCCAGCTCGTTCTTGAAATCCACCACCATGCGCGAAAGCTGCACATCCGGCAGCTTGTTGCCGCAGGTATTGATCTCCCGGAAGCATTCCTGAAGGGTGAAGTCCAGCCGCCGCCCCGCATCCCTGCCGTCATCCAGCAGCTCATGCAGCCGCTCCAGATGGGTCTGCAGGCGGGTCAGCTCCTCGCTCACGTCCAGCCGGTCGGCAAGTATGGCCACTTCCTGCAGGAAGCGGCCTTCCTCCAGTTCCAGCGCATACGCGGCCAACCCCTCGCCGATGCGTTCCCGCATCTGGGCGGCGCGCTCCTCCTTGATCTGCGGCGCACGCTCCATGATGCGGCCCGTCCATTCCTCCATGCGCAGGATGCGGGATTGCATGTCCACGGCAAGGGCATGCCCTTCCTTGCTGCGGGCCTCGTTCCAGTCCTGGAGGGCCAGCTCCAGGCCGTTCTCCAGCTGATCGACGAGCTCTTCGTCCGTATCGTCGCCGCTGTCGCCCCACAGGGGGGCCAGCGCCAGCAGGGCGCTGTAATCAGGCCGGTAGACGTCGCCCCGCCGCTGGGCAAGCGCCTGCAGACTGTCCAGCATGGACGAGGCCGCCGCCATGTCGAAATTCAGCGGCGGCAGGCAGTCCGGCGCGAACTGCAATTGCAGGCTGATGTCCACCCGTCCGCGGGAGGCGTGCCGCCGCACCACCTTTTCCAGGCGGGGCTCCAGGCTGCGGGCGCAACTCGGCAGACGCCATTTCAGATCAAGGTGGCGGCTGTTGACGCTCTTGATCTCCCATTGCTGAGTCACGCCGCCACTCTCCACAAGGCAGCGGCCAAAACCGGTCATGCTGAATACCATGTGCATGCTCCCAAAGAAAAAAAGGGCCTTCCTCGGCCGCCACAACGGCGTACGGCGACGCCTGTCCGACAGCAGGCGTCAGCATAGGCCATGCCTGAACCGTTTGCAATCATGGACGCGCCCGGACAGCCGCTGCCGGGGCGTCGTCCATGCGCGCGTCCGGGGATCCTCGCGCTCAGGCCTTCCCGCCCTGGGCCGACGGGCAGCTCCCCGAGCCGCAGGCTCCGCCGCAGCCGGCAAGGCCCTTGCCCATTTTGGAGGCCAGCGGATGCACCGGCCCGACCTTGAAGGGGAAAGCCCCGGTCTTGAGCGGACTGGGAGCGCTGACCTGGCGCTCGGTCCGCTCGGCGCCGCACTGCGGGCAGGGCGGCGTCTCATCGCCGAACACCAGTTCTTCGAATATGGTCTTGCACTGGGGGCAGTAAAAATCAAACATGGGCATGGGTGACAAGCCTCTCGGGAAAAATTTCTCTTTTCGGCCTTGCGGCCGCCATGCTGATGCTTATATAACCACGAGAAGGGGCAAGGCAAGTCGCGATCCGCCCTGTCTGTTCCGTACGGGGCGGGCCCCCCCGGACAGGAGCCCCCCTCTGGATTTTCTTTTTTCAGGAGCTGAAAAAATGAGCAAAAAGATCCTTTTGCTGGCCGGCGATTTTGTGGAAGACTATGAAGTGATGGTGCCCTTTCAGATGCTGCTCATGCTGGGCTATGAAGTGCACGCCGTCTGCCCCGGCAAAAAGGCCGGCGATATGGTGAAGACCGCCATCCATGACTTTGAGGGCGACCAGACCTATTCCGAAAAGCGCGGCCACAACTTTGCCATCAATTATGATTTCGACAAGGTGAACGTGGCCGATTATGCGGGCCTCGTGGTCCCCGGCGGGCGCGCCCCCGAATATCTGCGCCTCAATGCCCGCGTGCTGGACATCGTGCGCGAATTCGACGCCGCCAAGAAACCCATTGCCGCCATCTGCCACGGCCCGCAGATCCTCGTGTCCGCCGGCGTGCTCAAGGGCAAGACCTGCACCTGCTACGCCGCCGTCAAGCCTGACGTGGTCGATGCGGGCGCCACCTGGGCCGACAGCAACGAAACGGCCTCCAACGCCGTGGTGTCCGGCCATCTGGTCACCGCGCCGGCCTGGCCCGCGCATCCGGCCTGGATCGCCGCCTTCGTCAAGCTGCTTGGCGCACAAATCAGCATCTAACCGAAGCTTGTCCGATCGTTCGGCCGCCGCTCGCACGCGGCGTCGTCAGAGACGCGCAGGGGGAGTCTCCCCCCTGCGCGTCGTGCGCTTCCTTCAGACTGCGGGATCGTCGGCCCGGCGCACAGGGCGGGCCTGTCCCTTCTTTGCCGCCTCTCTCCTACCGCTGTCCCAGAAAAAGGCAGGTCAGCGAAAAATAGACGAACACGCCCGCCAGTTCCATCACCGACGTGATCAGCGGCGAGGACAGCGTGGCCGGATCCGTCCCCAGCCGACGGGCCATGAAGGGCAACAGCGCGCCCACCACGCCGAACAGCGTCAGGAGCAGCAGCCAGAACACTCTGATGCGAAACATGGCGCGCAGGGGCGTGGCCAGGATGTCGAGATCCGTACCGTCATCGGAGGCCGTGCCCCCGAAACGGGCCAGCTGGCCGGCATCCTGCCCCTTTTCGATATCCAGATGCTGATACAGGTCCGCCCGTTCGTCGGCGGCCATGCTTTCAAAAAGGCGGATCGCCATCTCCGCGGCAGGACCGGCAGAAGCGCATTCTGCCGCTCCGGGGAAAAATAGACGAAGACTTCCGCGCGTTCCTGCTCCTCCATCTCGGCAAAGAGCTGCACGGTCCGCCCGACCGGCAGGCTTTGCAGGGCCTCGGCCAGATCGGAAGGATGGACGGAACGCAGGCCGTCCGAAAGTTCGGCGGTACGGGGATGGGCAAGGCAGTCCACGAGCGTGGCGCACAGCAGATCACGATACATGATGCGTCTCCTTACTGTCAGGCGTTGGGGAAAAGGACGGCGGCACACTGCCGCACTCAGCCCGCCATGCGGGCGTCACGACGGGCGAAGAGGAGACGCGACTTCGCCCGACAAGCACGGCGGCATGCACCCGGATGGCGCGATCGTCCTTACCGGCCCGGCGGCGCAAGGATTTCCAGAGGCAGAACATGGTATTGCTCCTTGTCTTTCAGAAAAAACAGACGAACATGCCCGAACGGCGTTCCCGTGTGACTGTGACTGTCCATATGACACTCTCCTTGGCTTACTGATGTGACCATGACGCATGACGGGCAGCATGCCCGTTGACGCAAACAGGGAAGGAACCGGAAGCGGCGCAACCGGCCAGGGCCGGGACCGGCCCCGCACAGGCAGACGATCCGGGCCGGAAAGCCGCCGGGACATGGCGCAACCGCGTTCCCTCAGCAAAAAAGCGTCGGAACGGCGCGTGCATGCCCGGTACGGGCAGACGGTCTTTCAGCGGGGGACGTCGTCCCGACGTCAGGCAGAATGACCGCACGACGGCGGCTGAAGAGGAAAGGAACGGCGGGCCGGCCGGGCCTCCCTCCTGATGACGCTCAGGCGTCGCCTGCCCGAGATAGGGGCCGTCTTCCAGGCCCTGTTCGGACGGCCGCTGCCGCTGCGCTCCCGTTCCGCGTTACAGCGGGGGAAAACGTCTGCGCGGAATTGTTTAACTGAATGATTTAACTATCCTTTTTTATAAAGAATAAAAAAAATCAAAAAAAATCGCTTCCCGCCCCTTTTCAATCCGGCAGGCTGCCTTATCTACTATGCCGACGCGGGGAAGATGGCTGCGACGCCTGCCTCCCGCTCGACGATACCGCAGCCCGGATGCTGCACCGAGATAACAAATTCTTTTGGAGGAAATACCATGAACCTGAAACCTCTCCACGACCGTGTGCTGGTGAAGCGCGTTGAATCCGAAGAAAAGACCGCCGGCGGTCTTTTCATTCCCGATACCGCCAAGGAAAAGCCCTCCAAGGGTGAAGTGATCGCTGTGGGTCCCGGCAAGGTGGAAAACGGCAACCGCATCGAAATGTCCGTCAAGGCGGGCGACATCGTGCTGTTCAACAAGTACGCCGGCACCGAAGTGAAGCTGGACGGCGTGGAACACCTGGTGATGCGCGAAGACGACATCCTCGCCATCCTCAACTAATCCTCCCCTCCACATACATCGCATCATCCCTTAAGGAGAAAATATCATGGCTGCTAAAGAAGTTCTCTTCGACGTCAAAGCTCGCGAAAAACTGGCCCGTGGCGTGGACAAGCTCGCCAACGCCGTAAAGGTGACCCTCGGCCCCAAGGGCCGTAACGTGGCCATCGAAAAGTCCTACGGCGCTCCCGTCATCACCAAGGACGGCGTGACCGTGGCCAAAGAAATCGAGCTGGAAGACAAGTTCGAGAACATGGGCGCCCAGCTGGTGAAGGAAGTGGCCTCCAAGACTTCCGACGCCGCCGGCGACGGCACCACCACCGCCACCATCCTGGCTCAGGCCATCTACCATGAAGGCGTGAAGCTCGTGGCCGCCGGCCGCAACCCCATGGCCATCAAGCGTGGCGTGGACAAGGCTGTGGAAGCCCTCATCGGTGAACTGGCCAACCTGGCCAAGCCCACCCGCGACCAGAAGGAGATCGCCCAGATCGGCACCATCTCCGCCAACTCCGACGCCACCATCGGCAACATCATCGCCGAAGCCATGGCCAAGGTGGGCAAGGAAGGCGTGATCACCGTGGAAGAAGCCAAGGGCCTCGAAACCACCATGGACGTGGTGGAAGGCATGCGCTTCGACCGCGGCTACCTCTCCCCCTACTTCGTGACCAACGCCGAAAAGATGCAGTGCGAGCTGGATAACCCCTACATCCTCTGCTCCGAAAAGAAGATCTCCAGCATGAAGGACATGCTGCCCGTGCTGGAACAGGTGGCCAAGGTCAACCGCCCGCTGCTCATCCTGGCCGAAGACGTGGAAGGCGAAGCCCTTGCCACCCTCGTGGTGAACAAACTGCGCGGCGCCCTGCAGGTGGTGGCCGTGAAGGCTCCGGGCTTCGGTGACCGCCGTAAGGCCATGCTGCAGGATATCGCCATCCTCACCGGTGGTCAGGTGGCTTCCGACGATACCGGCACCAAGCTGGAAAACATGGCCCTCACCGACCTCGGCACCGCCAAGCGCGTGGTGATCGACAAGGAAAACACCACCATCGTTGACGGCGCCGGCAAGAAGGAAGAGATCACCGCCCGCGTGAAGCAGATCCGCGCTCAGGTGGAAGAATCCACTTCCGACTATGATCGCGAAAAGCTCCAGGAACGCCTTGCCAAGCTGGTGGGCGGCGTGGCCGTCGTCCATGTGGGCGCCGCCACCGAAGTGGAAATGAAGGAAAAGAAGGACCGCGTGGAAGACGCCCTGAACGCCACCCGCGCTGCCGTGGAAGAAGGCATCGTCCCCGGCGGCGGCACGGCCCTCATCCGCGTCGCCAAGGTGCTCGACTCCATCAAGCCCGCTGACGACGACGAACTGGCCGGCGTGAACATCATCCGCCGCGCCATCGAAGCCCCGCTGCGCCAGATCGCCCACAACGCCGGTTTCGAAGGTTCCATCATCGTGGAAAAGGTGCGTCAGGGCAAGGACGGCTTCGGCTTCAACGCCGCCACCGGCGAATACGAAGACCTGCTCAAGGCCGGCGTCATCGACCCCAAGAAGGTGACCCGTACCGCCCTGCAGAACGCCGCTTCCGTGGCTTCCCTGCTGCTCACCACCGAGTGCGCCATCAGCGACAAGCCCGAACCCAAGAAGGATGCCCCTGCCATGCCCGGCGGCATGGACGGCATGGGCGGCATGGGCGGCATGTACTAAGCCGACCCTTCCTCCAACTGCCTTATATGGCTCCCGCTCCGGCGGGAGCCTTTTTTATGTCGTCCTCCCCCCACCTTGCCGCTCGCCTGTTTCCGCTGCAGCGTGGTATGGCTTTTGCTCTTTTGCTGTTGGGGGTGACAGGCGATGGAAATCGGCACGATTTTCCCCGTGACATCACTTTCCGCGACAAATTTTTCGACTATTTCCGAAAATCGCCGCCAGCAGAATAACAGCGCACAGCCGGATGACGATACCGTCAGCCTGTCCCCGGAAGCTCTTGAACGTGCCCGGCAAAACCGTCTCGCCGCCTTTTGCGGCACCTACGGTACGGACAAGCTGGGCGAAACGGAGGGCGATGCCGCTGGCGTGGACGAAGCGATCACCGCAGAGGATCGCTATCGCAAGCAGTTCAATGCATACCGGGGCATGGGACTTTTTACCGCCCCTGAACAGACAGGGGAAACATCTTCCGGTCAGGCAAACGCCGCAGCCGGAAGCGGTGAACGCTCCAGCGACGACAGCAGCAACCAGACCGCCAAACTGGAACGGCAGATAAGGGACCTCACCAGGGAACTTGAGGAAGTCATGGCAGCCGATCTGCCCGATGTTCAGAAACAAGCTTCCGCCCAGGAACTCCAGAAAAAAATTTCGGAACGGCAATCCCAGCTCACGCCCCTGAAACGGGGTGAACGCATGGCGGACGCAGCGGTGCAGGGGTAGGCCTTTTGCTGCTGGTGAGGGGGGAAGCAGGTCCCCCATGAAAGCCCATTCGTCGCCTGTTCAGGCCGTACTGTACCCTTCTTGCGTGCCGGGGCGGGCACTCCCACACGGGGTATCATGGTCAAGTGTTTTTTTCTCCATGCCGTGCATGTGGCGGCACTTTGTCTCCTGCCCTTCTTCCACCTGGTCGAACCCCGGACCTGGCCGGCACTCTGGCTCATTGCCGTCAGCCTTGCCGCCTCCCTGACGTATGCCCTGCTGGCTGCCGCCGCAGGGCCGCACATCCCCCGCCGTCCGGCACTGGCCCATCTGGTCGTGGCGGGAACATTCCTCTTCTCCTCTCTTCTTGCAGGGATACTTTTTGCGTGGCACGATTGGTCAGGAGGATACGGTCACCCTCCCGCCATGCCGTTGTGGCGTACATTTCAGGCTGCGGGCAATGGGCTGGCGTATGGGGGGATCTTTGCTCTCCTGTTCCTCCCCCTGTCCTGTTGCGCCTACATGATGGCGCTGTCGGGCACACGGCGTCTGGCGGAACACCTCTCCTCTTTTTCAGCCAAACGCGCGGAGCGCCCTGTCGCGCCATCCAGCACAGGAGATGCGCTCTCATCGACTCAGGAAAACATCCCATGAAAAAACGCCTGCTTGCCTTTTTCGCCTTCTTCGGCTGCTCCTTCGGCCTCGCGGCCCTCATCTATCATGCGATGGCCCTGCTGACGAAGGGGCTACTCATCTTCGGCTTCCTGCCGCGCATGTTCCTCTACCATTGGATATATCCCAATCACTATATCGCGCTTGTCTGCCTGATCTACGCTCTGCTGGCTGCCGCCTTTGCCCCGCGCATCGCCCGGCGGCCGTCGCTGGCCATCTGGATCGTGCTGGCCACGCCCCTGCTTGCCTCGCCGCTGGGCGGCATGCTCTGGCATCTGCATGACATGCTGGCAGGATACTTTCCGGACAGCTGGTGGCAAAAGCTGCTAGACGGCGCAGAGGAAGGGATTATGATCGGCTGGCTGATCATTCTGCTGTCCTTCCCGTACAACGTCATCTGTGCATTGCTGGGCATCCGCGGCACACGGCGGCTGGCGCAAAGGCTCTACCCTTCGCCGGAAACAGCGGACACATCACCATCCGCCCCCCAGCCGGACAAGGCATGCTCATCTCCTGAGCAGGTATGAAAAAATATTTCCGCCTTGCCGTGTGCTGCGCTCTTCTTGCCGCGGGTCTGCTGATGGCGCTGGCCGGAGAACATGATATTTCCTCGCCCGGCGTCGCGTACTTTTTCAATCCCATGTGGGCCTGCGGCGATGCTCCACCCTTCTTTGTCGTGGATATCTCCGTGTGCCGGGATCAGTACAGGGGAAAGGCCCTGCGCTGCTTCCAGCATGGCAGGGCTCTGAATGAGGACGGACAGCCCGGCGCGGAACCGGGCAGCTTTCTGGTCTGCGAGGGTCGGGTAAAAAGATCTCTTTTCCTTTTTCTGCGGGAACGCTTTCTCATGGAAGGGACAGCCGCCACCGGCATTTTTTTTGACGCGACAGCCTGTACCGCCGCCCGGCCCACGGCTGAGCAAATGCTCTTCATCGACCGCATGCTGTACGACGATGAAAGCCTTGTCCCATAAAAAGCGACACCACCGGGAGACCCGCACGCGAAGCGAAGGCCGACACGCCGCCGACACCCGTCATCCTCCTCGATAAAGCGCGTTTGGGGAGGGATGGGGGGACTGGGGGGAAGGGAGCGACCGAATGGCGGCCCGGCAGGGCCGTGCCCGTTACGACGCAGGAAGTTACGGGCATCGACAGCAGAGCTCCCCCTTTGCGCGCGAGCCAAAGGGGTCCCCTTCCCCCCCAGAACTATCTGCCCCTGCCCCCTTACGCCTTATGCTCCATGCCGCAGATAGCGCGTCATAAGGCGCAGCGAGGGGCGGGAAAAGTCGTCCAGCTCGCCGGTCAGTTCCAGATCTGGCACGATGGCGCGCACCACGGGGATATCCAGATCGCGGCGGGTCAGATCCACATAGAGCGGCGTACGTCCCTGAGCGGTCAGCATCTCTTCAAGCTGGCGCAGATTGGCCGTCGCCGAACCAAGATCCCAGTCGGGAAGCTCCTCAAGGCAGCGCTGCGGCAGGGCTGAAAGGGCCGGGCCGGTGGGCTCGCCGTAGGGATAGGGCCACGGCGTTTCCGTCAGGGCGGACAGGGCGGCCCTGCGGCCGCTGAGCCCGGCTCCGGTGGCCCGCACCACCACGCCGCGCCGGCTCATAACAAAACACTGATAGACCGGGATGCCGCATTCCGTGGTCATGTCCTGGAACTGTACCTGGATGCCGCGCGCGGCATAATCGTCCAGCAGGGATTGCAAGAGCTCGTCCCGCGCGCGCAGCGTAAAGCACTGCTCACGCCGGAAGGGCGTGGTCGCTTCGGCGTCGCGTTCGATGATCTCCACCAGCGCGGCCACCTTCGCCTCCTCCGGCGTATTGCCGGAGGCAAGTCCCGTGGAACCCGCCGCCAGAAAGAGCGAGGGCTCGGCCAGATCGCAGAACAGGAAGACGGCCTGCGCCGGGACCAGCACCTCGTTGCCTGACGGGTCGTGAGCCGGGACCCAGTGCAACGGCGTCTCAGGCCCGCAGCAGCCCGAAAAAGGCGCGTCCAGCGGCAGGCGGGCGGGAGACAGGGCGGCCCGCCCGGCGGCGGCAAGCTCGTCACACGAGGCCAGGATCACCGGCAACGGCGTCTTGCGGTTCTCCACTTCGCCCGGCCGATCCGGGCCCTCGGGTCCGCGAATATCCACATAGGCGCTGCAGCGCTCCACGATCTCCATGCTGTAGGAGGCCCGTGCGTGCGCCAGCGACAAGCCCCGCCCGTAGGCCGTGGCTTCGCCGCGCAAGGTGTGGCGCACGGCCCGCGCGCCGGATCCGCTGCATGCGCGGATGTCCAGCCGCCAGGTCCGCAAAAGCGCTATGGGAGAAAGCGAGGCCTGATGGCGCATTTCCGGCCCGGCCAGGATCCCCGCCTCCAGCAGGGCATCGATGGCGCGCAAAAAGGTCTCCTGCGCCGGGGGACGCTCCAGCGCGGGCAGCCGGAGGCCGGCGACGCGCGCGTGGGCGTCCGGCAGCGCCTGCGCCTGCCGGCGTATGGCGGCAGCGGTGGCGTCCAGCGCCTCATCCGAAAAAATAGGCGGCAAATCCACGTCTTCCGGTCGTGGCAAGGCATGGTGGCCGATGATGTTGCGCTGGAAGAACTCGCTCCATTGCCGGGCCGCAGCGGCATCGGGACAAAGCGCCACCCGCAGGTAGACCAGCGGCGTAAACGGCGCCAGCCGCTGCGGGGCATCCGCCGGGAAAGCGTCCGCCGCTTCGGCCAGCTCCGGCAGCAGCAACGCGCATTCAAGCACCAGAGAGGCCGTGGCGGGCCGACGGAAGGCATCAGCCTCCGCATCGTAGCAGTCCCGCGCCAGCCGCTTCAGGAAGTCCGCCCCTTTCCGGGCCGCCTGACGCAAACAGTGCTGGTGCAGGAAATCGTCCAGCGGCGAGGTTTCCAGCCGGTCGAGGGCGGCCTCCCAGGTCAGGGAAGCCGGAGGTTCGCAGGAAAAATAGCCGGTGGTGGCCTGTGTCTGACTGTGCGTATAGGTATAGTCCAGCATCTCGTCGGAATGATCCATGATTGCTCGCTCTGCTGAAAGGGTGATGCAAGGCAGGGGGCAGTATAGTCGGCAGGCTGCAGACGAGCAAGGCGAAAAGCGCACGGCTGCCCGCCGGAGACGGATCGTCCGCGCCCACGCCCTGTAGAGACTCTTCACTGCTTGTCTGGGGGAAGGGCCCCCACCCCTTCCGCAGCGCGCTTTTACCAAGGAAGACAGTGAAATCACAGTTCGTTCAATGGATATCTTGAGAGGCAAGCCCGCGGGGCCTGGATGCGTACAATAAAAAAAGGGGCAAGCCCGCAGGCCTGCCCCTGAGTATCCCAATCCCGAAGGATATTAACGCTTCGAGTACTGGTAACGAGCGCGAGCGGCGCGCAGACCGTACTTTTTGCGTTCCTTCTTGCGGGCGTCACGGGTGAGGAAGCCGGCCTTCTTCAGCAGAGGACGCAGGGCGGGATCCACCACCAGCAGCGCGCGGGAAATGCCGTGGCGCACGGCTTCCGCCTGACCGCTGACGCCGCCGCCGGCCACGTTGACGCGCACATCCAGCTTTTCAGCCAGCTTGGACAGCACGAGGGGCTGACGAATGATCATCTGCAGGGTCTTACGGGGGAAGTACTCCTCGAAGGAGCGGCCGTTGACCGTGATGTTGCCGGAACCGGCATAGATGCGGGTGCGGGCAGTAGCCGTCTTGCGGCGGCCGGTACCGTAATCGAATTTGTCGCTCATGGCGTGCACTCCTTAGTAAGGCAGGGTCAGCGGCTGCGGGTTCTGGGCGGCATGGGGATGCTCGGCGCCCGCGTAGATCTTGAGCTTCTTCAGCATGGCGCGGCCCAGACGATTCTTGGGCAGCATGCCGCGCACGGCGGCCATGAGCACACGCTCGGGCTTTTCGGCCATCATGTCGGAGAGGACGGTGGTCTTGAGGCCGCCGACCCAGCCGGAATGACGGTAATATTTCTTGTCCTGCATTTTCTTGCCGGTGACCTTCACCTTGTCGCAGTTGACCACGACGATGAAGTCGCCAAGATCCATATGCGGGGCGAATTCGGGCTTATGCTTGCCACGCAGGCGATGGGCGATCTGGCTGGCCAGCCGGCCCAGCACCAGATCCTGAGCATCGACCACATACCACTGGCGGTTGATGTCCTTGGGGGTAGGGCTGAACGTCTTCATGGGGATGAACTCCTCTGCAAAATACAGTAGCCGTAATGCGGCGGAAAATCCTTCATGCGACGTGCCGCCTAACGGGGGTGACGACAATATCGCTGCAAAGAGAAGGCTTCATAGCCTTTCACGCGCAAAATGTCAAGCCGTCTCCCGCCACACTCACGGAAACGGCCCCTTTTCGTGCGCGCTTGAGCATTAACCTGTTCTTTCCTATAATGCCAGCACTTTTTTCACCGCTTTCGCGCGAACGCCCTGCCCGCGCAGCGTTCCGCAAGGAGTCTCCCATGCCGTCCATCCGCAAGAGCCTGCTGCAGCTCACCTTTTCCGGGGCCTATCTGCTGCGCTGGAACGACAAGCTCCGGCCTGCCGAGCTGGTGGAGATCGACAAGCAGGCCCACAAGATGCTGGTGGCCTGCGCCCTCTGGCACGAGAACAGCCGCCACCTCCCCGCCGAGGAACGCCTTGCCCTGGCCCGGGAGATCATCGAGGGAGGGCTGTTCGACTATTATTACCGCCTCATCATCACGGACATCAAGCCGCCGGTCTTCTACCGCATCAAGGAGAACAAGGAGCATTTCCGTCAGCTCACGAGCCATGTGCTCAAACGGCTCGAGCCGGCGCTTGCCCCGCTGGGCGATTTCTGGCAACGCATGCAGGCCTGGCATACCGACGATGCGGAGAGCCTCGCCCGGCGCATCCTCACCGCGGCCCATCTGTATGCCTCGCAGTGGGAATTCCGACTCATCAAGCCGCTCAACGGCTTTGACGAGGAAATGGACGAGATCGACGTGTCCTTCCGGGAACGGCTTGCGGGTTTCGGCGACGTGCGCGGCATGCCGGACATCGTCAAGGGCAATACGGCGCTGGCCCGCTTCGCCAATCTCTGCGGGCAGCTCCGCTTCCAGATCCGCTGGACGCAGGCCCCGCGCATCCCGGCGACCTCCGTGCTGGGGCACATGTTCATCGTGGCGACCTATGCCTATTTCTTCAGCCAGTCCATCGGGGCCTGCCGGGCGCGGACGGTCAACGACTTCTTCTGCGGCCTGCTGCATGACCTGCCGGAACTGCTGACGCGCGACATCATCTCCCCGGTCAAGCAGTCCGTGGAGAGCCTGCCCGAGATCATCCGCGAATATGAGGAGCAGGAACTGGAGCGCCGCATCTTCGCCCCCCTGCGGGCCGAAGGGCTGGAAGAGCTGGTCGGCCTGCTCTCCTACTATCTGGGCATGGAGACGGGCTCCGAATTCGACGAGACCATCCTCGAGAACGGACACGCCAGAAAGATCAGCAATTTCGCCACTCTGCACGACAGCTATAATGCCGACGCCCTCCAGCCCAAGGACGGACGCCTCATCAAGGAATGCGACAAGCTGGCCGCCTTTCTGGAAGCGCACAGCTCCATCCGCAACGGCGTCTCTTCGCCGCATCTGCAGGAAGCCCTTGCCCGCCTCAAGGGCGATCTGGTCAACAGTCCGCTGGACTGTCTGCATCTCGGCGCCCTGCTGGCGGATTTCGACTGACGGGCGGCCCGGGGAGGACGTCTTTTCATGTTGCGCAGCCTGTTCCTGTTGCTGTCGCTCTGCCTGATCGTGCCGCTGCTGCCGGACATGCGGCAGGCGGCCCATGCGGCCACGCTGGCCGAGAAAGGCCTTGCGGCCTATGCCGCGAGCATGGAGTACTATTACCGCAAGCCGCAACCGCGGCTGTTGCCCGTTCTTTTGCAGCGGATGGAGGGCGCCGGTCTGCTGGCCAACGGGGAAAAACGCCTTCTGGTCGCCGCCTTTCTGGGCGAATGCCTGCGCAACGACGCCTCGCTGCGCGGCATGGTCGCCAGCGCCCAGGCGCAGGCCGGCGAGCAGACCGGCCGCGATCTGCGGCGCACACTGGCCTGGGCCGTGCATCTGGCCGGGCTGCGCGACGCGCCCGCCCTCGTGCGTCAGCTCCTGCCCAGCCGCGCCGACCTGACCCTGCGGGAGCATATCCTCTCCACGCCGACCCCCCTGCTGCGCTGGACGGTCACCTCGGAGAGCAGCGTGCTGCATATGTACTGGACGGCCTTCATGGCCAGCGGCAACACGGCCTATGTGGAGGCCGTCATCGACGCCTCCCGCCGCTATGCCCGCCTTGCGGCGGACGGACGCCAGTACGAGGACGATTTCGACCTCTGCCGGCAGGCCGCGGCCAGCCTGTACGAGTTCACTCCCCGGCACGCGCTGGTGCGACGCTGCGTGGAAGAGGCGCTGAAGACGACGAAAGAACCCGCGGAGGCAAGGACGTTGCGCCTCATGCTGCACTGATCCCCGCCCGTCCCGCTCTCCCCCGCCGGGACGGGATGCCCGCGGGAGACGTCCGCCCCCGGCTCCCCGGTCCCGCGCCTATGGCCTGTCGGCCCTGCCGCTCCGCAGCTTGCGGTACAGGGTCGGACGGCTGATGCCCAGACGGCGGGCGCACAGGCTTATATTGCCTTCGCAGGCTTCCAGCATGTCCTGGATAAGCCGCAATTCCCTTTCCGCCAGACTGCCCCCGTCGAGGATGTCCGGCGGGCCCTCTTCCTGCGCCGTCTGTCCGAAAAAGTGTTCCGGCAGCAGTTCGTTGCCTTCGGCCAGATGCATGGCCCGCTCCACACGACTTTCCAGCTGCCGGATATTGCCCGGCCAGGCATAGGCAAGCAGCGCCTGGCATGTCCTTTCCGGCAGCGGGAGCACAGGACGGTCCAGCAGTTGCGCCTGACGGCGGATGAAATGCCCGGCCAGCAGGAGGATGTCCTCCGGGCGCTCGCGCAGGGGCGGGATGTCGATGGTCAGCGTGCTGATGCGGTAATACAGGTCTTCACGGAACTTGTGATCGGCGATGGCCTGCCGCAGATCCTTGTTGGTGGCGGAAATGATGCGCAGATTGACGGCAATGGTCCGCAGGCCGCCCACCCGCCGTATCTCCCCGGATTGCAGCACCCGCAACAGCTTGACCTGCATGTCGAACGGCATGTCGCCTATCTCATCCAGAAACAGCGTCCCGGAATCGGCCAGCTCCAGCTTGCCGGGCCGTCCGCCCCGCTGTGCGCCGGTAAAGGAGCCCTCCTCATAGCCGAAGAGCTCGCTTTCCAGCAGCTCCTTGGGGATGGCGGCGCAGTTGAGCGCCACGAAAGGCTGATGGGCCCGCTTGCTGCTGTTGTGGATGGCTTGGGCAAAAAGCTCCTTGCCGGTCCCTGTTTCGCCATACAGCAGCACCGGCGCGCTCCCCCCCGCCGCGATGCGGGCATGGTGCACGGCAAGGCGCAGCGTTTCGCTCTTGCCGAGGATGGCATCAAAGGTGAAATGGGCGACGTTGCCGGTGACCTCCACGGCCATGCGCATGACTTCCTTGCGCTCCTGGATGGTCAGCAGGCCCCCGACCACCTCTCCGCCCGGCATGCGCAACGGATCAAGCGAGACGAAATGGATGGCGCCCGACTGCCTGGCCGCGGCCTCCTTGGCCCGTAAACTGCTGCCCGAGGCCAGGCAATGCAGCAGCTCCCCGGACTCCATGTAGCCGTTGAGCGCCTGCCCCTCACAGGCGGCGGGCAGCCCCAGCAGACTACGGGCACGCCGGTTGCATTCGGCTATGCGCCCATCGGGCGTGATGGTGACGATGCCGCGCGAGTCCGCGTCGATGATGGCCCGCAGAGACTGCCGCTTGATGGCCAGCTCGCGGAAACGGCCGCGCTCGCGCAGCTGGGCCCGCACGGTCTCCGCCGCCTGCCGTACCAGCCCCAGCGTGTGCACATGCATCCTGCTGGACTGTCCGCTCAGGGACAATGCCCCCAGCACTTCCGTGCCGTCCGGCGAGAAGATGGGCGCGCCCGCGTTGCTGATGTCCCGCGCCGGCACGGAATACATGAGCCTGCCCGGCAGGAAGACCGGGATGCGTTCAGCCAGCGCAAGGCCGATGGCGCATGTGCCCACATCCCGCTCCGTCCAGCGGTAGCCCGGCAGGCAGCGCCTGCGCGTAAAGTGGTCCATGAGGTCGGCATCGCCCACCACATAGAGGACGTATCCCTCCCCGTCGGCAAGGGCCATGCAGAAGCCCGTATCCTTGAGCAGACGATACAGGCTGTCTATCTGTTCCCGCGCCAGTAGGAAAAATTCCTGCTGTGCGGCGATCCGGCGGCGCAGGGCGGCCGGACCGATCCGCGTCATTTCGGGAGCGCCGTCATGCAGGGGATCGATGCCGTAGGCGGCGGAACGGGCAAGCGAACGCCTGATGACGGCATCCAGCTCGGGCAGGAAGGGGGTTATCTGCATAGCATGTAACATCCTGAAACAGTGTTTCATAACATTACACTACGTGCCCGATGAGCGCAAGCTGATAAAATCACTGTCATGTTTTCTTTTTTTACGGCCGTGTCCGGCATAGAAGTGTAATAAAATATTACATATTCTGGACAATCTCGCCCGACAAGCCGTGCGGTAAACAGTATAACATATTGAAAATAAATAAGAAAACAAAAAAGGCACACCCCTTGCTTTTCCCGCAGACAAAGTAGCGGCAGGCGCTGACGCCTGCAAAAGGAGTATGCCATGTCCATTCAACGCTTCGGAACCCCGACCGCACCGGGCGCCCTGCCCTTTTCCAAGGCTGTCGCCGCCGACGGCTGGCTGTACGTCAGCGGTCAGGTCCCCCGTGATGCCGACGGGGAGATCATCAGCGGCAGCATCAGCGTCCAGGCGCGCGTCACCCTCGACAATCTCCAAAAGGTCCTTGAGATGGCGGGATACAGCCTCAACGATGTGGTGCGCGTCACCGTCTACCTGGACGATCCCCGGGACTTTGCCGGCTTCAACAAGGTCTATGCCCGGTATTTCACGGCGGAACACGCCCCGGCCCGCGTCTGCGTCCAGGCATCCATGATGAGCGATCTGCGCGTGGAAGTGGATTGCGTGGCGTACAAGAAGCCCTAGGGGGAACCTCATGGCAACGCATGCACAGGATATCCTGATCGTGGGCGGCGGCATAACCGGTGTGGCGCTGGCCTACGGCCTGGCCGGCTCCGGTCGTCGCATCACGGTACTCGATCGTCAGACGCCCACCAACCGAGCCTCGCGAACCAATGTCGGGCTCATCTGGGTGCAGTCGAAATTCCTGCATCTGCCGGACTACGCCCGCTGGGGCTTTTTGTCCTCCCGGGCCTATCCCGAACTGGTGAGCGAGCTGGAGGCCCTCACCGGCCTGCGTATCCCCGTGCAGTTCCGGGGCGGACTCATCCCCGTGCTGAGCGAGGCGGAATACCAGCAGCGCGGAGAGTATATCGACAAGCTGCGCGACACGCTGGGCGAATACCGCGGCAACATGATCGACCGCGCGCAGCTGGACGCTCTGCTGCCCGGCATACGCTTTGGCAGAGAAGTCGTCGGCGCGGCCTGGTGCGAGGAGGACGGCGTCATCGACCCGCTGGCGCTGCTGCGGGCCTTTCGGGAGGCGCTGCCGCGCAAGGGCGTCGAACTCCTGGATCGCGACGTGCTGGATGTGCAGCCGTACGACGGCGGTTACCGCGTCACCACCGACAACGGCATCTACGAGGGCGGCACGCTGATCCTGGCCGCGGGGCTGGCCAACAGGCGCTTTGCCCGCTTCGCCCTGCCGTCGCTGCCGGTCTATCCCGACCTGGGGCAGGTACTGCTGGTGGAGCGCCTGCCCTATGTCATGCCCATCCCGGTGCTGGGGGCCACGCAGTCGTTCGGCGGTACCGTCATCCTCGGTTTCCGGCACGAAAATGCCGGCCACCGGATGACCATCGAACAGAAAGGCGTTTCCGGCGAAGGACAGTGGGCCATGCGCGTCTGGCCCGAACTGGCCGGCAAGCGCGTCATCCGCGCCTGGACGGGGCTGCGCGTCATGCCCAACGACAGCATGGCCATCTACAGCCGCCTGCCCGGTCATGCCAACGCCTATCTCATCAACACGCACAGCGCCGTCACCATGGCGGCCGCGCATGCCCGCCTCCTGCCCCCCTTCCTGCTGGGCGGCAATCTCCCGGAAACGGCCCGCGGCATGACGCTGCAACGCTTCGGCTTCACCTGTTAGCGCGGTTTGACCTGCAAAGGAGAGCAGAGATGAGCAACACCCCCGGTAAAACCGTGCATATCATCGTCAACGGAACGTCCGTCGAGGTCCCCGAAGGCGTCAGCGTGGCGGCTGCGGTGCTCGGCCACAGCCATGAACGGCATTTTTACGAACACAGCCTGGACGGCAGCAAACGCGCCCCGTGGTGTCTCATGGGCGTCTGTTTTGAATGCATGCTGGAGATCGACGGCAGGCCCAATGTGCAATCCTGCATGGTGCAGGTGGCCGAAGGCATGGTGGTCAACACCCAGAAGCGCCCCGCCGTTCCCGGAGAAAACGGCCTTTCGGATCAGGGAGACAGGGCATGAACGTCACTAATTTCGACTGCATCGTCATCGGCGCCGGCCCTGCCGGGCTGGCGGCCGCCTGCGCGGCCCGGGACTGCGGGCTGGAAGTGGCCCTGCTGGACGAGCAGGCCGCTCCCGGCGGTCAGCTTTTCCGTAATGTGGAATCCCCCCTTGCCCAGCGCCTGCTGGATGAGAAGGACAGGCGAACCGGACTGGATCTGGTGGCCCGCTTCCGCGCCGGCGGCACGGATTACCGTCCGCATTCGACGGTCTGGGCCATCGACGGCACGGCCGTGAGCTATTCCCGTAACGGCGTATCGGAACGCATCACCGCCTCGCACATCATCCTTGCTCCCGGCGGCATGGAACGTCCCGTGCCCTTCCCCGGCTGGACGCTGCCCGGCGTCATGGGCGCGGGCGGCATGGACATTTTGCTGCGCTCGGACTGCCTGCCGCAGCTCAGCCGGCAGGAGCCCGTCGTGCTCTGCGGCAACGGCCCGCTGCTGCTCCTGCTGGCCTGCCATCTGCTGGATGCCGGAGCCCCCGTGGCCGCCTGGCTGGATACGGGCGATACCCTGCGCCGGCTGGCCGCCCTGCCCCACATGCCCGCCGCCCTGGGCGACCGGCCCTACCTGGCCAAGGGGCTGCGTATGGCACGGCGCGTCCTCTCCTCCGGCATCCCCATCATCCGCAACGTACGCAGCCTGCGGGCCGAAGGAGACGGCCATGTGGAGCGTGTCCGCTACACGGACGGCAAGGGCGAACACAGCCTGCCCGCCGGTATGCTGCTGCGGCATGAGGGCATCATCCCCCGCACGCATATCCCCAATGCGCTGGGCCTTGCCATGACCTGGGACGAGGTGCAGCGCTGCTGGCATCCCACCACGGACATCCGCGGCCGCACGAGCTGCGAGCATATCTCCATCGCCGGCGACAGCGCCTATGTGCACGGCGGCGACGCCAGCCTGCTCAAGGGGACGCTGGCAGGCATCGACGCGGCACGCCGCCTGCACGTCATCAGCGAAGCGGAGGCCGATCACAGGAGCGCCGGGACACTGCGGGAACTGCGCCGGCTGGAGTGGGCCCGCGGCTTTTTGCGCCACATCTTCGCCCCGCATCCCGACATCTTCGCCGTACCGGACGATACCATCATCTGCCGTTGCGAGAACGTCAGCGCCGGCGACATCCGTGCCGCCGTGCGGGAAGGCTTCACCAACGTCAACGAGATCAAGCGCTTCACCCGTTGCGGCATGGGGCCATGCCAGGGACGCATGTGCGGCCCGGCGCTGGCCGAACTGGCCGCCCAGGCCTCCGGCCTGCCTCCCCGCCAGGTGGACATGCTGCATGTGCGCATGCCCTTCCGCCCCGTCCTGCTCAATGAATACTGCACGCTCAATGGCCTCGGCTACGAGGAGAATCATACAGCGTAACCGCGTCCGTGAACAAGGAAGAGGTTTTCCCCAGCTACGACAGCATTTCAGGAGGTTCCCCATGCCCATTCATTGGCTAGACTATTCCATCATCATCCTTTACTTTTTCGTGATCGTCTACATCGGCTGGTGGTCCATGCAGAAAGTTTCCAGCTTTGACGATTATGCCGTGGCCGGTCGCGGCATGCCGCTCGCCATCTTCTTTGCGGCCATCGCCGCCACTCTCTGCGGGGGCGGCGCCACCATCGGTCGCGTGGCCTATATGCACACCACGGGCGTCGTGGTCTTTGCCGGGCTCATGGGCGTGGTCATCAATCAGATCATTTCCGGCCTCTGCATTGCCGGACGCGTCCATTCCATCCCCAACGTCTACACGGTGGGCGACCTCTGCGGCATGTATTACGGCCGGGCCGGCCGCCTCGTTTCCAGCGTCGTCTGTTTTCTGTTCTGTCTCGGCCTGTTCGGCGTGCAGATCCTGGCCATGGGGGCCATCCTGCAGACGGCCACCGGCATAGACCTCATCCCGGCGGCGCTCATCTCCTCCGCCATCACACTGGCCTATACCTGGGCCGGCGGCATGCTGGGCGTCACCATGACCGACGCCATCCAGTACGTCATCATTGTTGTGGGGGTGAGCCTCTGCGGCTATCTGGGCATCGAGCGGGCCGGCGGCTATGACGCCATGATCGCTCAACTCCAGTCCATGCCGCAGTATGTGAACAACCTCAAGCCCTTTGCCGACTGGGGCGTCATCCAATTCGCCGGCCTGTTCTTCGGCTTCCTGTTCGGGGAATTCTGCGCCCCCTACTTCATCCAGCGCTATGCCTCCACCAAGTCCGCCAAGGACAGCAAGACCGGCGTGCTCATCTTCTCGGTACACTGGCTCTTCTTCCTCGCCACCACCGCGGGCATCGGCCTTGCCTCCATGGCCCTGCAACCCGACGTCAAGCCCGACCTGGCCTTCACCAACCTCATCCGCGACGTGCTGCCCATCGGCGTCACCGGCATTGTGCTGGCGGCCCTGCTGGCGGCGGTCATGTCCAGCGCCGCGGCCTTCATCAATACGGCCAGCGTCGCCTATACGCGCGACATCTATAACAAGTTCATCCATCCCGGCGCGTCGCAACAGGAGATGCTGCGTCAGTCCCGGCTGTCCACCCTGCTGGTTGGCGGCGGCGCCATCGTCGTAGCCATCCTCTTCCAGGATGTTTTCGGCCTCATGCTCTACATCTTCAAGTTCTGGCCGTCCACCGTGCTGCCGCCGCTGCTGCTGGGCATCTTCTGGGGCAAGGTCTCGCCCCGTGCCGGCGCGCCGGCCATGGTCGTCGGCGGTCTGGCCTTCCTCATCTGGAGCGACAAGATCCTCGGCGAACCCTTCGGCATCCCGGCCAACCTTGTGGGCATCAGCCTGAACTGCCTGACGCTCTTCCTCGTCCACCAGATGACCAAGCGGTCCGTGCCGACCTCCGGCGCCTATGCCCCCGAAGTTCTGTAGGAGACGCTCACCATGCACGAATTCTTCAAGATATTCATCCTGCTTTCCTTTGCCCTCAATATTGCCTGCGGTGTCTGGGTCCTTTTCGGCATCCTTCAATGGATACGCGAGCTGAAGCACAAGACCCGGTAGAAGAGGCAAGGGGAGCGCCGCTGACGCCTCTTGCGGCGCTCCCCCGCTTTTCCCCATCACTGTGACAGGAGAAAACCAGCATGATCCTTCAGGGCGGAAAACTCTACTACGACACTCCGGTCGGCATCCTTTGCCTGGATTCGCAGTTCCCCAAACCGCGCGGTCATCTGCGTAATCCGCTGACCTATCCTTTCCCCACGGTGCAATATCTCATCCGCGGCGTGGACGTGCCCCGCATGCTCTTCAACCCCACGCCGGAACTCATCGAACCCTTTCTGAAAGGCGCGCGCGAGCTGGAACGTCAGGGCGTACTGGCCATTGCCGGCTCCTGCGGCTTCATGGCCCGCTTCCAGCAGCGCATAGCGGCCGAAGTGCGGATACCGGTGCTGCTTTCCAGCCTTGTGCAGCTGCCTCTTCTGCGCCTCCTGCACGGTGAGAGCGCACGCATCGGCGTACTGACCGCCAGTGCGGCCTCCCTGACGCAGGATCACTTCGGCAACTGCATGACCGACATGCAAAGCGTTTGCATCCAGGGCATGGAGAACAATCCCGAATTTGCCGAGACCATCCTGCAAAGCAAGCGTACCAGCCTCGACCTGGACCGTCTGCAAAGGGAGGTCGTGGACACGGCGGCGGCTTTCGTCGCCAGCCAAAAGCTGGACGCCCTTCTGCTGGAATGCACGGACCTGTCCGCCTTTGCCGCTCCCGTACAGCGGGCCGTCGGCATACCCGTCTATGACATCAACACCCTCGTGGCCTATGCGGCTTCAGCCGTCGTCCGCCACGACTATCTGTAAGCGCAACGCTTTCCCGGGCGGCGGATACCCCCTTTCGCCCCCGTCCTCCACGGGCTTTCCCTCTCACGCGGGAAAGCCCTTTTTCCTTACCGCAGTTCCCGTGTGAGACGTGTTGCGCTCCCCCCATACGAGATCTGACGTTTCGCGGAAAAAACGCGGCGTTCCGCCTGGGTCGGGCCTGGCGGCGCCGTACCGCCGCCTCGCGTCATGCCTTTTGCAAAGGCAAAATGCTCCGGCAGGAAAGACTTGCCTTGATCGCCCAAGTATGCAAGAGCAGACAGACGGACGTTGCCGTTGTTGCGCCCTCTCACCTTTTCGTGCCCGGTCGCCATGCCCTCTTGCCGCCGCTCCTCCCTTCTGCTCGTCATCCTCCTTTTCCTGTGTCCGCATCCGACGTATGGCCGCGCTCTGGAGATCCTGGCAGCCGGCGACGTCATCCTCGGCGGCGGCATGCGGGATGTCCCTCCGCCTTCCAGCCTCATCGCGCCGGAGGCCCGCCGCCGCATCGAACAGGCCGATGTCTTCCTCTGGAACTGCGAAAGCGCCGGCCCGTCATCCGTCTCCAAGGACAACCTTTACGTTTTCCATGCCGACGCGACCTTTTTTCCTGAGATGCGCTTTGCCAACGGCGCAGCCTGTACCGCCAACAACCATGTCTTCGACGGCTATGAGGAGGGGGCCCGGACCCTGCTGCAACTGCTGGAGCAAAGCGGCATTCCCCAGAACGGCCTGCATCCGCGCGGCCGGTATGCGCCGCTGCCGCTCGCGCCCGCAAGCCCTGTCCCCGTCTACCTGCTGACAGGTTCGCCCATGTCCCAGCGCGGGAGCGGCCCGCAGATCGTCACCCTCAACTATCCCCTGCTCCGGCAGTGGATCCATGCCCTGCGGCAGGCCGTACCGGAAAGCCTCATCATCGTCTACTCCCATGACGGCATGGAGACGCAGCTTGCGCCTACGCCCCGGCAACGCCAGTGGGCAACCATTTTTGCCGCCGCCGGAGCCGATGTGCTGCTGTTCGCGCACAGCCACCTCTACGGCGGGGTGGAGATCCTTCAGGACAGCCCGCGCAGAACGCTGGTGGCCTGGAGTCTGGGCAACTTCCTTTTCGGCGGCAACCGCAAATGGAAAAACCACAGGGACGTCCGGCTGCTGCGCATCCGCATCAACCCGGACGACGGCAGCAAGGACGCGGTCTGGCTGCTGGGCCACACGCAAAACTGGCGGTTTTCCTTTTATCCGGCCCGCGGCGTCCAGCAGGGTTTTCCAGACCGCCATCCTGTCGGCGGACATGACGCGCGGGAGCGGGGCATGGCGACAGGGGCGGGACATCCGTCACTGTCCCGCTGAAAGAACGGACAGCGTACCGCGCAGGGGGCCATTTCGCCCCGGCGCAGCCCGCCTGCGACCGGCGGATGACGAAAAGCGGACGAGACGATATGGAAAAGCCCCCTTTTGCCGCACGCAAAAGGAGGCCGTCGCACACGCCATGATCCGCCCTGCCTCGTGGTCGGAACGCATGCGCGTTCCCTCCGCAAAAACCGCGTATTTTCCCGGAAGAAGGCGGCAAAAAGCGGTCTGCCGTCAGGAAGCGCTCTCTTCCTTCTCCTTCAGGTTCTTCATGCGCACCTGCTGGGCCCGCTGGACGTTATGGAGCATCTTTTGTTCGAACTTGCCGGACATGAGCTTCTGATCCTCGGCATATCCGCACAATCTCTTGTATTCCTCCACACTGATGCCGTGCTGTGCCAGATGCCGGGACGTCAGGGAGGAGCTTTCCTTGCCGCAGAGACAGCACTTGATGAAGTCCTCCGTTATGGCTTCTTCCGGCTTGCAGATCAGATCCTTACGGCCGAACTTTTTCCGCCGCGGAGCTTCCTCCGCGTTTTCCGCTTCCGGTGCGGGCATTGCCCCCGCCCCCTGCGGAGAGATCCTTGCGGGCTCATCCGCCGGCATGCCCGCCAGTCGGCGTTCGATATCCATGCTCATGCGTTTGGCGATCTCATACTGAGCCATGATGAATTCAACAGGTTGATCATTGAATCGTGCAAAAACAGCATTGAGGATATCCTTGTCATCAAGAGCCATATTCACTTCTCCTCTTCTTTTTTTGCAAAGGTTACATAGACAATGTTGAATCTCAAGTATTTTTTGGAAAATAATTTTTTTTAAAAAAAGTATTCCTTTTTGAAGAAAAACGCTCCTGATGCAAAACCTCTTTTATCCGCAACATGACAACTCAGGCTGGCACGACGATAAATACACACAAGAATGTATGTTTTTCCGCATCCCCCATTCCTATGGGGGACGCCATTCCGTGCACGGCTTTTCCGCCGGCTGCCAGAAAAAAAGAAGAGAAAAAAGATGACGAAACAGAACGGCAGGCGACGCGGGATGCCCCGGGACGCATGCGCGCTGCGGCCATCGCGGAGCGCGAGCCCCGCCGATGATCAGTCAGTGCCGGCGGGGCAGTCACGGCGGCCCCGGATGCGGGCGTCCGCCTCGTCCACCTCGTCCTGCCAGCCGTTGCGCGTGGCGGTCAGACAGTCGAATCGCCGGGAATAGGGCTTGATGTCCAGCAGAGGCGTGCCGTCCAGGATGTCCAGCGCCCCCACATGCAGGATGTTCCCTTCCACCCGCAGGAGCGGCACGATGCTCATGCCGATGGGGTTGGGACGGCAGGGCGCGCGTGTGGCGAAGATGCCGCGCTCCACATCCTGCAGGAAGGGCTTGACCGTCAGACGGGGCTCACCGGCCCTGTCCAGGACATAGATCAGATAGATATGCGAATAGCCGTCCAGATCCCGCAGCCCGGGGGCAAAGGCGGGAAATACTTCCACCGTGCCGGGGAAGTCGGCGGCATAGACGGGCTGAATGGGCGTTTGTGCGGCCAGATGATGCCGGCTGCGGACGATGCCGATGGGCTGAAAGGAAAAGGCCTGCTGCATGGCTGCTCCTGCACGGACGCGTGCCCGCGGCCCTCCGCTCAGGACCGGGAGACTTCCCCCTGCACCACGAACGGCGCGACCAGAGGACGACTCTGCGTATAGGCGGCGAAATGACCGGCCGTCAGAGCCAGGGCCTCCTCCAGACGTTCCAGGGTGGAAAAACCGTAGATGACGGTCAGGCAGGCGGCCGTCGTTGCGGTGATCATGGCGCGCGTTGAATCGCTGGTCGCGCCGCCGAACGGCCCCTGCTCATCCGCGAGCAACGGCAGGTGACAGAGGTCGATGCTGTCCTTGCCGATGCCGGCATAGGCTTCGCCCTCCCGGCCAAGGCGCAGCACGATGTCGCCGCTGATGGCGTTGAGATCGTAGGAGCCGATGGAAAAACCCGTTTCCAGGGAGGCGAGGTTGTTGGCGTCCACGATGCTGTTGATGCGGTAAAGCTCCTTGCCCTGCCGGATGCGGCGGTACAGGGCCTCCGAAGAGATGCGGCAGCGCCCGGGATCCTTGCCGAAGGCCTTGTAGGCGGCGCGGGACTCCCGCAGGTTGGGGATGTCCGCCAGCGGCGTCGTTTCAAGCATATGCCGCAGGAAGGGGGCGATCACGCCGCCAAGATAGGTCTGCAGATCCTCACGGGACTCCTCCACCGTGACCATATGGGCAAGGCAGCCCAGCCGTGTGTGCGGGCAGCGCTCCAGCAGGGCGGGGTCGATATGAATGGCGGGCAGCATGGGCATCTCCTGGATAGACGTGCAGCGCAAGGGCCCGTTGCGCGCGGCATGCGCATGCCGGACACGGCGCTGCCCTTTCGGTCCTTTTACGTCATCAGGCATATGGCTTCAACAGGAAATGCGACGGCAGGCCGGCACAAAGCTCCCATCACGGCCGGCGGCATTCGCCGGAGCGGCCCGTCTTCCTCCTGCCATGTCGTCCGAAGCCGGCCAAACGCCCCAAAAAAGCCTTTTCTCCACCTGCGGCCTGTGGCATACTCGCCTCCGTAACAGAAGGAGTCCCCCTTATGCAAGCTCGCAGCCGTTCCATACATCTTTCCGTACATATCCATAAAAATCCGGCCGCCATGGCCGAACGCGCCGCACACATCCTGGCCGCCGCCTGTGAGGAGGCGGTCAGTGAACGCGGCGTCTTCAAGATAGCCCTGTCCGGCGGACAGACCCCCATCCCGCTCTTTCGTCTGCTGACCGCCCATGACTGGGCGGATCGTCTGCCGTGGGACAAGATCACCTTTTTCTGGGTGGACGAGCGCTGTGTCGGGCCTGATCACCCGGACAGCAATTACGGCCTCGCCCGGCGCGAGATGCTCTCGCATCTGCCGGTAACGCACTTTTTCCGCATGCGCGGCGAACTTGACCCCGTCAAAGCCGCCGCCATGTATGAGGAACAGATCCGCGCTGATTTCAACATCGGCCCCACAGAGGTCCCCCGCTTCGACTTCATGCTGCTGGGAGTCGGCGATGACGGCCATACGGGCTCCATCTTCCCCAACTCCCCCGCGCTGGTGGAGCGCAGACGCCTTGTCATCGACCAATATGTGCCGGAACGCAAGGCCGACCGCCTGACGCTGACCCTGCCGGTCATCAACAACTCCCGCTGCTGCATGTTCCTCGTCACCGGCAAGGAAAAGCACGCCGTGCTGAGCAAGGCCCTCAACCTGCTGGATGAACCGACCCTGCCCGCCCAGTTCGTGCGGCCCACGGTCGGCGACCTTATCTGGGTCGTGGACGAAGCCGCCGCCACCGGCGAGTAACAGCCCGTTCCCCTTCGCGGCGCGGAATGCCCGACGGTTTTTCTTTTTACACAGGAGCCGCCATGCCGACCTATGTCGATCCCGCCAAATGCGACGGCTGCAAGGGTGGTCAGCGCACCGCCTGCATGTACGTCTGTCCCAATGACCTCATGCTGCTGGACAGCACGAGCATGAAAGCCTTCAACCAGGAACCGGACGCCTGCTGGGAATGCTATTCCTGCGTCAAGATCTGTCCGCAGGGGGCTATTTCCGTCCGTCCCTATGCGGACTTTGCCCCGCTGGGCGGCGTCTGCCTGCCCCTGCGCGGTTCGCAGCAGATCTCCTGGACCGTCCGCTTCCGTAACGGTTTGCAGAAACGCTTCAGCTTCCCCATCCGCACCACCGCCGAAGACTCCATCGAGCTGCCCGCGGCTCTCGGGCCGGATGCCTCGCTGGAAGACAACCGCCTGAGCACGGAAGAAGCCCCGGCCGTCCTCCCCGCCCCTGCCGCTCCGGTACGGGCCACGGTCAGCGAGCCGGACAAACAGCGCATATTTCGGACCCACAGCCCCCGCCGGGAGGAAGCATGAGCCATACCGCATCCCACCAGCAGGCCGGCCTGCCGCTGGCCGCTCCCGACATCATCGAACACGATCTGGACATGCTCATCATCGGCGGCGGCATGGGCGCCTGTGGCGCGGCCTATGAAACCGTGCGCTGGGGAGACCGCCACGGCCTGAAGATGCTCATGGTGGACAAGGCCGCCCTGGAACGCAGCGGCGCCGTGGCGCAGGGCCTGTCCGCCATCAATACCTATCTCGGCGACAACAGCCCGGAAGACTATGTGCGCATGGTGCGTACCGACCTCATGGGCCTGGTGCGCGAAGACCTCATCTATGATGTGGGCCGCCATGTGGACGACTCCGTCCATCTTTTCGAAGACTGGGGCCTGCCCTGCTGGATCAAGGGGGATGACGGCCACAACCTGGACGGCGCCGAGGCCAGGGCTGCCGGGAAATCCCTGCGCAAGGGCGACAAGCCCGTACGCTCCGGCCGCTGGCAGATTATGATCAACGGTGAATCCTACAAGTGCATCGTGGCGGAGGCCGCCCGCAAGGCGCTGGGACCGGAACGCATCCTCGAACGGGTGTTCATCGTCCGCCTCCTGACGGACAAGGACAACCCCGGGCGCATCGCCGGGGCGGTGGGCTTCAGCGTCCGGCGTAATGAAGTACACGTCTTCCGGGCCAAGGCCGTTCTGCTGGCCGCCGGCGGCGCGGTGAACGTCTACCGCCCCCGCTCCTGCGGCGAGGGACTGGGCCGGGCCTGGTATCCCGTCTGGAACGCCGGTTCCACCTACGCCATGAGCGCCCAGATCGGCGCGGAAATGACCATGATGGAAAACCGCTTCGTGCCGGCGCGCTTCAAGGACGGCTACGGCCCCGTGGGCGCATGGTTCCTGCTGTTCCGGGCCAAGGCCGTCAACGCCCTGGGCGACGATTATTGCGAGAACAACAAGGGCATGCTGCGCCCCTATGAGGAACGCGGCTACGCGCGCGGTCATGTGGTCCCCACCTGTCTGCGCAACCACATGATGCTGCGGGAGATGCGCGAAGGCCGCGGCCCCATCCTCATGGACACCCGTACGGCCCTGCGCAATACCTTCGCCTCGCTTGACGAAAAACAGCAGAAAGCACTGGAAAGCGAGGCCTGGGAAGATTTTCTGGACATGTGCGTGGCCCAGGCCAATCTCTGGGCCAGCACCAATACCGCGCCGGAAGAACGCGGTTCGGAGATCATGCCCACCGAGCCTTACCTCCTGGGCTCGCATTCGGGCTGCTGCGGCATCTGGGTCTCCGGGCCCGATGAAGACTGGGTCCCCGCGGAGTACAAGATCCGGGCCGCCAACGGCAAGGTCTACAACCGCATGACCACCATCGAGGGCCTGTTCACCTGCGGCGACGGCGTGGGCGCTTCGGGGCACAAGTTCTCCTCCGGGTCACATGCCGAAGGCCGCATCGCCGGCAAGCAGATGGTGCGCTGGTGTGTGGACCATGCCGGCGAAACGCCCGTGCCCGCACAGACGCCGCAGGCCCTGGCCGACATGATCTATGCGCCGTGGCGCACCTTCGAGACCTACAAGGACGCCACCACCGACATTGAGGTGAACCCTCACATGCTCACGCCCCGTCACTTCATGCTGCGGCTTATGAAATGCACGGACGAATACGGCGGTGGCGTGTCCACCTTCTACATCACTTCGCAGGCCATGCTGGAACGCGGTTTCGAGCTGCTGGACATGCTGGAGGAAGACTCCGCGCGCCTGGCCGCCCGCGATCTGCACGAGCTCTTGCGCTGCTGGGAAAACTACCACCGCCTCTGGACGGTCCGCCTGCATATGCAGCATATGGCCTTCCGGGAAGAGACCCGCTACCCCGGCTTCTACTACCGCAGCGACCACATGCCGCTGGACGACGCCGCCTGGAAATGCTTCGTCAACTCCGTACATGATCCGAAAAGCGGGGAAACGCGCCTCTTCAAGCGTCCCTACATCCAGCTTGTCCCCGAGGCGAACGGTTAGCGGGAAAAAAGATTGACACGCTCCCGCGTTTCGGCTAGATATCGTTCTTGTGTGAACGCACAAAAGGGGAAGTAGCTCAGCTGGGAGAGCATCGCCTTCGCAAGGCGGGGGTCGGGAGTTCAAGTCTCCTCTTCTCCACCAGAATGCACAAGGGGGCACGGTCAAGCGCCGTGACCCCTTCTTTTGCTGCCGTCCCTCACCACCGTCTCGCCCTGTCGGCTTGCGCATGCTGCCGGACGCGGATCGCCCGCCATCTCCTCGGCGGCCGGCAGCCTGGCTGTCCCCCATGAACGTGGGACATGCGTGTTCGCGGATTGCAATGCCCGCGCAGTGTTGGCATGACGCGTACCATGTGACCTGCGCTGCCTGGAGACCGGCAACGGCGTGACGTGGAGCGACGCACGTCTCGTTCCCTCTCCTGCGTGCCGCCCCCCTGCCGCGGTCGACCGCATGGACGCAGCACAACGTATCTTTTTATATAAATGTTGCTTTCTTGCGAAAGTGATCGTATACTTTTTTTGAAAGACTTCTCCGTATGATGCTTCACATGGGCCGTGTCCTCTTTGCCGGGAAACGCGACGGGACGCTGCGCGGCAGTCTCACCAATGGCAGCCGCCACGACGACGCTGCGTTTCAGGTCAATCCCTTACGCGCAGGAGGTCGATATGCCGCACTGCTGTCGTGTTCATGGATGTGGATCCGGGATCGTGCTGTCACTGCTGCTTCTGCTGGGCGGTTCCGCACTCCCCCGGGCACAGGATATGGTGGGCGACGGTGAGCTGACGATCTCCGGCGGCAGCTGGAATTACGTCTACGGGCTGAGAGAACAGCCGCGCACCGGTGATGCCCAGGCCGAAGGAGCCCGCCTCACCATCAGCGGCGGTTCGATCGACAGCAGCATTTACGGCGGCTATGCCCGCAGCGCCGGCGGCACGGTGCGGGCCGGCAGCAATATCGTCACCATCAGCGGCGGTTCGATCGGCAGCAGCATTTACGGCGGCTATGCCCGCAGCGACAACGGCACGGCGCAGGCCGGCAGCAATGCCGTCACCATCAGCGGCGGCCTGAGCGGCGACAGCCCCGACATCTACGGCGGATACGCCCACAGCGGGACGAGCGCCAGTGCCGCAGGCAATTCCCTGACCCTGCGCGGACCGCTCGAGCTGGGGGCGTGGGCATCCGCTTACGGCGGGTATGCGTATGCCGATGGCGGCGACGACGGCCTGTTCATGACGGCAAACAACCGGGTGAGCCTCGACGGCACAGCCCATCTGCTCCAGGTGTTCGGCGGCAGAGTCAGCGCCCACAGCGCCAAAGCGGCGGTCGCCGCCGCCTACGGCAACATTGTCAGCATCGCCGGAGGGAGCGTGGACGAACTCTACGGCGGCTCGGCTGCCGGCAAGGGCTCGGCCGAGGCCTCCGGCAACACGATCAGCATCTCCGGCGGCTCGGTCACGGCGACCGTCGGCGCAAGCGCCTTCAGCGCGGGGGGCGACGCCGTGGCCGACGGCAATGTGATCTCCATAACCGGCGGCGACCATGAAAATATCATTGCCGCATCGGTGCAAAGCAACGCCACGCGGGCTTCCGCCACCGATAACGCGATTTACCTGAGCGACACCACCGTCACCAATGTTACGGGCGCGTATTCAACCAATACCGCCGTGCCGTCCTTTCTGCAGGGCAACACCATCGTGGTGGGCAGCGGGGCGCGGGTGACGGGCGCGGTCCACGGCGGCGACGCTCGGGACACAAACGGCAGCAGCAGCGCCAGCGACAACACCATCGCCGTGGTGGAAGGCGGCCGGGTGGACGGCGATCTGGTGGGCGGCATGCTTGCCGGAGCCGGAAGCGCCTCGTACAATACCCTTCTGGTCAATAACGGCAGCGTCAACGGCGATATTTACGGCGGACAGACAGGCGCAGGCGGCAGCGCGACCGGCAACAGCATCATCATCGGCCGTCAGGCGACGTTGCCGGCAGGCATCCGGCTTTTCGGCGGCGAGGTCGGCGGTAAGGCCGTGGCCGCGCGCGGCAGCGGCAATACCCTCTTTGTGGACAGCTGGCAGGGGACGGTCGCCCGTGCGGCGGGTTTCGCCAACCTGCATTTCGTCCTTCCGGCGCCGGGGACAGCGGCGGCGGGCGTCCCCATGCTGACCGTGAGCGGCGCGCAGAACGACGACTTCGACGGCACGACGGTCACGGCCCAGTTGCCGGACATCATCACCGGCGGGAACGTTCACCTCGGCGAGACCTTCGAGCTCGTGCATGACGACAGTCAGGCCATCGCCAAGGCGGACGTTTCCAGCCTCATCAGTCTGCAGCAAGGCTACGCCGTCCTGTATGACGGGGCCATCTTCCGCAATGACGACTCCATCTATATCCGCATCGACGGCTCCCGCGCCAACCCCCTTGCAGGCGCGCTGACCGAGGCCCGCATCGGGGCCGCGGGCATGCTCAATCAGGGCGGCGATCTGCTTGCCGGCGCGGGCGTGCGCGAGGCGCGTGCCGCCGCACGGAAGACGGATACCACGGGATGGGCGGCCTTTGCGACTCTTTACGGCGGCGCGGCGAGCCTGACGACGGATACCGACGTGACGACACAGGGCATGTCCCTCGTGACCGGTCTTGCCCGGCATGGCGAAACGGCATGGATGGATATGCTGGTGGGCGCATTTTTTGAAATGGGCTACGGCAACCTGAACACATCGCGGGAAGCGGCGGGCGAAACCATAACGGGCAATGGCGACACCCACTACACAGGCGGCGGGCTGCTCGCACGCATCGACCTTACCCAGGGGCTTCTGCGCGGCCTTTACATCGAGGCCAGCGGCCGCGCCGGGCAGGTGAATACCTCCTGGTACAGCGACGACCTGCAGGACAATATGGATCGTCCCGCGGACTACGATCTCGTCACTCCCTATTATGGCGGCCACGCCGGCCTGGGCTGGCTCCTGCCGCTGAGCGAGGACTGGACGCTGGACGTGTACGGCAAGTATCTCTTCGCCCATCAGGACGGGCAGGACACGACCATCCACGGCGACACCATCCACTTTGACGCCGTGGACTCCTCGCGCGTGCGGCTGGGGGCCCGGCTTGAAGGGGATATCCTCCCCTCCGCTTCCGTCTACATGGGAGCGGGCTGGGAATACGAAAGTCTCGGGACGGCCCGCGCGACCTCCCGGAGCAGCGATATCCGCATCCCTTCCACCAGCATGGCGGGCAGCAGCGCCCTTTTTGAGCTGGGGCTTGCCGTGACGCCGCAAACCGCGCCGCTGCGGCTGGATCTGGCACTGGAGGCGGCCGCCGGCACGCGCCGCAGCATCGGCGGCCGCCTCCAGCTGGTCTATACGTTTTAGCGCGCTTTTTCCATGGAAAAAGGCAACACACGAGGCGAAGCCTCTGTCAGGGGGCGCAGGGAGCATATCCCTGCGCCCCCTCTCTTTTTTTTCACCCTCTTTCCCGGCAGCGGCGCGGCTACGCGCCCCCCTTGCCGCCGCAGGTCTTGCACGGACGGTACCCGGCGGCACCGGCCTCCTCCGCCGTCTTGAAGACTTTGCTTGCGCCCTTGCTGTTGTAGTAGCGGCACGACGGCAGGTGATAGACCTTGCTGCCCGGATTGCCGTGTATCTGCTGACCGGCGGCCTCGCGTGCGGCCGGGGCGGCCCCGGCGGCGGGCGCGGGTCCGGAAGGAGCGGGCGCGGCCTCCTGCGCGGCGGGAACAAGGCAGGGGGACGTCAGCAGGGCGAGTGCCGCCAGAGTGGCCAGAACGTGTTTTTTCATACGTGAACTTCCTCTTTTTCATATGGCGTTGACGGGCTGTGCCGCCGGATATGGCGGTTTCAGGCCCCATGACGGTGGAGCATATACCCAAAGCCGCGGACTGTCAGCCGGGCATACAGCCCCTCCCCGGGATCCGCCCGAAGATGGCGCGCCCTCCTTCTTTCCGCCATATTGCCCGACATCCCCCGATATTATCCCCACTGGTTCCGAAAAAGCTGTCCATCCGCCCCACATCTGGAATTGACTTGACGCTTCCGGAAGATTAGCATACCAGCAAGTTTTTTCTCCAGTATGACCCATATCGAGAACGACAGGGAGTGGCATCGCGATGGTCAGACGCTCTCCGCAAAAAACATGGAATACTGATGCCCGGCGGCTGCATGCCAAGAGAGAGAGAGAGAGAGAGAGAGAGAGAGAGAGAGAGAGAGCGCTATGTGCCGAAGCTTCTTTCATGAGACGCCATGCCTTGCCGGACCAGAGGCAAGCCTTTCCGATATCGTCGCCTCCTCTCTAGACGGCATTGCCTATGTCAACGATATCGAGACGTACGAAGTCCTCTGGCACAACGAAGTCTGTCTGCGATACTTCCCCGCCGGGCAAAAACTGATCGGACGGAAATGCCATCAGGTCTTCCAGGGGCTGGACGCTCCCTGTCCCTTTTGTCCAACGCCGAAGCTTACCCACTCTTCATTTTATGTCTGGGAACACCATAACGCGCATCTGGGAAAAACCTTTCGCGTCAAAGACAAGCTGATCTCTTTCAGGGGCAGGCCGCTCCATCTGGAATTCGCCACCGACATCACCGACCTCCGCAATGAGAACGCCGCTCTCCAGACCAAGCTTGACATGGCGGATGCCCTTGTGGCTTGCGTGCGGACGCTGCTGAGGGACGAGGAGTTCGGCAAGGTCGTGAACAATGCCCTCCAGCTGGCCGGGCAGCTTTACAAGGCGGATCGCTGCTATGTCTTTGAGGTGCGGCTGAGCGCCGCGAATGAGGCCATCGTCGCCAATACGCATGAATGGTGCGAGAAAGGCGTCACTCAGGAAAAGGGTGGGATGCAGCACGTCCCGTATGCCGTTTTCGCGCCGTGGTTCGCCGCGTTCCAGAGGCAAAACCACGTATCCGTCGGCGACCTTGAAGCCATCCGGGACGCTCACCCCGATCTGTACGCCTTGCTCAAACCCCAAGGCATCGTCGGGATCTACGTGGTCCCGCTCCGCATCAAGGGGGTGCTTACCGGCTTTGTCGGCGTGGACAATCCCCGCGCCAACAGCCATGACCTCTCTCTGCTGCAATCCCTTGCCCACTTCATCGGCGAAGCCATATCCAGGGATCAGGTTATCCAGGGGTACGCCATGCGCGGCCTGCGGGACGGCCTGACCGGTCTGGCCAACCGCAACGCCTACCTCGATGCCTGCCAGGCCTTTTCCGCGGCCCCGGCGCGCAGGGTGGGCATCATATTTATCGATCTCAACAATCTCAAGGAGGTAAACGACACTCTCGGCCATGAGGCGGGCGATGCGTTCATCCAGGGCATGAGCGCCATCTTCACCCAATATTTCCGCAGCGAGGACATCTTCCGCATCGGCGGGGACGAATTCGTCTTTATCTGCAAGAACATCCGTGAGGATACCTTCCAGCTCAAGCTGGAAAACATGCGCAAGGAATGCGAGGCCGCCTATCCGGGCGGGCTGGCTCTGGGCTTTCTCTGGGAGGAAGCCCCCCGCGACATCGCCGAGATCGTCCAGCGGGCCGACAAGCTCATGTATCAGGAAAAGATGCGCATCAAGGCGAGGCTGTCCCGAGAGCGGCCCGCGAACTGAGGGGAGCCGCCTGACGGCCGGACAGGCTGTTTTTGCCGGGAAAGCCTTGCCGTCTCCCCGATTTTTTTCACGACAACCCCACGGAATAAAAAAATCTGTCAAAATTGGCATACTCCTTGAATATAAAGGGGCACAAGGAGTCTGCCATGCAAATTCTTCCTTCCGATTACAGCATCCTGCCGCAGGACACGGGCGCAGCCGTCGCGGCGTCCGCCTCCGGCAACTTTGCCGGCATTTTCCAGAATTCGTTCAATTCCGACGAAACCGACCCGGTGGCGAACTTTCTGGAATCCGTGCACTCCGCCATCAATGCCGTCAATCGGGGTGAGGCCGAGAACGTCAAGGCAGCCCTGGACGATGATGAGAACACCGGCCCGCTGGTGGACGCGCCCTACAGCCGCCATACGCTCAACGGCGTGCTCTACACGCTGGATGAAGTGACCTTCACCAAGAAGGAACTCCAGGAACTGCGCGCCTCCCTCGTCAAGGCCGGCGCGCCGGAAGACGCCCTGAGCGGTCTCGACGCTCTCATACAGGCGCCCGACGGCGCCATGCTGGCGCAGGTCATGGCCAGTCTGCACCTGAACAGCACGGTCAAGCTCAGCGACAGCGACATGGATACCCTCACCGGCCTGCTCAATCAGATCGATCCTTCCGGCGAGCTGGCAGCCAGCTCAATGGATCTCATGCAGCAGGGCAAGGGCCTGCAAGCCCTCGCGCTCATCCAGCGCACCTTCAATGACGCCGCCCACAACGGCACCATCGACATTTCCCGTGAGGATATGGCGACCCTGGCCAAGGGCCTCGGCCTGCCCGAATCCGTCCAGCAGCAGCTCCAGAGCATGTTCGGCAATGCCGGCGGCCTGCGCTGCAACAGCGATCAGTTCGGCAACCTTATGAATCCCGCGCGCGCCTATCTCGGCGAGCGGGAAAGCAAGCAGGCCAAGCTGGATGAAGCCGCCGCCCAGACGGTACGGCAGGTCGTCAGAAAGGCCCGCGAGCGCATGGACAAGGAAGCGCAGGCCGAATCCCTGCAAAGCCGTGAAGTGCAGCAGAGCAAGGCCATGATCGACCGCACGGTGCAGAAGCAGACCCGCGAGAATCTGGAAGCCGCGCTTGACGCTTCCCAGAAGGAAGCCGCCGCGCGCGAACAGGCCGCCCGCTTCAGCGAAGCCGGAGGCCGCAGTGCCGACGCTCGCCAGAGCGCCGTCATCAACAAGACGGACAACGGGCTTTCCGCCACCGGCATGGGCAAGGCCGGCGCGGATGAGCATACGGCCCGGGCCAACGCCCGCCGCGGCGATGCGGCCGACACTACCGGCCTGAGCATGCGGTACGGCGAACACAGCGAAGCCGCCGCCAATGAAGACGGCCTGCGTCGTCTCCAGCTGGCCAGGCAGGGCCTTGCCGACGAAAGCGGCGATGCCGCCCGGACCGACGGCAAGACCGACGCCGAACGCATCGGCCTTGTGCAGGATGCCCGCCATGCGGTCGCCGCTTCCGGTGACGGACGGAAGCAGTCCGCGCAGAACGATCCTGGCGGCAATCCGCACAGCGGACAGGACAGGACGAACGATCTTTCCGCACAGTTCCTGACGGCGCGGCAGGAAACGCCCCGCTTTGAGGCGGCGCGCCCTGATGCCGCCCGGCAGGACCAGCAGGCTCCCCTTTCCCGTCAGGTGGGGCAGCAGGTGGAGGACGGCTTCCTTCAGGCCATGCGCGGCAATGTACGCCGCCTCGACGTGGAGCTGCACCCGGCGGAACTGGGAGCCATCACCCTGACCCTCACCATGCGCAATGGTGAAGTGAGCGCGAATATCCGCTCCGAAAAGAGCGAGACCGCCGAACTCGTCAGCCAGCAGCTGGAAACCATCCGTATCAATCTGGAACAGCAGGGCTTCAAGGTCGACAAGCTGGAAGTGGGCCTCCAGAATCAGCGGAAGGATCTGGCCGAAGGCAGCGCCGATCAGTGGCAAAATATGCAGCAGCACAACGCCCGACAGGAAGAAGATGCCCGTCGCGAAGAGCTCGCCCATCTGCAAAACCTTTCAACTCTGCGAAATTCAAGGCTCTACCCGGAAGAAAACGACTTGGCACAGCCTATGCATATACTTGGTGAAACGGCAAGATATGCCACCCGCTCCCTGCATGTGGTGGCCTAAGGAAACGCCGGCACGGAGTACGTCATGGCTGTCAATTCCATCACCCAGGTCAGCAACGAGTTCAGTCAGGCCCTCGCCAATCAGAGCGACAAGGGAAACAATCTGGACAAGGAATCCTTCCTGCTGCTGCTGGTCACCCAGTTCCAGTATCAGGATCCTCTGAACCCCATGGAAGACACGGAATTCATCGCTCAGATGGCCCAGTTCTCGAGCCTCGAACAGATGATGAACATGAACGAGACCATGCAGGGCATCACTGATGCCGTCAACAACCAGTCCATGTTCAATGCCACGAGCTACATCGGCAAGTATGTGACCACGTCCGGCAACGTCATCGGCAAGACCAGCTCGTCCACCACGGACGCTGATGGACAGGTCACCACCTCGTCCACCATCACGCCGTATTACTACACCTTCAACGGCGACGTCTCCAAGGCCACCATCCAGGTGTTCGACACCAACACCAACCAGGTGGTCTATACCGAGCAGCTGGGCGGCATGTCGCAGTACAACGGCGACGGCACGCTTGCGGTCTACAAGTTCGCCTGGAACGGCATGAACAGCGACGGGCAGCTTGCCGCCGACGGCACCTACAAGGTGACCGTCACCGGCGAGGACTCCAGCGGCAACCCCGTCCTTGTGGGGACCCAGCTGGTGGCCGACAAGGTGACGGACGTGCTCCGCAACGGCACGGAGATCATGTTGCGCCTCCAGGGCGGTCAGTACATGTCCCTTGGCGATGTGGAACAGGTCTCCGAAGCGGATCCGCAGATCAGCACGGTGCCCGGCGCGGACGACGACGACAAGGACGACAGCGCCTCCGGCAGCGGCGACAGCGACACCGAAGGCTCCGACGGTTCCGAAAATGCCGACGGCTCCGGCAGCTCCGACGCCAGCCAGAGCGCCTGATCAGTTTTCTTGCCACACATGGCGGTGCACGGCCGCCAGAACCATATAACCGCACGAATCAATACGGAGGAAAATCATGAGCGGTCTTTCTGCGAGTATGTGGACCAGCGTTTCCGGCCTGCTTTCTCATAGCAAGAAGATGCAGGTCGTGGGCAACAACCTTGCCAACGTCTCGACCATCGGCTTCAAGGCCCAGCGCATGGACTTCAACGACTATCTGTACACCAGCGGCGCCAGCGCCAGCGGTGCCGTGCAGATGGGCGCGGGCACCAGCGTGTACGCCCTGCTCGGCGACTTCTCGCAGGGTTCCTTTGAATCCACCAACAGCTTTTCCGACCTCGCCATCGACGGCAAGGGCTTCTTCGGGGTGCGCGACCCCAACTCCACGGCCATCAGCTACTCCCGCGCCGGGGACTTCTACTTCAATGAAAAGGGACAGTTCGTCAATCCGCAAGGCTATGTGGTGCAGGGCCGTCCCGTGGACAATACCGTGCGCCTGACCTTCAATAACGGCGTCACCGACATGGGCACCACCACCGACGTGCAGTCCGCCTATGTGGGCGGCGGTTCCCCGCAGGACGTCCTTTTCGAAAGCTGGAACATCAATGCCCAGCGCACCACCAACGTCTCCACCGCCGGCACGGGCCTGCTCAACGACATCAGCAATCAGGACAAGAGCACGTCCATGACCAGCCCGCTCACCGCCCTGTTCGACAGCTGGAACGCCAATGCCGAACCGCCCCTGGCCGGCAGCGCCTACGCGCAGTCCTCCTCCATGAAGGTCTATGACGAAGGCGGCAGCACGCACGAGCTCACCATCTACTATGACGCCGTGGCGCTGGAACGCAACAGCAGCGACGGCAGCGTGGGCTATTCGCTGGAAGGCCTGCCCGCCGGCTGCAAGGTGTACGAATATCTCGTCACCATTCCCCCGGATCAGGATATGCGCTCCTATGGTGGGGAAGATTACGATGTGCAGAGCGAATCCTGGGGCAAGGAGCCCACCCGCTTCTACAATGACCCGGTCAACGGGACCTGCAAGAATGCCGGCGTGCTGGCCAGCGGCATCCTGATCTTCGACTCCGCGGGCAACCTCATCAATCAGACGGCCTACACCTTCGGCGCTACGGAAAACCCGGACCCCAACGATCAGGTCGCGCTTAGTCCGGACAGCAAGAACGCCTGGCAGCCCACCAAGATCTCCAACAACGGCTACCCCACTTTCACGGCCAACTTCACCGGGCAGCCGCTGGCCAACAGCGTGAGCGAAACCATGACCTCCGCCACGGGCGTGACTCCCTACAGCCAGGCCGAGGAATACATCATCGAACTGAACATGGGCCTCAAGCAGGTGGCCCAGCCGGCCTGGGAAAATGCGGAAGCCAATTCCGTGCTGCTCAATGAGAACAACAAGCCCTATTTCACGGATGCCAACGGCGTAGTTCAGGAACTGGGCACGGATTCCCTTCTGGGCTACTACTATGTGTCCACGAACGGCAACTGGGCTGGGGAACTCGTCTACGGCGATGCGACAGACCCTCAAGACTGCGTTTACGGTGACCAGTACGGCTACTATACTTCCCAGACGGGTAATGATACCGACCGGATTTATGGTACTGTGGCGGCAACCAGTGGCGGCAACCAAGATATTACCGTCAGCGGCGGCAAGTATGTGGTCGTTGCCGACGATGGTACGGCATACCAGTACACTGATGGTACCAACCTGCTGAACATGGGTGCCAACAACAAGTATTACACCGTAGCAACGGCGACGACGATCACTGCGGCCCATAGCGGCGCTCAAGCCGGGGATCAGGTGTATGGTGTCTATACCGATACGTCTGGTGCATCAACCCCCCAGACGCGCGCCCTCCTGTATGATGCAGCTACAGGAACCTATTACTATAACAATGACACTGGCCGAGTCGATGTCGCCGACGGCCTGAACGATCCCAACGTAACGACCAACTATTCCGCTCCCGCTGGTGGAGCGACCATCGCGGGCGTCTACGATCATGACGGCACGACCAAGGTTGCCCCTGTGCCCATCACGCCCGCCACGGACACCAAGGGCAATACCCTTGCCAGTCTGATGACCCAGTTGAACCGCAATGCCGACGGAACCTACAGCGCCACGGTCAACCTGAACACCAATGCCGCCACCATGACGGCCGCGGAAAAGCAGGACAACGCCATCGTGGCCAACAAGGACACCTATGTGGACCAGACCGCGCAGGATGGTTACGGTTCCGGCCGCATGAGCAACATGCAGTTTGACGAAAACGGCGTCCTCTACGTCACCTACAACAACGGCGTGACCCTGCCCATGTGGCAGCTGTGCATCTACGACTTCGAAAACTATCAGGGCCTGTATCGTGAAGGCGGCAACCTCTACTCCGCCACCAGCGACTCCGGCAATGCCATGCTCGGCGTAGCGGGCGACAACGGCTTCGGCTCCCTCGTCGCCTACAGCATCGAACAGTCCAACGTGGACATGACCACCGAATTCGTGCAGATGATCGCCACCCAGCGCGGCTTCCAGGCCAACTCCAAGGGCGTCACCACCACTGACACCATGCTGGAAACCGTCATCAACATGAAGCGGTAATCCCACACAACTCCTCGGGCGGGGGGCTCACGGGCCTCCCGCCCGATCCGAGGCTTTCTCCACGATCTTCTCGCAGAGAATCCCGTTTCCTCCGTGCAGGGCGTCGGCCGTTGGGGCTGGCGCTCTTTACATTTGGCCTTTCGGGCAAAGGTTTCCCCCGCCCCCCTCCGCCGCCCGGTACGGGCAACATGCGTCGCGCGGATCTTTTTGCCGCGCTCCGGCCCGCCGTTTTTTGCCCGGCATCCGGGCCGGGTCGCCTCCCGGCGGGGGGCAGGGGGTGAGAGGGGCTGGCCCCTCTACA
>NZ_CALUYG010000020.1 GCF_944324935.1 uncultured Desulfovibrio sp. | reverse complement strand
AGCAGAGCGCGACCGAAAGGCGGCCGCAGGCCGTGCCCGTTACGACGAAGGAAGTTACGGGCATCGACAGCAGAGCGCGACCGAAAGGCGGCCGCAGGCCGTGCCCGTTACGACGAAGGAAGTTACGGGCATCGACAGCAGAGCGAGGGGGTCTTCATTCTCCCAAGGAAATCGCAAAAGTGTTACAGGCGTTAGAGCATTTTGCTTTTGAAAAAGGCAAAATGCGAGGCGGCGGCACAGCGTCGCCCGGCCCCAAGTGAGCGGAAAAACCGCGTTTTTCCGCGAAACGCCAGGCCGTATGATTTGAAACGCAAAGCGTTTCAAACGGAAAATGCTCTAAAACAGGTCGGCGTCCGCCGGCATGCGCTCCCAGCAGATGCGCCCCTTTTTGCGGAACTTGCGCAGCAGAACGTAGATGCTGCCGGGGCCGCCGTCGTGCGGCTGAGCGGTGCAGAAGGCCAGCACGACGCGCTTGAAGGGGTCCTGCGTCAGCCAGGTCTGTAATTTGCCGCGCAGGATGCCTATGCCGTCCGGCGAATTCTTGCCACGCCCGGGGACAAGCAGTACAGTCCGCAGTCCCTTGTACCAGGAGCCGCGCATGAAGCCGCGCAATGTCTCGAAGGCCTGAAGCACGTTGAGGCCATGCAGATCGAGATGGGCCTCAGGGCTGAGGGAGCCGGAGCGCAGCTTGCCCATGATGAGCGGATCCAGCCCCACCACATGGCCTTCCAGATATTCATCCGTGAAGGACAGCGCAAATTCCAGTTTGCCGTCCAGAAAATCCTGGAGGGAGGTGTCTCCCGCCGGCGGCGGCGACTGCGGGGTGACGGGGGGAGCCACGGCCCTTCCCTTGCCGGCCAGGGGGGCTACCTGCTTCATGGCTAGGAGGAAGGCGTCTTCCTCCTCGTCCGCGGGCGGGCTGGCCGGTGCGGCAGGGGGAGAAGGCTGCGCGGGCTGGCCGGCAGTCTGGCCGGTACGGGGCTCCGCCCCGCGTTCCCGACGGGCATCCTTCATCTTTTCCGTGAGCTTTCCCTGTTCGTCCAGGGAGAATCCCCCGCGCCGCGCTGGGCCGGAGGCTGCTTTTTCCACGCGCGACATGGCCGACAGGAACAGCGCGGCATCGGCATCGTCATCAGGCTGCGCCGTATGCTTTTTGCCGGTATTGCGGAGCGCGGGCCGGGCAGTGCCGGACGTGCCCTCCGCCGAGCCCCGCTTCCCCCGGCGTGGGAAGGCGTTCTGGTCAAGTGCGGCAAAGGGATTGTTGAAGCGGGAATTGCCGGTATCGTCGGAATGTGCCTTATGGGACATGGCGGACCCCTTCGGACAAAAAGGCCGCGGACGGAGCCGCGGCCTTTTTCAGGTCATGCTGGAAGGATTATTGTGCCGTGGCGGGCGTTTCCGCCGCAGGGGCGGCGGGCGTCCCTTCCGCTGCGGGAGCGGCGGGAGCGGAAGTGGATGCCGGGGCCTGCGGAGCGGCCGGAGCGCTGTCCTCAATGCTCACGGGAGGCGTATTGAGGATCTGGGATTCGTCCGATGCCGTGCGCGGGCTGCTGACATAGGTATAGCTCAGGGACGTGATGACGAAGATCACCGCCATGAAGGCCGTCAGTTTGGCGAGGATGCCCCCTGCGCCGGCACTGCCGAACACGGAGGTGCTGCCGCCTCCCCCGAAGATGACGCCCATGCCTTCCTTGCCCGCCTGCAGGAGAATGAGGATGACGAGGAGAACGCAAACAATGATGTGAAGCGTTAAGATAAGGGTTTCCACTGCTTCCTCCGGGAAGTCCCGTCTTCAGGCAGTACCTGAAGGTTCGCGCCGTGCTGCGACGACGCCGACGGGCATTAGGCAAAGATGATCTGGGCGAAAGAATCCGCGTCCAAAGAAGCGCCTCCTACCAGAAGGCCGTCCACATTGTCAAGAGCCAGCAGGCCGGCGGCATTGGCAGGCTTGACGCTGCCGCCATACAGCAGCGGCGTGCTCTCCCCTGCCGCGCCGATGACTTCGCGCAGCAGCTCGCGGGCGATGGCATGGGCTTCGCCCGCTTCTTCCGGGCCGGCCACCTTGCCGGTGCCGATGGCCCAGACAGGTTCATAGGCCACAGCCAGCCGGCCGACATGGGCGGGGGCGACCTCCGCCAGGCCGGCCTGGAGCTGACGCTGGAGCACGGCGCGCAGCTGTCCGCCCTCCCGTTCGGCAAGGGTCTCGCCGATGCAAAGCATGACGGAAAGGCCCTGCGCAAGGGCAAAGGCCGTCTTGCGGCCCACGAGTTCGTCGCTCTCCTGCAGGATGTGACGGCGTTCGGAATGCCCGGTCAGCACCCAGGAGGCGCCGGCATCACGCAGCATGCGGGGCGAGATCTCACCGGTAAAGGCCCCTTCTTCGGCGGGATAGACGTCCTGACCGCCGGCAGCCGCGCAGGCTGTGTCCGCAAGGGCGGCCGCCACCTCGGCAATGGCCGTGAACGGCGGATAAACGATGACCTGACGTCCGGCGGGCTGCTTTTCCGACAGATGACGGGCCAGCGCCTCGGCCGTGTCGCGGGCTTCGGCCCGGGTCTTGTACATTTTCCAGTTGGCGGCAATGATTTTTTGCATGATGGGTCCCATTCAGGCCTTGGCGAGGCGTTCGTAGATCAGGGCATCCTCGTCCGGGGCGCGGTAGTAGTTGCGTCGTCGCCCCACCGGGCGAAAATCAAAACTTTCGTACAGGCCGATGGCCGGAAGATTGCTTTCGCGCACTTCCAGCAAACTCTTTTTGATACCCATTTTCCCCGCCACTTGCAAGGCCATTCCCAGCACCCGGCGGCCCAGGCCCTGCCGGCGGCGTCCCGGCGTCACGGCGATATTGAGTATTTCCAGTTCATCCGCGCTATGGTAAAAGGAGATGTAGGCCACAAGCCCCGCCGGCTCCAGCAGACCGAAGGCGGCGAAGGCCGGCTGGAGGAAGGCGGCCCGGCATTGTTCCTCGGTCCAGGGCTGGCTGAAGCAGCATTTTTCCAGTCTGAACATGGCCTGCGCGTCTCCGGCGTGCAGGCGGCGAAACGTCAGATCCGTTCCAGGAGTCGTCATGCGGAATCGTCCCTTGCTGGCGGGCGCGCACTCCCTGCTGGAAGTCGTCGATGCCCGCAATCGTCCTTTTTGTCGTCTTGCCGCGTCGCTTGTGCGGGAGCAGCGGCTCGTCCATCGGGAGATCTGCCTGGTGGTGGAGAGCGGGCCCCATATCCTGCTGGCTGCCGGACCGCAGGGCTGGGACTTCTTTGCCAGGGCTCCCGTTGTCGCGGGCGCTTCCCTGCTGGAAAGCGCCGAGGCGCTGGCCGGGGAGCGGGATCTGGCGTCCTGCCGCCCGTGCGAACTGGGAACTCTGCCGCCCTGCCCGGCCACGGAACAGGCCTTTGTCAGTCTGTTCATGCTGCGGGTCACGCCGTCCCGCCTGCTCCTGCTGGCCGAAGACGCCGCCACGCGTCTGCTGCTGGATCAGGAGGAGTTCCGGGGGCTGGCCCGCCACGGCGGGGAACTGCTTTCCCCGCTTGTGCGTCACGCCGTTCTGGAAAGCGACCTGCTGGGCTGAACCGTCCGCCTTGCCCGTCTCATCCGTCCTGTCCGCTTGCTTTGAGCACATTTTCCTTTTGAAGCGCTTCGCCTTTCAAACTATACGGGCTGACGCTTCGCGGAAAACGCGGCTTTTCCGCTCACGTTCTGCCGGGCGGCGCCGTGCCGCCGCCTCGTGTTCCTGATTCTTCCCCCCAAAACAAGGAGAATAGTGTGGACAGGCCCTAGTCGTGCGGGCAGGCCTGCGCGGCCGTTTGCAGCAGATCGCACATGGCCGCATGCACATGGCCGTTGGTGGCCAGTATCTCATCCCCAAAGCGGAAGGGTGCGCCGTCGCTGCGGCTTATCCGGCCGCCGGCTTCCGTGACGAGCAGTATGCCGGCCGCCACATCCCAGGGTTTGAGCCCCCGTTCAAAATAGGCATCGAGCTGCCCGGAGGCCACATAGGCCAGGTCGATGGAGGCCGCCCCCATGCGCCGCAGGTTCTGCACCTGTGGCAGGACGGCGGCGAGCTGGGCCATGATGTGCGGCAGTTCTTCACGGATGGCGTAGGGGATGCCCGTGGCCACGAGGCTGTCCGACAGGCGGTCCGCGCCGCTGACGCCGAGGCGGTCGCCGTTGCGGAAGGCTCCGCCGCCGCGGCAGGCCCGGTAGCATTCATGCAGCATGGGCACATTGACGATGCCCAGCACGGGTTCGCCCTTGTCCCAGAGGGCCACGGACGTGCCCACATGCGGCAGCCGGTGGACAAAATTGGTCGTCCCGTCCACCGGATCGATGATCCAGCACAGTCCGTCCGTGCCCGGCCCGAAGGCGTCGCCCTCCTCGGCAAGGATGCCCGCCTGAGGCACGAGCTGTTGCAGCTCCTGTACAAGGAAGGCCTCCACGGCCTCGTCGGTTTCGGTGACGAGATCGATGCGGCCCTTGTGGCGCACATGGCTTGGATGACGCCAGTGTTCAAGGATGATGTCGCCGCTGCGGCGTACCACGGCCTCGACCCTGTCCGTGAGCTCGGACAGGTTGCAGGAAAGATCATACATGGCGGTCAGTTGTGGTCAGTTGATGAAGACGGGTTGATAGAGCTCGCGGTCCAGCATGGCCTGTGCCGTTCCGCGCAGCACCGTGGTCAGGGGGTCTTTGTCCACAAAGACCTTGAGGCGCGTTTCCCGGGCGATGCGTTGATCCAGTCCCCGGAGCAGGGAGCCGCCGCCGGCCATGAGCAGGCCGTTACGGTGGATGTCCGCGGCCAGTTCCGGCGGGGTGCGTTCCAGGGTCCGCAGGACGGCCCCCACAATGGCCTGTATGCAGTCGTGGAGCGCCTCGCGGATGTGTCCCTCGCCGATGGTGATGACCTTGGGGGCCCCTTCCACCAGGTCCTTGCCGGAGACCTCAAGCCGGGGCGCTTCAGGCCGGGGCACGGCGTTGCCGAGGATCTTTTTGACGTTTTCCGCCGTGATCTCGCCGACCTCGAGCCGGAAGACATCCCGCAGATAGCGTTGAACGGCCATGTTCATGGCGTCCCCCGCCACACGCACCGACTGGGAAACGGCAATGCCGCACAAGGTAATGACCGCCACTTCGCTGGTGCCGCCGCCGATGTCGAGCACCATGTTGCCCAGCGGCTCGCGCACGGGCAGATCCGCCCCCAGCGCCGCCCCCATGGGTTCCTCCACCAGGGAGACGTCATGCGCGCCGGCCAGATGGGCGGAGTCGATGACGGCCCGTTTTTCCACCTGCGTGATGCCGGTGGGGATGCAGATGACCATGGATGGCTTGACCAGGCGCAGGCCGGTGATGGTCTTGCGCACGAAATAGGCGATCATGGCCCGTGTGACGTCAAAGTCAGCTATGACGCCGTCTTTCATGGGCCGGATGGCGCGGATGCGCTGCGGCGTGCGCCCCAGATATTCCCGTGCCTCGCTCCCCACGGCAAGCACCGTGTTTTTCTGGACGTCCAGGGCAACCACGGACGGTTCGTTGATGACGATGCCATGCTTGCGGGTGAACAGCAGGGTATTGGCCGTCCCCAGATCCATGGCGATGTCCTGGGCAAAGAAGCGACGGAACAGATGCGGCAGCATGGCTATTCTTCATCCGCCTGGGGCTGCGGCGCGTTGTCCGGGTCGTACATGCGGGAACCGCTGGTATGGACATGCGCCCGCGGCAGCATGTTCCGCAGTCTGGTCTTGAGATAGAGATTTTCCAGAAAGAGGGCCAGATGGTCCGCCGCCAGCTTTACGAAGCTGCGCAGGGCCTCGTCCATCTCGCGGGGAGTGCCGTGGGCCAGGCAGAGCACGCAGCGGGTACTTTTGTTGACGATGATCGGCAGGCAGATGGCAGCCTGAAACTCCGGCATTTCCGGGAGTTTGGCAAAGAGCATGGTCCCCTGACCGCCGTTGACGCCTTCCGCGAAGACGGGGCGATCGTTGTTGAACACCCACCCCGCAAGGCCGCTGTTCATGCTGAATTCCAGCATCTCCCCCTCGTTGAGCAGCAGGGGGACGGACTCGCATTCCAGACAGTAGGCTTCGCCGGGCCGCGCAACCGACGCAAAGGCGCAATAATCGAAGTTCGTGGCCTCGGCTATCGTTTTCAGGTAATTCTGGATGAACTGCGGCCAGCGCTTGTGGTGAAAGCGAAGATTCTGGATGACGCAGAGCTGGGCGAAATAGCGGGAGATGTCTCCCCCCAGCGGCTCCGCCCCGCCCTGGGCGTTCTGCTGGCGGGTGATGAGCTCAGCAAACATCTGCAGGATCTTGTAGTCCTTGTCCGTGAAGGAATACTGGCGCTTGCTGTCCACGCACAGCGCGCCGCCCGTGGGCACGGGACAGCCCATGAAGGCCTTGACGCCCCCTTCTTCTCCTTCCCGGTAATAGCCCAGCGTACTCTGGTGCTTGTCGAAGTTGGGCACGACCAGCGGCTGGCGGTTGCGCAGGATCCAGCCCACAAGTCCCTTGCCCGGCTGGATGGTGCTGCCCTCGTCGATGCCGTCTCCCAGGCTGAAGGAGGCGACCAGGCGATGCACCTCTCCTTCCTCTTCCGCGCCTTCTTCCGGCAGGAAGAGCACGGCGGAGTACGCGTCGAAAACGCTGCACACGATGCTCAGGACATGTTTTTCAAGGATATTGTTCATAAAACGTACGGGGAATGCGCCGATGTTGTAGGGTGCTGCCCGTCAGCATGGGCATTGCCTTCATGTTAGCAGAGGAAAGGGCTGGCTGCAACTGCCCGGCCCGACGGTTTTTTTGTGGAAACAGCGGGCGGAGGGCTGGAAATCGAAAGAAAAATATCGTAGAGTTTCTCACTACATGGAGAAGGTGACGCATGCTCAAATGGCAAGAAGTTTTCAGCAAGAACGGCCTGCCCTGGCAGGACGCCGAAACGCTTGCCGAGCCGTTGCCATGCAGCACGCTCGAGCAGCTCAAGTCCTTTCTTGATGCGGTACATATCCGCTTCTGTCTGGTCAAGCCCTTTCAGGAGAGCAAGGGCTATCCGCTGGTGGAGTCGCGCGAGCTGCTCCCCTCCTTCGACAACGACATGTTCGAGCACAAGGACTTGCCAGGTTTCGCCCTGGTGGCCTTTGCCCGGCAGCTGCACTATTTTTCCGAGATCTTCCAGTATGACAAGCTGCACCCGGTCATCACCGAGGTGGAGGGCGTGCCCTGCTGCCCGCTGGAAAGCCAGGTGTACCACCAGAATCTGGAGGCCATCGCCGCCCGGCTGCCGCGCCTGCATCAGGACGTTTTCCGGCAGCAGTTCCGTACGGCGGATACCTCGCTGCTGGACACCTATCCGGCGCTTGTCCCCTACCTTTGCAGCATGGACAGGGCGCAGGTGCTGGCGCTGGATGCGGGGCGTCAGTTCCATCTGGCCGGCATCTTCGCCTCCTTCCCTTCGGACATCGACAGCGAGCTCAAGCGCTTCGGCATCCGCATCGGCAAGTTCGTCTACGGCGACAACGAGCTGTACGAACGCAACCGCATGTTCGTCTACCAGTATCTCATGGAGCTTTACGGCTTCCCCATCGTGTCCGAACGGCGCACCTCGTCCGCCCTCTTCGCCCGCAAGCTGCACAAGATGGGCGAACGCTTCCTCCTGCGCGTGCTGGGGCAGACGGACCGCACCATCACCACCTATACGGCGGACGGCGAGAACCGGCGCTATCCCCTGCTGGAAAAGATAGCGCTCGTCAAGGTGGACGAGGATCAGGAAGAGGTCATCGAACGCATAGAGGAGGGAGGATTTTTCCTCGACAGGGCCCGGCGGGTGATCATCATCCGCATCACCTACCGCCAGCACAGCTTCGATCAGAGCAACGTGCGGCAGGACCGCGCCCTTTCCGTGGCCTTTCAGGAAGTGCTGCATCCCCTGACGGGCCAGCCCCTGCCGGGGCTCAACATCATCAAGGACACCACCAACATGTTCCTGCGCCTCAACGACATCGTGCGCGGGGAATACTCGGGCCGCATCGTCTACAAGCGTACCGAAGTGGTGGAGAATACCGATACCGACGAAAAGCGGCTCAAGTTCCTCTATGCCTGGCTGACCAAGCACCAGCGCCGCATGATCAGCTACAGCGACGAGTTCTTCTCCAACGTGAGCAAGGTGCTTTCCCGCTATCTCTATGCGCCGGAAAACGACGAGGCCTTTGAGACCATGCGCGAGCTGCATCGTGAGGTCTGCACGCGCTTCAGCTATATCCAGCAGGCGCGGCGCGTACGCATCCTCGAGGACCTGCGGCTGCGCACCTTCAAGGGGGCACGCATCACCTACCGGCAGATGATGCGCGAGGCGCTCGCCCAGCTGACGGATCTCAAGTTTGAGATCTCCACCTTCTTCCCCGATCTTGTGGATGCCATTATGAAGTGCGTGGAGGGCATCCTGTCCGACCGCTACATGCTGCGTACCTATATGGAACCGCCGGAGGAGCACCTGAGCAAGGCCGGACTTGAAATACGGCGCAATTATGGCAAACTGGTGTCCCTGCTGGACGGCTTCCGGGCCGTCCGCAAGGCGAGAACCCATAAGGATGAGGCCTTTTCGTGAGCGAACATCGTTTTTATCTGGCTCCGGAAGACTGGCCCGCCGCGCCGCAGGGCGAGGCGCTGCTGGAGGGACAGGAGGCCGTGCATCTGGCGCAGTCCCTGCGCCTTGGCCCCGGGACGGACGTCAGCCTGCTGGACGGCAGGGGCCGGATCGGCCTGTTCACGGTCGTGGAGAGCGGCAAGCGCAGGGTGCGCCTTGTCTGCCGCAGCGTGGACGTCGCTCCCGAGCCCGCCTCCCGGGCCATCATCGCCCTGGCCTTCAGTAAGGCGGTGCGCCGCGGTTTCTTCATGGAAAAGGCCGTGGAGCTGGGCGCCTGGGAAGTCTGGCTCTGGCAGGGGGATCACAGTCAGGGCCGCCTGCCCGCCGATATCCGGGAATCCTGGCAGAAGCAGATGATCGCCGGGGCCAAGCAGTGCGGCAACCCCTGGCTGCCGCAGATCCGCGCGCTTTCCGGCGGCATCGGCGATGTGCTCGCCCTGTCCGGGCAGGTCGATGAACGCATCCTGCCCTGGGAACTGCAGGACGGCTCCTCCATGCTGACGCCCGACATGGTGGGCCGGCCCGGTACGACCCTCTATGTCATCGGCCCTGAGGGCGGCTTTTCGGCGCGCGAGCTGGAGGCGCTGCGGGGGGCTTCCTTCCGCATGGTCAGCCTTGGTCAGCGTATCCTGCGCTGCGAGACCGCGGCAACACTTTGTCTGGGGATCCACTGGTGGGCTTCACATCTCACGATCAACCGTCCCTCCTGAGCAGCGGCGAGGACGCTTCCCGCCCCCTGCCGGAGCGGCTGCGCCCCGACGGTCTGGAATTTTTTCTGGGGCAGCCGCATCTTGCGGCCAAGATCCGTTCTTTCATGCAGGCCCCGCGTCTGCCGAGCCTGCTTTTTTTCGGCCCTCCCGGCTGCGGCAAATCCACGCTGGCGCTGCTGCTGGCGCGGGCCAGCGGCAAGCGCTATCTCCGCATCAGCGCGCCGGAAGCCGGCCTGCAGCATCTGCGCCGGCTGCTGACCGGAGTGGAAGTGCTGGTGCTGGATGAGCTGCACCGCTTTTCCAGGGCGCAACAGGACTTTTTTTTGCCGCTGCTGGAATCCGGCGAATTGACCCTGCTGGCCAGCACCACGGAAAACCCCTCCTTCAGCGTGACGCGGCAACTGCTCTCGCGCCTGCATGTGCTGCGTCTGCGTCCGCTGGGGCGGACGGAACTCATGGAGCTTGCGCGGCGCGGCGCGGAATCCCTGCACATCACGCTGGATGATGCCGCCCGGGAAGTGCTGGCCTCGGCGGCGGGCGGCGATGCCCGCACCCTGCTCAATCTGGTGGAGTACGCTGCCGCCCTGCCGGAGGAAAGCCGCCATGCCGAGCCGCTCAAGGCCGCCCTGCCGGAAATGCTGGCCCGGCACGACAAGGACGGGGACAATCACTATGAGCTGGCCTCGGCGCTCATCAAGTCCATCCGCGGCAGCGATGTGGATGCGGCTCTCTTTTATCTGGCCTGCCTGCTGGAAGGAGGCGAGGACCCCCGGTTCATCTGCCGCCGCCTCATCCTGTCGGCCTCAGAGGATGTGGGGCTGGCCGATCCGCAGGCCCTGCCGCTGGCTGTGGCCTGCCAGCAGGCCGTGGAATTCGTGGGCATGCCCGAGGGCTTCATCCCCCTGGCGGAAACGGTCGTCTATCTGGCTCTTGCCCGCAAGAGCAATTCCAGTTATGCGGCCTATCTCAACGCCCAGCGCGAAGTAAAGCTTAACGGCGTGCCGCCCGTGCCCCTGCATCTGCGCAACGCCACGACCCAGCTCCAGCGGGAATGGGGCTACGGCAAGGATTACAAGTACCCGCACAATTATCCTGAAGGCTATGTGGAACAGGCCTATCTGCCGGACGAGGTGCAGGGCCGGCGTTTCTACCAGCCCAGGGATTGCGGCGACGAGACGCGCCTGAGCCAGTGGTGGCGCAGGATACACAAGATCCACAAGGACGGCTGACATGAAAATGCCCATGCCCTTTGACGACAGTTTTTTCTGCCGAAAATTCCTGCAGGCGGACAGCTACCGCAGCCCCGCCCTGCCGCCGGCCCCGGCCCCAGGGCTGCTGCGCTCCTGCGGCTTTTACTATCGCCTTTTTCTGGGGCCTGTGCGCTGGCTGTGCGCCAAAGCCGCCCGTGGCGAATGCGGCGACGCGGCCTGGGTGCATGCCAGCGCCTGGGTGGCCGAGCTCATGGAGGGGCTGGGCTGCCCCATTTTTGTGGACGGCATGCGGCATTTCGAACAGCTTGAGGAACCGTGCCTCTTTGTGGGCAACCACATGAGCACGCTGGAGACCTTTCTTCTCCCCAGCATGATCCGGCCATTCCGTCCCGTGACCTTCGTGGTCAAGAAAAGCCTGACCACCATGCCTTTTTTTGGCGCGGTCATGCGCTCGCGCGATCCCATCGTGGTGGAGCGCGTCAATCCCCGTCAGGATCTGGCCGCCGTGCTGGAGGGGGGACAGCGCCTGCTCGAGAAGGGCATCTCCATCATCGTCTTTCCGCAGAGCACGCGCTCCCGGCAATTCAGCGAGGAGCATTTCAACACCATCGGCATCAAGCTCGCACGCAAGGCCGGCGTGCCCGTGGTGCCGCTGGCCCTCAAGACGGACGCCTGGGGCACGGGGAAGCGCATCAAGGAGCTGGGACCGGTACGTCCCGGCATGCCCGTACGCTTTGCCTTCGGCGAAGCCCTGCGCGTCAGCGGCAACGGCAAGGCGGAGCATGCCGCCATCTGCGAATTCATCCGCACGCACCTTGCCCGCTGGGAAGCGGAGGACGGCGTCAACGGCGAGGCCTGATCCGCTGCCGCCGGGCAGCAGGCAGGCCCGTCAGTGGCTATGGCGCAGTACGGGAAGGGGGCGCATCGCGCCTCCTTTTTTTGCCGGGGCATGCCGGTCCGGCAGCCTGACGGAGCGCATCCCGCCGCGCCGGCGGCAGATTTTTCGCAGACCATAAAAAAGGAGCCATGCTGCTGCATGACTCCTTGCACTTTCTGGTCGGGATGGCGCGATTTGAACGCGCGGCCTCAGCGTCCCGAACGCTGCGCTCTAGCCAAACTGAGCCACATCCCGTTGCGAAAAAGAACCTAGCTCAAAGCGGAGAGATTGGCAAGCGTTTTTTTCATTTGTCAATTTTTTTTATCTGCGGTAGATTTTTTTTGTTGAGCGATGAACTACTTTAGCTCTGGAGCTTTCCCGTGGTACGAGTTCTTGTCGTTGACGATTCTACGTTTATGCGCAGCGCCATCGTGGCCCTGCTGGAAAAAGACCCTGAAATCACCGTGTGCGGCACGGCCAAGGACGGACGGGACTGCCTGGACAAAGTTGCCCAGCTGCAACCGGACATCATAACGCTGGATGTGGAAATGCCGCGCATGGACGGGCTGACGACGCTCAAGGAGCTGATGAAGACCAACCCCCTGCCGGTGCTCATGGTCAGCTCCCTGACGGCCGAAGGCGCGGAAACCACCCTCAAGGCCCTGGAGTACGGGGCGCTTGACTTCATTGCCAAGGTCAGCGGCGCCGACCAGGAGGATTTCGGCGTCGAGCTGCGCCACAAGGTCAAGTCCATCTCCCGACGCAAGGCCTTTCTCCGCCTGCGCTATACGCGGACCAATCTGGAAGCGGGCCGCAGCTCCTCCCTGTCTTCCTCGTCGGCCGGCAGCGGCCTGTCGGGGGCCGGCGGCACGGCGCGTCCTTCCGGGCTGACGTCCAGTCTGGGGCGGTCGTCCGTCACGAGCAGCCTGTCCGGCAGCACGATGTCTTCCCTGCGCCAGAGCGGGACGGCCTCCCGCCCCCTGCGGAGCACGTCTTCCCTGACGGGGGCGACAAGCTCCCAGTCCTCCGCCGCCAGCATCATCCGGCCCTGCACCGGTTCGCACGATATCGTCGTCATCGGGGTCTCCACCGGAGGGCCGCCGGTGGTACAGAAGATCCTTTCCGCGCTGCCCGCCAATTTCCCCGCCTGCATCCTGGTGGCCCAGCATATGCCGGCGACCTTCACCGGGCCGTTCGCCAAGCGCCTCGACAGCGTCTGCCAGATCTCGGTGACCGAGGCCGTCAACGGCGACAAGATCCAGAACGGTCATGCCTATGTCTGCCCCGGCGGCAAGCATATCGGCATCCAGATGCGGGGGCCGCTGCCGGAAGTGCTTGTGACGCCGGAACCGACCTCCGCGCTGTACAAGCCCAGCGTCAACGTGCTGATGGAAACGGCGGGCAACGGCCTGGGGCGGCGCGTGCTTGGCGTCATGCTGACCGGCATGGGGTCCGACGGCTGTGAAGGCGCCAAGGTGCTCAAGCAGAAAGGCGGTTATCTGATCGCCCAGAACGAAGCGTCCTGCGTCGTCTACGGCATGCCCAAGGCGGTCGTGGATGCGGGGCTGGCCGATCAGATACTTGATGTCGATGATATCGCCAAGGCAATAATGGCCTGTGTAAAAGGTTAGTTGACCCCCTACCCGAGGACACGAATCATGCTCGACTCGTCTACCAATGTGCATCAGATACTGGAGAATCTTCAGAGCGAAGACAGTGACGCCATTCGCAGCGGCGCGTTTGCCGCGGGTGACGCCGGCCTTGAGGAGGCCCTCCCCTACCTGTGCAAACATCTGACCAGTGAAAATCTGGGCATACAGGAAGCGGCGGAATACGCTCTGCGCAAGATTCGCGGCGCGCGCACCGTCGATGCCGTGCTGCCGCTGCTGCGCCATGATGACGCGCCCATCCGCAATGTGGCCATGGACATTCTGCGCGAGATCGGCGTGGACAACATGCGCGCCCTGCGCGAATGGCTGCATGACGAGGACCCGGATATCCGTATTTTCGTGTCCGATATCCTTGGATATACCCAGGATCATCTCGCGGTCCCCCTGCTGGGCGAGGTCCTGTTGCATGATCCCGAGGTCAACGTACGCTATCAGGCGGCCGTGAGCCTGGGCAACCTGGGCTTCCCCGAAGCGGTGGACTATCTGGCCAAGGCCATGATGGAAGACGAGGAATGGGTGCAGTTCGCGGTGGTGGAAGCCCTGAGCCGCATCAATGACGAATCGACCATCCGGGCGCTGGTGCAGGTGCTGCCCCAGGTCTCGCCGCTGGTGTGCTCCGCCATCATCGACGCCATCGGTAGCGTGGGCGACATCAAGACCATCCCGCTGCTGTTCAAGTCGCTGGAAAATGTCAGCGTCGCCCTGCGGCACAAGACCGTCAAGGCCATTGTCCAGATCCTCGGCGGGCAGTCCCTGTCGCTGCTGACGCCGAAACTTCAGGAGCGCCTGCGCGTCTATCTGCTCGATGCCCTGACGGACAATGATGAGGACATCCTCATGGCCGCTCTGCAGGGCCTGAGCTTCATGGGCGATGCCGAGGCCTCGCAGGCGGTCTTCGATCTGGCCTGCCGGCTGGATCCCGACCAGTCGCCCGAACTGTATGAGGCGACCATCCGGGCCATCGCCGCCATCGGGTATAATGACGTCATCCGTGATGCGCTGACCAGCGGGGACGATCTGCATATCATGATCGCCATGGAAGCCTGTCAGCTCATGGGGGATCATCGTCCCGTCGAGGTCATCAAGAGCATTTTCTGGAATCTGGGCAGCGAGCTGCAACGTGCGGGCATGGCCGAACTGTCGCAGCTGGGCGCACCGGAGGACATCCCCTTTTTCAAGGAAGTCATCACCCGGTGCGACGACCCGGAGATCCTCAAGAGCGCGCTTATCTTCTTCGGCAATCAGCACGGCTGCGAGGATGCCTGCACGGTGGCCTTCAGCCTGCTTGATCACCGGTATGTGGATGTGCAGGAAATGGCCCTTGAAGCCTGCATCAATCTGCACAGCCCCATTCTCAATCAGCGTTTCCGCGAACGCATGAGCAGCGACGACGACATGCAGCGGCTTATGGCCGTCTATGCCATGGGCCGGTACAGCGTGACGGAAAATCTCAGCGAGATAACCGACGCCCTGGAGGATCAGAGCCCGCGCGTGCGCCAGATGGCGGTGGAGGCCTTCCTCAATCTCGGCATCGAGGCCGAACGCTATCTGCCCCGCATCATCCCCCGCCTTTTTGATGAGAACAAGGATGTCCGCGCGGCTGTCGTCAATCTTCTCGGCCAGATCGGCACTCCGTCCGTCATGCCGCATCTGATGACGGCCCTCAATGATGACAATGACTGGGTGCGCATCCGCGCCGTCGAGGCGCTGGGGCTCAACAAGGCCATTGACGCCGTGCCGACGCTGGCCTCCATGCTTGAGCATTCCAGCCCCATGCTCACCTTCAAGATCATTGAGGTGCTGGGCAAGATCGGCGGCAATGTCGCCTTCAGCGTGCTGCTGGGCATGATGGACCATGAGGATCCTGAGATCCAGCACGCCGCTGCCGAAGCTGTTGCCGCCATCCAGGCCGAACAGGAGTAATGAACATGAGCCAGCAGCGCCCTTCTTTTTTAAGTGGTGACGGCAAGCTCTCGTCGGAAAAGGACAAGGATTCCTCCTTGCGCAAGCCTGCTGAGGCGTCCCGTTCCTTTTCCTCCCTGCGCAGCGGCACGCCGGGCACGACCGGCGGCAGCTTGTCGGGCTCGGGCCTGAGCGCCGGCTCCGGCAAGACGGAATCCCCTTTTCGTTCGTCGTTCGGCAGCCAGACGGGCGGCAGCTCTCTGGGCAGCGGATCAGGTTCCTCCCTGTCATCCGGCCTGCGCAGCAATACGGGGCTCGGAGGGTCCTCCTTCGGGCATTCCTCCGGCTCCGGTCAGACCGGCGGTCGCTCTTCCGGTCTCGGGGCTTCTTCGCCCTTCCGCTCCTCCACTCTCGGTCAGCAGAGCACCTCGGGCGTCGCGGGGAGCGGCGGGCTGCGCTCGCCAGTGAGCACTCTGAGCCGTCCGGGTCAGGATGCGTCGGCACGAGCGGGCTCGACGCTCTCCTCGCCGTTCAGGCCGGCAGGTCAGCCGGCGGCCGCTCCGGCGACGTCCCCCTTTCGGACGCAACACGCGATGGGCGGACTGCGTACGCCTTCGCCGACGTCGGCCTTCCGCCCCGCGCCCGGCAGCAGCAGCCTGTCCAGCTCATCGACGCCCTTCCGCAAGGATCTTCACATAACGGATGAAGAATTCCTGCAACTGCGTGATTTCATCTATCAGGTATGCGGCATCTTCATTGCCGAGAACCGGAAGTATCTGGTTGAGAACCGTCTTTCCAACCGCATCAAGGAACTGAACCTCAAGTCCTACAGCGAATATTACAATTTCCTTCGCTTCGACAACAGCCGCAAGGAAGAGCTCAACCGTCTCTTCGAGGTGGTGACCACCAACGAAACGAGCTTTTTCCGCAACCCGCCGCAGCTCAAGGTCTTTCAGGACTATGTGCTCAAGGAAGTCATTGACGAATGCCGCAAGACGGGGCGTAAGCGTCTGCGTATCTGGTCGGCCGGGTGCAGTACCGGTGAGGAACCCTACACGCTGGCCATCATCCTGTATGAGGTGCTGAAGTCGGAGATCCGCTCCTGGGACATCAAGATCACGGCCAACGACCTTTCGGAAGCCGTGCTGGCGGCCGCGCGGCGCGGCATTTACAACGAATATGCGCTGCGTACCACGCCGCCGGAGATCGTTTCCGCCTATTTCACCAAGGACGGCAACGTCTACAAGATCAAGCCGGAGCTGAAGCAGCTTGTCTCTTTCGGTCAGATAAATTTGAGCGACAAGGATCAGTTGCGCCGCGTGGAAAAGTCGCAGATCGTCTTTTGCCGCAATGTCATCATCTATTTCGACGATGAAATGAAGCGCAAGGTCATCAGCGCATTTTACGACAATCTTGAGCCCAACGGCATGTTGCTCATCGGCCATTCCGAGTCGCTGCACAACATCAGCCGTGCGTTCAAGCCGGAACATCATACCGGCACCATCGTCTATCGCAAGATGGGCTGAGGTCATGGCCGCCAGGATCCTTGCTGTTGCCAATCAAAAGGGCGGAGTGGGCAAGACGACCACTTCGCTCAGTCTTGGCGGCGCGCTGGCGCGCAGGGAAAAGCGGGTGCTGGTGCTGGATCTGGATCCCCATGCCTGTGCCACCCTGCATGCCCGACTGTATCCCGAAACGGTCACCGTCAGCCTGTACGAACTCTTTGTCGCCAGGGAGAGCGAGTGGCCCGCCGTCTGGGAGGAGCTCATCCACCCGCAGGCCATTTCGGGCATGGACATCGCCCCCGGCAGCATCCGGCTGAACGATCTGGAAGATGTCATGCACAACAGGACGTGCAAGGGGACGATTCTTGCACGCGCCCTGCGCAAGGTGCGCGACAAATATGATTTTATTGTGCTGGACTGTCCGCCGCACATGTGTCTGATGCTCGTCAACGCCCTGCTTGCCAGTGACCTGCTGATCATCCCCATCCAGACGGACTTTCTGGCCCTGCATGGCCTGCGGCTGCTGTTTGATTCGCTGCATACGCTGAACAAGGTGCTGCCTTCTCCCATACGCTACCGGGCCGTGGCCACCATGTACGACAAACGGGCCAAGGCCTGCCTGCATGTCTTGGATCTGCTGCAGAAGAAGATGGAAGGCGCCATTTTTGATACGGTCATCGGCGTTGACACGCATTTTCGTGAGGCAAGCGCCCTGGGCTGCACTATTTTTGATATTGATCCCAAGTCTCGCGGCGCGTGTGCGTACGCCGACATGGCCGAGGAGGTGCTCAAATTATGGTGAAAACCCCTGCCGAATATTTTGCCGATCTGGATTTGCATCTTTCCGGCAAGGATGCGGACACAGCTCCTCTCTCCCGCGCGGAACAGTCCTTTGTGGAGAAATACCTTGGCCCTGATGCCCTTGCAGGCGTTCCCGTCATCACGGCGCCTGAAACGCTGATGCGGGGCGGCGCCGTCGCTGCGGCGTCTCCTGCAGCCCCCGCCGCCGCGGCAGCGTCGCCGGATGCGGGCGGTTCCGTCGCCGCAGAGGCGGCCGTTCCCGAAACGGAAGATCAGCGCCAGGTGCTCTTCTCCTCTTCCGAGATCCAGCTGGTGGCCGTCCGCATTGCCGGAACCTCCTTCCTGCTGCCCATCATGGCCATCAGCGAGGTGCTGCGCTATATGCCGCTCGCCCTGCTCCCCCGGGCGCCGCGCCATGTGGCGGGCGTCATCAACCTGCGGGGGCGGCTCACGCCGCTTGTGCATCTGTGCATGCTGGTCAGCAGCGATGCCAAGCCCCGCTATAATGCCGACAGTCTGGTGGTGGTCTGTCCCTGCGGCGACATACAGATAGGACTCATCATCGACAAGGTGGAAAATATTTACACCGTGCAGCAGCAGGCTCTGAACTGGAATCCCGAAACGCATTTCGGCGAGGCCGCGGAATGCCTCTACGCGCTTGCCCGCATCGGCGAGCATCTCTACGGCATCCTGGCGCCGGAGCGCATCGGGCAGATCCTCTGCCGCTGACCGGAAGCTTCCAGTCATCCGGCAGACTTGCCAAGCCCCCTGAAACTCTCTAGACTCTGCATCAAACGCCTTTGACGAGGATGGCACGACATGAGCAAGCATATACTGGTGGTGGACGATTCCAAGACGATTCGCAATCTTGTGGCCTTTGTGCTCAAGGCCGAGGGCTTCCGGGTCAGCACCGCCGAAGACGGTCTTGACGCCATGGAAAAGCTGTACAGCCTGGATCAGGTGGATCTCATCGTTTCCGACGTCAATATGCCGCGCATGGACGGCTTCACCTTCATCAAGAATATCCGCGCCCAGGATGCCTACAAGGACATCCCCATCATCGTGCTTTCCACGGAAGGCCAGGAGAAGGACATCCAGACGGGCATGGCGCTCGGGGCCAACCTCTACATGGTGAAGCCCGCCCAGCCAGAAAAAATGGTTCGTAACATAAAGATGCTGCTTGGCTAGCCGATAATACTAGGCAAGTGCGCCTGAATGGCATACTCTCAAGCCAAGTAGGTATGGTATGAGTCAAGATTTTTTTGATCCGGAACTCTTTGCCGACTTCATCAACGAAGCCAAGGAGCACCTGGAAACTATCGAACCGAATTTGCTGGAGCTTGAAAAGGCCCCGGACAATCTCGCGCTTCTCAATGATATTTTTCGGCCCATGCACTCCCTGAAAGGGGCGTCCGGCTTTCTGGGGCTGAACCGCATCAATCAGCTTGCCCACAAGTCCGAAAACATCCTGGACGAGTTGCGCAAGGGGAGCATGGTGGTCACGCCCGAGATCATGGACGTGATCCTCTCCTCTACGGATGCCCTGCGCCAGATGGTCGACAATCTTGAGGCGACGAATTCCGAAGGGGATGTGGAGATCGACCACATCATCGCCCAGATCGATGCCATTATGAATGGCGAGACGGCAGCCCCCGCGGCTGATGCTGCTCCGGCGGAAGCGCCGGCCGAGGCGGCAGCCCCTGCCGCTGAAGCAGCCCCCGCGTCCGCTGAAACGCCTGCGCCCGAGGCAGCCTCCGCCGAAGCGCCTGCCCCCGCCGCCGCTCCCGCGGAAGCGAAAAATGCCGGGCAGGAGGAAGCGGCGGGCATGAGCAGCAAGGAATGGGTCGCCAGCCTGCCGGACACCCAGGAATATGCCCTCAATGCCTTTGGCGAAGGCCACCTCAAAGATTTTATTGATGAATCACTTGAGATTACCGGCAATCTCAATGACGGTCTGCTGCAACTGGAAGAAGGCGACGGCCAGGGCGACCTGGTCAATGACCTCTTCCGCTTCTTCCATAACATGAAGGGCAACAGCGGCATTATCGGCTACAATGAGCTGAATGCCCTGACCCATGAGGCGGAGACGCTGCTCAATAACGTCCGCCAGGGCAAAATGACGCCTACCCACGAGCTCATCGACCTGCTGCTGCTGGTCGTGGACGTGATGGAGGCGCTTGTCGGTCGTATCGATGTTGCCAGCGGCAAGGCCCATCCCTTTGATACCACACCCATCCTGACGCAACTGAAAAAGGCCGTGGCAGGAGAGGAAGTCGCCCTCCCGCCCGCTCTCATCGCCGCCCAGAAAGGCGGAAATGCTGAAAGCGCCGCCGCTGAGGTCAAGCCTGCTGACAATGTGGAGGTGGTAACGCCGGTCATCATCCCCGTAGGGGCGGAAGGCGACGATCTGGACGCCTTTCAGGCGACGATCAAGCAACAGTTTGAAATCATCAACGCCGCCCTTGCCACGCTGCGCAAGGACGGCTCGCACAAGGATTCCGAGGATGCCCTGTACCGCTGTCTGACGGCCATCAAGAACGCCAGCAGCTTCGTGGGCTTCAATGACGTCAAGGAGTACGCCGAACGGACTGCCGGCATTGTCGATCAGGGCCGCACGCAGGGCATCGACTTTTCCCTGATGGTGGATCTCATCTCGCAGGAGACGGCCATCATCGAGGAAATGGCTGCCGCCGACGTGAAAAAGAAGCGCGAAGCGACGCCCGCTGCCGTAGAAACGGCTCCCGCTGCCGCTCCTGAAGCGGCGACGGCCTCGGCATCCGCGCCGGAAAAGCCCGCGTCCGCCCCTGCTCCGGCAGCTCCGGCCGCCGCCAAACCCGCGCCCGCCGCTGCGGCCCCGGCGGCGTCTGCGGCCAAACCCGCCGCCCCGGCGGCATCCGCCGCGACCAAGCCTGCGACGCCAGCCGCCAAGCCCGCCGCCTCTGCGGCCAAGCCCGGTGCATCCGCCGCCAAGCCCGCCGCCAAACCGGCTGCGGAAACGACGCAGAAGAGTTCGTCCATCCGTGTGGACCATGAGCGGCTCGACCACCTTATGAATCTCATCGGCGAGCTCATCATCAACCGAAACCGCTACGCCCTCATCGCCCGTTCTCTGGAATCCGGCGGAGCGGATGTGGATATTTCGCAGGTGGCGCAGAGCCTTTCGGAAACGACCTACGCTATGGCGCGCATTTCCGACGACCTTCAGGATACCATCATGAAGGTGCGCATGGTGCCGGTCTCCTCCGTGTTCTCCCGCTTTCCTCGCCTGGTGCGCGACCTGTCCCGCAAAAGCGGCAAGGAAGTGGATCTGGTCATGGAAGGCGAGGAAACGGAACTGGACAAGAGCGTGGTGGAAGCCATCGGCGACCCGCTGGTGCATCTTATCCGTAACTCCGTCGACCACGGCATCGAACCGGAAGACGCGCGCATCGCCGCCGGCAAGCCGCCCAAGGGCCGCGTGACGCTGCGCGCCTTCCACAAGGGCAATTCCGTCGCCATCGAAATCGAGGACGACGGCAAGGGCATCGACCCGGAAAAGATGCGCGAAGTGGCCATCCGCAAGGGGATCATCACGGCGGAAGAAGCCGCCCAGCTGGACGACCGCGAAGCCGTTGAGCTCATTTTCGCCCCCGGCTTTTCCTCCGCGGACAAGATCACGGACATCTCCGGCCGTGGTGTGGGCATGGATGTGGTGCGCACCAACATCAAGAACCTCAAGGGCAGCGTCAGCACCAATACCGAGCTGGGCAAGGGCACGCGCTTTACCCTGAGCCTGCCGCTGACGCTGGCCATTATCGATGCCCTGATGGTCAATGTTTCCGGCCAGACTTACGCCATCCCGCTGGATGCGGTCTCCGAAACGACCAAGATCGAATGCAGCCGGCTGACCGACGTCAAGGGGCGCAAGGCCGTCACGCTGCGTGGCGAGGTGCTGGGCATCGTGGAACTGGCGGAAATGCTGGATCTGCCGCGTACGGATCCTCTGCCTGAGGTGCTCTCCGTCGTGGTCATCCACGATAACGATCGCCGGCTGGGCCTGGTGGTGGACCGCCTGCTGGAGCGGCAGGAGATCGTCATCAAGCCCCTGGGGGCCTACCTTGGCGATTTGAAGGGCATTTCCGGGGCGACCATCATGGGCGACGGTTCGGTCATCCTCATTCTTGATCCCCATGAGATCTATGTGATGTCCACCTCCAAGGCCAGCAACAGTCTGGGCAATGAAACCCCCAAGGGGATGCGCTCCGCTTCTTCCGAGACTCCCGGTTGTGAGGAATTCACCATCTGACGCCGGGCCTTCTGCCAACGGATGATCGGGTATCTCCTCCTTTTTGGGGAGATACCTTTTTTTATGCGCGCAGCGAGGATTCGCCGCCGTGTCCAGCCACCGCCGCGCGTGCAGACCGCCGCATCAGCCTTGGCAGGGCATGCCGTTTGCGGGCGTACATAAAAAAACAGCACAGCGGCAAACGCTGTGCTGTTCGGTTCAGGAGCATCCGGGGTGCGGGCAACGCCCTCCCCCGCTCTAGTAGGCGCGAATATATTCGTCCAGACTTTCCGCCGAGCAGTTGCGGCTGACCCAGAAGGCGGAGGCCCAGACCATGAGGGCTGTGGCCTGCGTATCATCCAGCGACTTGAGCTTGCTCTCCAGGCTGGATTTGCTTGCGCCATGCCGCATATGCACATGATTGATCTCGCAGGCGTCATGCACGCGCAGCAACAGGTAGGACAGGCGGGAATTGTCCGGCATGAGGCGCATATCCTTGTGCGCTTCCACGATAGCTTTCAGCTCGGCAGCGGTGAACAGGGTCTTGATATTGGTGATGGCCCGGAAAAACGTGTCCACAGCCCACGGGAGGATGAACTCCGCTCCCGCGCTCTTGGTGCGGAAGTAATCTTTGAGCCAGCGTTCCTGGTCCTCATTGATGCGTGCGGCGACCTGCGGCATGTTTCCCCCGGTAAATCACTTGGCGCATGGGCGTGATAACGCGTGAAACGTCGACCGAAGGATCTTCCATCCGGTCCCTTCGCGCGGACGTTTTTCCGATCATGCCGCTGCGCCAGCCCCCTTGCTTTTCACGTACCTTTTTTCTCTAGCCCACCGGAATGAAAATATCAAGAAAAAATCTAGAAAATATCTTGCATCCCGTAGAGGCGACCGGCGGAGCGGCCCTTGAGCCAGGCGGCCGCCCGCAATGCGCCCTGGGCAAAGGTCTCGCGCGAGTGGGCCTGATGGGTGACCTCGATACGTTCGCCGGGGCCCATGAAGTAGACCGTGTGGACGCCGACCACGTCTCCGCCCCGGATGGCCTGGATGCCGATCTGTGCCTTGGGGCGTGCGCCGATGATGCCGTCCCGCGCCGAGCAGCGGACGTCGGGCAACTTCCAGCCGCGCGCTTCGGCGAGGCATTCGCCAAGGGTCAGGGCCGTACCGCTGGGCGAGTCCTTTTTGCGATTGTGGTGCAGTTCCACCATTTCGATATCATACTTGTCGCCCAGCGCCCGGGTCAGCTCGGGCAGGATCTTGAGCAGCACGTTGATGCCCACACTCATGTTGGACGACCAGAACAGCGGCGTTTTTTGGGCAAGTGCGGCAAGTTCGGCCCGCTGCGCCTCGGCAAGGCCTGTCGTGCCGATGACGACGCCATGCCCGCTTTCGGCGGCCAGCCGTGCGGTGTTCAGGCTGACTTCCGGGGCGGTGAAGTCGATGATCACGGCATCGGCGCACTGAGCGAGCGCCGCGCGCAGATCGGCGGTGATCAGGCAGCCGTCGCCGCCGTGGAGCTGGGTCAGATGGTCGGCCCGGTCCACCAGAGCCGCAAGGCTGTAGGTGCTGTCTTCCTCGGCCAGCGCGGCGATGGTGCGTCCCATGCGCCCGCCGGCTCCCATGATGATGAGCGGCGTTGCCATATCGTATCTCTCCTTTGCTGGCGGACGTGCCGGGCTTATTCGCCCATGTGGAGCATGTCCTGGAATTCCTGTTCGCTGAGGATGGGGATCCCCAGTTTTTCGGCTTTTTCGCGTTTGCTGCCGGCCTTTTCGCCGGCCACCAGATAGTCCAGTTTTTTGCTGACGCCTCCCGCGATGATCGCCCCGCAGGCTTCCGCCATTTTGGCGGCGTCATCCCGCTTCATGGAAAGGGTCCCGGTGAAGAGGATGGTCTTTCCGGCCAGCGGGCCGGCGTTCTCTTGCTGTCGCACGCTCTCCGTCGCGGCGGCGGGCCAGAGGCCCAGCGAGCGGAAGCGTTCCAGCATGGCGGCATTGGCCGCATTGGCAAAAAAGGCGTGGATGGAGGAGGCCACCTCCGGGCCGACGTCCTCCATGCGCATGAGCTCTTCCGTCCCGGCGTGGGCCAGCGCGTCAAGGTCGGCATAATGCCGGGCAAGCTGCCGGGCGGTCTGCTCGCCCACATGGCGGATGCCCAGGCCGCTGATCAGGCGCGGCAGGGTGGCCGTGCGGCGGGCCTGATCAAGGGCATCCACGAATTTCCGGGCCAGCGAGTCGCCCATGCGATCGTACTGCAGCAGCTCCGGCACGGTGAGCGTGAAGAGGTCGGGCGGCGACTGCACGCGCCCGCTGCTCACCAGCTGCTCGATCCATTTCTGGCCGATGCCGCTGATGTCCAGCCCGGCCTTGGAGACGAAATGGCTGATGGCTCGCAGGCGGATGGCCGGACAGGCGAGATTGTCGCAGCGCCAGGCGGCCTCCCCTTCTTCCCGGTGGGCGGGCTGACCGCAGACCGGGCAGGTGTGGGGAAAGACGAACTCCACCGCGTCCGCCGGTCGTTCTTCCAGCACCGGGCCGACCACCTCGGGGATGACGTCCCCGGCGCGCTGCACAAGTACCGTATCACCGATGCGAATATTTTTGGCGCGGATCTCATCCTCGTTGTGCAGGGTGGCCCGCGAGACCATGACCCCACCCGCGGGCACGGGATCAAGGATGGCTACCGGCGTCAGCACGCCGGTACGGCCCACCTGGATCTCGATGCCGCGCAGGATGGTCCGGGCCTGCATGGCCGGGAACTTGAAGGCCACGGCAAAGCGCGGCGCACGGGCCGTGTAGCCGAGGGCCTCCTGTGCTTCCAGATCGTCCTCCTTGGCCACGGCGCCGTCGATCTCCATGAGAAAATTCTCGCGCTGCTGCCGTACCTGCTCCACGTAGGCCTCCACCTCGGCGGGACCGGCGCAGAGGCGGCCGGAGGGCGGCGTCTCGAAGCCGTAGCTTTGCAGGCGCCCCATGAGGTCGCTCTGGCGCGTGCAGGACGGGGCCCCGCCCCAGTCCGCCTCTCCCAGACTGTAGGCCAGGAAGCGCAGCGGCACGGAACGGGTCGCCGTGGTGTCCAGCTGCCGGAGCGCCCCGGCCGCCGCATTGCGCGGATTGGCGAAGGTCTTTTGCCCGAGGGCATCACGTCGCTCGTTGAGGGCCGCAAAATCGGCCTTGAAGATGACGACCTCGCCGCGCACTTCCAGACGGGCCGGCAGCTCCTCGCCCTGCGCCGGCGGCCTGAGCCGCAGGGGGATGGTCTTGATGGTGCGCACGGCGGCGGTCACCACCTCGCCGGTCTCCCCGTCGCCGCGGGTCAGGGCTTCTGTCAGGATACCGTTTTCATAGACGATCTCCAGCGCCAGCCCGTCCAGTTTGGGGTCGCACCAGAAAGCGAGCGGCGCTTCAGGCAGGGCCCGGCGCATGCGCTCGACGAAATCGTGCCATTCCTCGGCAGTGAACACATTGTCCAGCCCGTACATGCGGCGGCGGTGCGCCTTCTTGGCCAGGCCGCTCAAGAGGCCGCCGCCCACGCGCAGGGTGGGCGAATGCGGGCTGCGCCACTGGGGATGGGCGGCCTCCAGCGCCAGCAGTTCGCGAAACAGGGCATCATAGGCGTCGTCGCTGATCTCCGGCGCGTCCAGCGTATGATAACAGTAGTTATGGTGTTCCAGCTCGGCCACCAGGGCGTCCATGCGCGCCTTTTCCGACGGGACGGAGGCGGCGGGCTGGGCAAAGAGCGGCAAGTCGTCAAGAGGCATATGGTTACTCCGGCAGGGCGATAAGGCGGGAGCGCAGTGCCCGGATGCTGTCCCGCAGCTCGGCGGCCCGCTCAAATTCCAGATCGCGGGCCGCGGCCCGCATTTCCTTTTCCAGTTCGGCGATGCGTACGGCGGTCTCCTCGGCCGTGAGGGGGAGTTCCGCCTGTTCGTTGCGGGCGGCCGCCCTGCCCTTGCCGCGCCCGCGCCCTCCTTTGCCGTCGCTTTCGGCATAGAGGGCGTCCAGCGGGGAGTCCAGGCTTTTGCGGGTGCTGCGCGGGGTGATGTGGTGCGCCTCATTGTAGGCGGCCTGCTTTTCGCGGCGGCGGGCGGTCTCGTTCATGGCGGCCTGCATGGAGGCCGTCACCGTGTCCGCATAGAGGATGACATGGCCGTGCTCGTTGCGGGCCGCCCGCCCGAAGGTCTGGATGAGCGAGCCCGTGGAGCGCAAAAAGCCCTCCTTGTCCGCATCCAGGATGCAGACAAGGGAGACCTCCGGGATGTCCAGCCCTTCGCGCAGGAGGTTGATGCCCACCAGCACATCGAACTCCCCGGTACGCAGGGCGCGGATGATCTGCATGCGCTCCAGCGTGTCGATGTCCGAATGCAGATAGCGGGCGCGCACGCCCATATTGCAGCAGTATTCCGTCAGATCCTCGGCCATGCGCTTGGTGAGCGTGGTCACCAGCACGCGCTCGCCCCGGCTGACGCGGGCGCGGCATTCGCCCAGCAGGTTCTCCATCTGTCCGGCCGTGGGGCGCACCTCCACTTCCGGGTCCACAAGGCCGGTGGGCCGGATGATCTGCTCCACCACGATGCCCTGCGCCTCGTCCAGCTCGTATTTGGCCGGCGTGGCCGAGACATAGACGGCCTGATGCACGAGCCGGCGGAATTCCGCGAACTGCAAGGGGCGGTTGTCCAGTGCCGAGGGCAGGCGGAAGCCGTAATTGACCAGCGTCTCCTTGCGGGAGCGGTCGCCCTTGAACATGCCGCCCACCTGCGGCACGCTGATGTGGGACTCGTCCACAAAGAGCAGGTAGTCGTCGGGAAAGTAGTTGAGCAGGCAGGACGGCGGTTCGCCCGGCTTGCGGCCGTCCATGTGGCGGGTGTAGTTCTCGATGCCGTTGCAGTAGCCCAGCTCCTCGATCATCTCAAGATCAAGCTGGGTACGCTGTTCCAGGCGCTGGGCCTCCACCAGCTTGCCCTGCTCCCGGAACAGGGCAAGGCGTTCCTGCAGTTCCTGCCGGATATCGTCGCAGGCGCGTTTGAGGTTGTCCTGTGCGGACACGAAGTGGCTGGCGGGATAGAGCACGGTCTTGCTCACCTCGGCCAGCACGTCGCCGGTGAGCGGGTCGATCTCGCGCATGGCGTCGATGTCGTCGCCGAAGAATTCCAGCCGCAGGGCCCGTTCGTGGTGATAGGCCGGGATGATCTCCAGCACGTCGCCCCGTACCCGGAAGGTGCCGCGGTGGAAGTCGTAGTCGTTGCGCTCGTAATGCACTTCCACCAGACGGCTGATGAGCGCGTCCAGGGGGAAGCGCTGGCCGACCTCCACGGGGATGACCATCCTGGCGTAGTATTCCGGCGAGCCCAGGCCGTAGATGCAGGAGACCGAGGCCACGATGATGACGTCCCGCCGCGTCAGCAGGGCATGCGTGGCCGCATGCCGCAGCTTGTCGATATTGTCGTTGATGGCCGAATCCTTTTCGATGTAGGTGTCCGAGGCGGGCACATAGGCTTCCGGCTGATAGTAGTCGTAGTAGCTGACGAAGTATTCCACGGCATTGCGCGGGAAGAGTGCGCGGAATTCGCTGTAGAGCTGGGCGGCAAGGGTCTTGTTGGGGGCCAGCACCAGCGCCGGACGGTTGCAGCGGGCGATGACGTTGGCCATGGTGAAGGTCTTGCCCGATCCGGTGACCCCCAGCAGCACCTGGGCCGGGACCCCGGCCTCGATATTGCCGACGAGCTGGGCGATGGCCTCGGGCTGGTCGCCCGTGGGCAGGTGCTCGCTTTGCAGGGAAAAGACGGCTTCGCTCATCTGCGGTTCACCTCGTGCCACTGCCGGCCGTCATGGGCATAGCGCTCGCGCCAGGGCTGCCAGCGCAGCGGGCAGGCGGGATCGGCCTCCCGCTGCACGGCCAGTTCAAGAAGTTCTTCAAAGGCCGCCCGGGAGACGAGATCCCCGCCCATGCCCATGATGTGCGGCGTGTCCTGCTGGCAGTCCAGCAGAAGGGTCCCCCGCAGGCGCAGCAGATCCACCAGTCCGGTCAGAGCCGCGCGCGACGCTTCGGAGACCCGGTGGAACATGGATTCGCCAAAGAAGGCCCGCCCCAGTGACACGCCGTACAGCCCGCCCACCAGCGTTTCCCCCTGCCAGGTCTCGATGGAATGGGCATAGCCCATCTCGTGCAGGCGCACATAGGCCCGGAACATGTCGCGGGTGATCCATGTGCCCCGCTCCCGGCGGCGCGGCTCCGCACAGTGCAGCATGACGTCGGCAAAGGCGGCGTCACAGCTCAGACGGAAGCCGGCCTTGCGCAGGGTGCGGATGCTGCGCCGGGGCAGGCGGAACTTGTCCAGCGGCAGGATGCAGCGCGGCGCGGGCGACCACCAGAGCAGCGGCATGCCCTCGCTGTACCACGGGAAGATGCCACGGCTGTAGGCGGCCAGCAGGCGCACCGGATGCAGATCCCCTCCCCGGCACAGCAGGCCGTCTTCCCGGGCCGCCTCCAGCGGCGGAAACTGCTCGGCGTAGGCCGTTACGGGATCGACCGGCTGTTGCGCCGGCGTTTCAATCCTGCTCATCCTGTTTCTTGCGCCTCGTGGCCGCACGATGCCGTGGCGGATGCTGTCCGTCGCTCACGGGAGCGGCGGCACAGGCCGCCTCCTTTCGGGCGATGTCCAGGTGCAGCTTGCCGTCCTTCAGGGTGAGCAGGGCTTCGCCGCCCTTTTGCAGGCGGCCGAACAGCAGTTCCTGCGCCAGCGGATCCTCCAGCTCGTCGCGCAGCAGACGCCGCAGCGGCCGCGCGCCCATGCGCGGATCGAAGCCCTTCCGGGCCAGATGTCGCCGGGCCTCCTCGTCCAGCGTAAGGCGGACATGGCGCTCGGTCAGGCTTTGCGCCACTTCTTCCACGAACTTGTCCACGATGCGGAGCATCATGGGTTGCGTCAGGCTGCCGAAGGGAACCAGCGCATCAAGGCGGTTGCGGAATTCCGGCGTGAAGAGCTGTTCCAGCGCCTTGCGGCCCTTGCGGGTGGCGGCTTCCGTGGGTTTGCCCGCCTTGTCGTCCCCGGCCGTTTCCGTACGGGTCGCGGCGGGCGCGGCAAAGCCCATGCTGGCGGCGGACATCTCGAAGGCTCCGGCATTGCTGGTCATAATCAGCACCACATGCGAGAAGTCGGTCTTGCGGCCCGTGGTGTCGGTCAGCGTGCCGTAATCCATGACTTGAAGCAATACATTAAAGATGTCGGGATGCGCCTTTTCCATCTCGTCCAGCAGCACCACGGAATACGGGGATTTGCGTACGGCCTCGGTGAGCAGGCCGCCCTGATCGAAGCCCACATAGCCAGGAGGCGCGCCGATGAGGCGGGAGACCGCGTGCTTTTCCATGTATTCGCTCATGTCGTAGCGCAGGAAGTCCACCCCGAGGCACTGAGCCAGCGAGCGGGCGACCTCGGTCTTGCCCACGCCGGTGGGCCCGTAGAAGAGGAAGGCCCCGGCGGGGCGTCCGCTCTGCCCCAGCCCGGCGCGCGAGCGCAGGATGGCACGCACCACCAGCGAGATGGCGGCCTCCTGCCCGAAGACGCGGGCATTGAGATCGCGCTCCAGATGGCGCAGGCGGTCCTTCTCGCCGCCGCTGACGCTGCGTTCGGGGATGCCGGCCATGCGGGCCACGATGCGTTCCACGTCCCGCAGGGTCACGGCCGGGCGCATGCCGTCCTCGTCCGGCTGGCGCAGGCGGACGGCGGCGCCGGCTTCGTCCATGACGTCGATGGCCTTGTCCGGCAGGAGGCGTTCCCGCACATGACGGCTGGAAAGCTCCACCATGGCCCGGAGAACGGGCTTGGCATAGCGCACCTGATGGAAGTCCGCGTAATGGCGCTGCAAGCCTTCCAGGATGGCCAGACAGTCCTCGATGCCGGGCTCGCGTACATCGATGCGCTGGAAACGTCGTACGAGCGCCCTGTCCTTCTCCAGATGGTTACGGTATTCCTCATGTGTGGTGGAGCCGATGCAGCGCAGTTCGCCGCTGGCCAGCAGGGGCTTGAGCAGGTTGGAAGCATCCATCGACCCGCCGGATGTGGCGCCCGCCCCCACGATGGTGTGGAGCTCGTCAATGAAAAGGATGGCCTGCGGCACATGCTTCAGGGCATCCATGATCTTTTTCAGGCGCTGCTCGAAGTCGCCGCGGTAGCGTGTGCCGGCCACCACGAGCCCCATGTCCAGCGCGAAGAGGCGGGCCTTGCGGAAGCGGGGCGGCACTTTGCCCTCATGGATGCGCAGGGCGAGGCCCTCGGCAAGGGCGGTTTTGCCCACGCCGGGCTCGCCCACGAAAAGGGGATTGTTCTTGCGGCGGCGGCAGAGCACCTCGATGGCGCGGTCCAGCTCCATTTCCCGTCCGATAAGGGGGTCTATGCCGCCGGCGGCCGCACGGGCCGTGAGGTCCGTGGTGTAACGGGCCAGGGGATCCTCTTCCCTGCCCTCCTCGTCGTCCTCCGCCTTTTCCCGAACGCCCCTCGAGCCGCTGCCGTCTTCCAGCCCGTGGGAGATGAAGGTCAGCACATCCAGCCGTTCCACGCCCTGCTTGCGCAGATAATAGACGGCATAGCTGCCTTCCTCTTCCATGAGGGAGACAAGCACATCGCCCACATCCACATTTTCCCGTCCGGCGGAGCGGATGTGCGCCACGGCCCGTTCCAGGAGGCGCTGCACGCCCGGCGTCTGGACGATCTCCAGCTGATTGGCCGGGCGGACGCTCTCCATCTCCGTCTGGAAGAAATGCTCGAGCTGCTCGCGCAGCAGGGGCACGTCCACACCGCTGCCCTCCAGGATGAGGCAGCCGCGCACGGTGGCGGTCATGCCGTAGAGGATGTGCTCCACGGTCAGCATCTCGTGCTGGCGTTCCTGCACTTCCATGACGGCGATTTTCAGGACTTCCTGAACGTCATTGCTCAACATGGCTTATTCCGGCTCCATAGTGCAGCGCAGCGGGAAACCCGCCGCCCGCGCCTTCTGGGTCACGCGGCGGACCTTGGCCTCGGCGATCTCCGCGGTGTAGACGCCGCAGCGCCCTACGCCCTTCTCATGTACGGACAGCATGATACGCGTGGCTTCTTCCCTGTTCTTGTTGAAAATCCCCTGAAGGACATCGATCACGAAATCCATGCTGGTGTAATCGTCATTGTGCAGCAGCACCACGAAGCGCTGCGGCTCCTTGACGCGTTCTTTCACCAGGCTTTGTCCGTCGCTTTCATCCTGGGGTCTGTACGGGGCCGGCATGGCTCAGTCCTCCTCTGGCGGCAGATGCAGGACGGCGCGCCATTGCGCCGCCTGACAGGGGGAAAAGACAAAGGAACGCTCCGGCGGCAAACCCTGTTCCGCGCGCCAGCGTTGATGCAGTACATGGTAAGAGTCGGCACTGGTCGGCAGCTTGTCAAGTTCAAGCAACACTTCAACTTCGCGGATGCGTTCCGCCGCGCCTTCCAGTTCCACCACCTGACGAAAGGGCAAAATGTCCATGTCCACCTGTACCCCGTCCAGCTGCCAGCTTTCCCGGAATTTTTCGTAGCGGGCGGCGGGAAGATAGCCCAGCCCTTCCAGGATGCCCTGCATGGCCTGTCTGTCCGCCACCGGGCATTCGCGCTCCTCCCGGATCTTGAAGCCGGTCTCGCCGGCATGGCGCGCGGCCACGGGCGGCAGCTTGAGGGTGAGGATATGATCCTCACGACCGGCCCACTGGCGGCTGCGCAGACGGAGCAGGCGATGGCTGTCGAACAGTTCGTCCTGTCTGTCAAAGAGGATGTTGCGTTCAAAATGGACGCCTTCGCTGCGGGCGGCGTGGGCGGTCAGCAGCTCACGCAGGCGGGAAAAGTCGGCATCCAGATATTTTCGCTCCACTTCATAGCTCATGGTTGCCTCAGGGGTTGCGGCGGTGGAAGAGCCGCTGTTGCAGCTGGGTCAGGGTGGATATGCCGCCCGTGTCCGCCGCCGGGTGGATGATGGGAGAAAAGCCGAGCCGCTGCGCCTGCCGGAGCCGCAATTCCTGGGCGGCCACCGGGCGGATCTGGCCGTTGAGATCGACTTCTCCCCAGAGGACGCATTTTTCCGGCAGCGGCACGTCATAGTAGGAGGAGAGCACGGCCGCCACCAGCGCCAGATCGAGCCCCGGTTCCTGCAACTTCATGCCGCCGCCCACCTTGGCGTAGATGTCCACCTGGCCGAAGTTGAGCTTGAGGCGTTTTTCCAGCACGGCCAGCAGCAGATGGAGCCGGTTGGCGTCAAAGCCCAGGGCCGCCCGGCGCGGGATGCTCAGAAAGGTACGCGCCACCAGGGCCTGTACCTCAACCGCCAGCGGACGCTGGCCGTCAACGGCCATGACCACGGCCGTGCCGGAGAGCTCAGGGTCGCGCGCGCCGAGGAAAAAGGTGGAGGGATCGTCCACCACTTCCATGCCGCGCTGGCCCATGCGGAAGACCAGGAGCTCCTCATTGGGGCCGAAGCGGTTCTTGAACACGCGCAGCAGGCGAAAAAGCTGGCGGCGGTCGCCCTCTACGGAAATGACCGTATCCACCATGTGTTCCAGCATGCGCGGCCCGGCCAGCACGCCGTCCTTGGTGACGTGCCCCACGAGGATGAGCGTCGTGCCCGTGCGGCGGCAGCATTCCAGCAGCGCGGTGGCCACGGCCCGTACCTGGCTGACGTTGCCGGGCAGGCCGTCGGCCTCGAGGCTGGTCAGGGTCTGGACGGAGTCCACCACCAGCAGGGTCGGCGTGGCGCTTTCCACAGCGGCAATGACTTCCTCCACACTGGACGTGGCCAGGGCCAGCAAACGTTCATGCAATACTTCAAGTCGTTGCCCGCGCGCCTTGATCTGGGGGAGGGACTCCTCGCCGCTGGCGTAGAGCACGTCCCTGCCCTGCCGGGCCACGAGCCCGGCCACCTGGAGCAGGAGGGTCGATTTGCCGATGCCCGGTTCGCCTCCCACCAGCAGGGCCGCGCCGGGCACGAGCCCCTTGCCGAGGACGCGGTCCAGCGCCTCCATGCCGCTGGCATAGGGGGTGTGGCCCGCGTCGGAAACGTCCTGCAGGGGCTGGGGACGGCTGCCCGGCGTGCGGGCGGCGGAGGAAGAACGCGAGGCCGTGGTGCGGGGCTGGGCCGCGGCCTGCAGGGTGTTCCATTCATGGCAGCCGGGGCATTGCCCGCGCCATTGCAGGGTCTGTGCGCCGCAGGCGGAACAGATGTAGACTTCGCGCGTTTTTGCCATGCGGCAAACCTACGGAAAAAGGCGGTGAGAGGCAAGTGCCGCGGCGCTGTCCGACCGCATGATGGGTACGCCGCGCAAAAAAAGGAGCTGCCCGGAAATGGGCGGCTCCCTCACGGTCACGAAAGGCTGTTCTACAGTCCGTTAAAGCATTTTTCGTTTGGAACGTTTTGCGTTTCAAACCCTGTGGACTGTCGTTTCGCGGGAAAAACGCGGTGTTTTCCATTCGCTTTTGATAAAAGCGCGCTGGGGAAGGGATGGGGGGAAGGGGAACCCCTCCCGCGCCGGCGGCGATCCAACGGGCGGCCCAGAGGGCCGTGTCCGTTAGGCGACGAAGGAGCCTTACGGACATCGACAGCAGAGCGAGGGGTTCCCTTCCCCCAAACAAGTAACGGATAGTGTTAACAGGCCCTAAGGAGCGACGGGCGCGAGCTTCAGGTCGGCGGGAGCCGTGATCTCGACCTCCTGCCGGACATCGCTCGTGCCGCGTGCGGGGACCTTCACGTCCCAGAAGAGGATCCCCGCGTCCTCATCCGTGGCCGGTGCGGGCGTGCCGCCCAGCTTGAGGGCCACGCGCTCATCCACGCTGCGCGGCAGGGGGCGTTCCAGCCGTACCCGCACTTCCTCCGGCCGTTCGTTGCGGATGGCGTAGCGCCAGCTCCAGCGCCAGAAGCGGCGGGCATTGATGATGCCGCTCTCGTTTTCCTTGCGGGTCTCGTTGATGGTGGCGACCGTCACGCGCGGGTCGGCCCCGAAGAAGAGCTTCACCTTGCCGGCTTCGGGGCGGAAGGCGCCCGTGCCCACATACTGTCCGTCGATGCGGCACTCCATGAGACCGGCCGGCCAGGAGGGACGGTCGTCAAAGGCGTATTCCGCCGTCATCCATACGCGGCTCTCGCCCGCCGAGGGGCGGGCCAGCCATTGCATGGGGGCCGCCCATTCCTCGCTGGTGACGTTGAGGATGGACTTGCCCTGCGCCAGCCCCGCGGTGGGGATCTCCCAGCGGACAAAGGCCCCGTCTTCCCGGGCGGGGATGCCGCTGTTGTCGACGGCCGCCATGAGCGGGACGGCCTTGCCCTGCGCCGGCGGGCCGGCCAGACGCGGCCGGCCCGGGGCAACGGGCTCGATGACCCAGTCCGGCAGCGCATCCGGCGCTATCTCGCCGGGCGTGCGGGTGACCAGCGTCAGCCGGGCCTTGTCCCAGTCCATGCCGGAATACTGCCAGACCTCGGCCGACATGACGATATCCACCTTGCCCGTACCGGGACGGGCATTGAGGCTGTAGCGCGGCTGCCAGCCGCAATCATGCAGGGTGTAGGTGCAGGTGACCCGTACCGGCTTGCCGGGGAACTGGGCCAGCACAATGTCCAGCCGCTTGCCCTGCCCGGAAGCGGCGGGCACGGCGTTGATCAGCTTGCGGAGCTGCTCCAGCTCGCGCGTGAGGCGCTGGCGTTCGGCCATGAGGCCGGGCACGGTCTTTTCCGCCAGCGCGGACAGATTTTCCACGGTCGCGCCGTCCGCGCCGCCGGGGAGCTGCCTGTGCAGCTCCATACGGGCAGTGCAGGCCGCGATACGGCCTTCCAGCTCGTCGGCCCGGGCCAGCAGCTGCCGCCGCTGCGCGGCGGCCTCGCCCTGGGGCTCGGAGGTGACGGGCGTCAGCATCCAGCGCAGGATGCGCTGACCCTCCACGACGGGCGAGACCTCAGCCGCGCCGTCCGGCAGCAGCAGCGACACCACGGGCTGATCGTTGCGGACCTCCGTCAGCAGACCGTCTTCATTCAGGGTGATCCGCGCGCCGCCGGGAAACAGCTCCACGCTGTGCGGCTGATCGAATATGCCGGCCATTTTCCGCTCCGTCCGCTCCTTGTGCTTCGGACAAACGGGCGTGGCGGAAGGGGTCTTCGTCTCCGGGGGCGTCGTCGTTTTTCCGCCGTTATCGGGAAACGTCGAAGCACCTGTCGGCATGGTCGCGACCTCCGGCATGGCGGCCGCCGCCTGCGCGGGAGCGTGGCCGCCCGTCAGCAGGCCGCACAGGGCCAGTGCGGCCAGCGGCAGCCCGCGGCCGTGCCGGAGAGGCCCGCGGCACGGATGCGGCGTCTTGCAGTTAATGTTGAACATGAACATATCTCCTGCTGCCTTAGCGGGTAAGACGGCGGAATTTCAGGCGATGCGGCGTATCGGCATCCTTGCCGAGGCGCTTCTTGCGGTCTTCCTCGTATTCCGTGAAGTTCCCCTCGAAGAAATCCACCCTGGAGTCGCCTTCAAAGGCCATGATATGCGTGGCGATGCGATCGAGGAACCAGCGGTCGTGGCTCACCACCAGCACGCAGCCGGCAAAGTTGTCCAGCGCGTCCTCAAGGGCCCGCATGGTGTTCACGTCGATGTCGTTGGTGGGTTCGTCCAGGAGGAGGACGTTGGCCCCGGACTTGAGCATACGGGCCAGGTGCAGGCGGTTCCGCTCCCCGCCGGAGAGCACATCCACCTTTTTCTGCTGGTCCGCTCCGTGGAAGTTGAAGCGCGTGCAGTAGGCACGGGCGTTCACTTCCCTGCTGCCCAGCTTGATGGTCTCGTGGCCGTCGCTGATGAGTTCATACACGGTCTTGCCCGGCGTGAGCGACTCGCGCCCCTGATCCACATAGGCGAACTTGACGGTATCGCCGATGGTGATGGAGCCGGCGTCCGGCTGTTCCTGCCCGGTGAGGAGCTTGAACAGCGTGGTCTTGCCCGCGCCGTTGGGGCCGATGATGCCCACGATGGCCCCGGCGGGCACGAGGGCGTTCACATCCTCCATGAGCAGCTTGTCGCCCATGCTTTTGCTCACGCCCTTGAGTTCGATGACGCTCTTGCCAAGGCGCGGTCCCGGCGGGATGTAGATCTCCAGATCCGGTGCGCGCTTCTCGCTCTCGTGGGAGAGCATGGCCTCATAGGCGTTGATGCGGGCCTTGCCCTTGGCGTGGCGGCCCTTGGGGGACATGCGGATCCACTCGAGTTCGCGGGCCAGCGTCTTCTGGCGGTCGGCCTCGGCCTTGTCCTCCTGGGCCAGACGCTTCTGTTTCTGTTCGAGCCAGGAGGAATAGTTGCCCTTCCACGGGATGCCGCGGCCGCGATCCAGCTCAAGGATCCAGCCCGCCACATTGTCGAGGAAGTAGCGGTCGTGGGTGACGGCGATGACCGTGCCGGGGAAGGTGGAGAGGTAACGCTCCAGCCAGGCCACGGACTCGGCGTCCAGATGGTTGGTGGGTTCGTCCAGCAGCAGGATGTCGGGATTCTGGAGCAGCAGACGGCAGAGGGCCACGCGGCGGCGTTCGCCGCCTGAGATATGCTCCACGCTCATGTCGCCGGGCGGGCAGCGCAGGGCATCCATAGCCATTTCCAGCTTGGAGTCCAGATCCCATATGCCCTTGTGATCCATCAGTTCCTGCACTTCCGCCTGACGGGCGATGAGGGCGTCCATCTCCTCCGGTTCCATGGGCTCGGCGAATTTGGCGTTGATGGCTTCGAATTCGCGGGCGATGGCCATGAGCTCGGCCACGCCCTCCTCCACCACTTCCCGCACGGTGCGGGTCTCGCCCTGCAGGGGCTCCTGTTCCAGATAGCCGATGGTATAGCCGGGCGCGAGCACGGTCTTGCCGTCAAAGGACTGATCGACGCCGGCCAGGATCTTGAGCAGGCTGGATTTGCCCGCGCCGTTCAGGCCGAGCACGCCGATCTTCGCTCCGTAAAAATAGGAGAGCGAGATGTCCTTGAGCACTTCCTTCTGTCCGTGCCGCTTGGACACGCGGATCATGGAATAAATAATCTTGTCCGGTTCGTTGCTCATGCTTTCCTCAAAGGTCGGATTGGGCGGCCGCCGGCCGCCGGGACAGCAAATCTATACGGAGTCGCACGGATTTTCAAGCGTGCGACGGGAGCCCCTTGATTTGCCCTCCTCTCTCTGCCAAGATGACCTCCCGCCGCGATCCGGCGGCGGTGAGGAGGGAATACGACATATGCGTACTTTTTTCGGCCCGAATTTCCATAAGATCATGGGCGGCTCCATGGTCGTGGCCGGTACGGCCATCGGCGCGGGGATGCTGGGCCTGCCCATGATCTCCGCGGGCATGTGGTTCAACTGGTCGCTGGTGGTCATCTTTGTCTCCTGGTTCTGCATGCTGCGCGCCAGCCAGGCCATCCTGGAAGTGAATCTGGGCTTCGAGCCCGGGGACAGCCTGCACACCATGGTCAACCGGACGCTGGGGCCGGTATGGAGCCTCATCAACGGCCTTGCCGTGGCCTTCGTGCTCTACACGCTGGTGTACGCCTATGTGAGCGGCGGCGGCTCGGTGGTACAGCAGGCCATGCAGTCAAGCTGGGGCTATACGCCGCCGCGGGTGCTGACGAGCCTCATCTTTTCCCTGCTGCTCACGGCCTGCGTCTGGTGGAGCTCCCATGTGGTGGATCGCCTTTCCGTGGTGCTCATGGGCGGGATGATCATCACCTTTTTCCTTTCCGTGGGCGGCATGATCGGCAATGCCGATCTGGGGCACATCTGGGGGGATCAGGCCGACAGCGGCGAAGTCATCTTCCTGTTCGGCGCGGTCTCGACCTATCTGACCTCCTTCTGCTTCCATGCGTCGGTCCCCAGCCTCATCAAGTATTTGGGCAAGGAGCCCCGCATCATCAATGCCTGTCTGCGTAACGGGACCTTCATCGCCCTGCTCTGCTACCTTGTCTGGATCATCGCCGCCGACGGCATACTGGACCGCGAGGCCTTCCGGGCCGTCATCGCGGCGGGCGGCAATGTGGGCGACCTTGTGCAGGCTTCCGGGTCCTCCCTGGGCTACATCATCCAGAAGATGCTGGAATTCTTCGCCCTGCTCGCCATCGCCACGTCCTTCCTCGGCGCGGGGCTCGGCCTGTTCGACTACATGGCGGACCTGTGCAACTTTGACAATTCCCGGCGTGGGCGTACACTGACCATGCTGGTCACCTTCCTTCCCCCCATGCTGGGCGGCCTCATCTGGCCGGACGGCTTTCTGGCGGCCATCGGCTGGGCCGGTCTTGCCGCGGCCATCTGGTCGGTCATCGTGCCGGCCATGCTGCTGCACGTCAGCCGCCGCAAGGGGGGCGAGGCGCTGTACCGCATGCCCGGCGCAGGCTGGGCCATCCCTCTGCTGCTGGTGTACGGCATCGGGGTGGCGGTGTGCCATACCCTGACCGTACTGAACTATCTGCCTGCCTTCAAATAAGGAGGATCATTATGAGCAAGGAACTGATCAACACCGCCAAGGCCCCCGCCGCCGTCGGCCCGTACAGCCAGGGCATCCGCTCCGGCGAGACCTGCTACTTTTCCGGCCAGGTCGGCCTGGTGCCCGAGACCGGCAAGATGGTGGAAGGCGACGTGGCGGCCCAGGCCGAGCAGGCGCTGAAAAACCTTTCCGCCGTGCTGGCCGAAGCCGGGCTCAGCACGGAAAACGTGGTGAAGACGGTCGTCTTCATTACGGATATGGACAACTTCCCCGCGGTCAATGAAGTCTACAAGAAATACTTTGCCGCTCCTTATCCGGCCCGTTCCTGCGTGGCCGTGTCCGGCCTGCCGCTGGGAGCGCTGGTGGAAGTGGAGGCCATCGCCACCCGCTAGGGGCAAGTCCGGCTGTCCGCTGAGGCGGACGCCGTGCGACGCGCTGGCACACGACGCCATATGGACGGAGGGAGTTGCGGCTCCCTCCGTCTTTTTTTATATTTCTGACGTATGCTGATGACTTTTTCCCTCTTTCTCACGTTGTATATCCTGCTGCGGGTCGTCCTGCCTGCGCCGCTTTCCTTGCGGATGCGGCTTGCGCTGGCGGTGCTAGTGGCTGCCGGGACCTGCAAGCTCCTGCTTTTCCGCTTTTTTTTCGGCTCCTATTCGCCGGAAGTGCCGCGCTGGTTCCAGATCGGCACGGGCATCCCGCTGGGCATCGTGCTGCTCTTCGCCGCGCTGAGTCTGGGGCGGGACGTTTGTCTGCTGCTGTGTCTGCTGGCTGAACGCTGCGGACTGGGGCACGTCTGGACGCGCCTGCGCCCGTATGATGCGCGTCTTTCGCTGGGACTGGGGCTGCTGGCCCTGCTGCTGGCCGCCGTGGCCATCCCCACGGCCCTGCGCGTGCCCGCCGTGCGGGAGGTGGAGCTTGCCGTGCGGCATCTGCCGTCGGAACTGGACGGCATACGGCTGGCGCATCTGAGCGATCTGCATGTCAGCCGCACGTTCGGACGGGCATGGACGGCGGAGCTGGTGGAGCGCGTCAATGCGGCCCGGCCGGATGTCGTCCTGTTGACCGGGGACATTATGGACGGATCCCCTGCGCTGCGCGCCGACGACATCCGCCCGCTGGCCGATCTGCGCTCGTCGCTGGGCACATATGCCTGTACGGGCAATCATGAATACTATTCCGACTACCCGGCCTGGCGACCCCTGCTGCGTCAAATGGGCATTACGATGCTGGACAACGCGGCCGTCAGCGTGGCCCGCGGCGGCAAGGAACTCTTCCTGCTTGGCGTGACCGATCCCGCTGCCGCGCGCTTCGGTCTGCCCGGCCCGGATGCGGAAGGCACGCTGCAACGCGGCCTGGATGCTGCCCGTGCGCTCATAGCGCCCGTGGGCAGGACGGAGACACGGCCGGACGGCACACGGGCACGCGTTCCCGTGATCCTGCTTTCCCACCGTCCGGCCCTGTTCGACGCGGTACGGGGCAAGGTGACGGTGCAGTTGTCAGGCCATACGCACGGCGGTTCGATCCTGGGCGTGGACTGGCTGGTGGCCGCCTTCAACGGCGGCTATGTGCGCGGCATCTACGGCGACGAGGACTCGCGCCTTGTGGTATCCAGCGGTTGTGGACTGTGGGGCGGTTTCCCCTACCGGCTGGGGGTCCCCGGAGAAATTTTGTTGCTGGTCTTGCGGCGGGCCGGGGATGGGCCCGCTTCCTGACGCGGCGGGAGGGACGCCACCGCGGTACGGACGATGCGGCATGGCGCGGCATGGCGCGAAACGGCGCCCGCCCCACAGGGAGCGGACGCCGTTCACCTGGCCTGTCGCGCGCTGGATCAGCGGTCGTTCAAACAAGGCAAACAATGGGCGTTGAGCGTATGGCTTCGACGCCTCCTGGCAAAAGCGTGCCGCCTGAGCAGTCCTAGGCTTTTTCCACGGCGGCGTAATAGAGCTGATCCCCGCGCGTCTGTGTGACGGCCTTGCCGTCGGCCACCAGCATTTCCAGATGCTTGAGCGCCTCGTTATGGTGGATGGCCAGTCCATCGGCCACGTCAATAACGGTGCAGGGTCGCCGGGCGATGGTCGCCAGCACGTCTTCCTCCTGTACCTCGGTGCGAAAGCTCGTGTGCGCCGCATCATCGAGGTGCGTGGCGATGATCTCCACCTCACAGGGAACGGAGGCGGCCATGCGCTCCCGGATGGCGCGCAGGCGGTCCGCCGGCACGGGGCGGGCGCTGCGCTCCGCCGGAGGACGGCAGACGCTGTTGAGCTGCACCTTGTCCGGGCGGATCTGTGCAACGAGGCGGCACAGGGCGTCGATGGAGGCGTCATCATCGTTCATGCCCCCAAGCAACATGATCTCCAGCCAGATCTGGCCGTGGAATTCCGTGCGGAAGCGGATGAGCCCGTCCACGATCTCCTGAAATTTCAGAGAAGGCTCGGGATCGTTGACCGCCATGAGCTGTGCGGCAGTGCCGCCGTCCAGAGAGGGAATGACCACATCCGCGGCAGCCAGGTCCGAGCGGACATCTGGCCGCCAGAGAAGCGAACCGTTGGTGATGACGACCACCGGCACATCGGTCATAATCTTGATGTGGCGGATGATGTCGCCAAGGCGGCTGTGGAGTGTCGGCTCGCCTGAGCCGGCAAAGCTGATGTATTGCGGGGTATCGGCGGCAAGCTTGCGCTTCACCTCATCGAGGAGCTCATCGACGGGCACATATTCCTTGCGTTCGATGGTGTGATTGGTGGTGTGCCCGAGCTGGCAGTAGACGCAGTCAAAGGAACAGGTCTTGAATGTCAGGGCGTCCACGCCCAGCGAGCGACCCAAACGGCGGGAAGGGACCGGGCCGTAAACATGTTGGAAGGCTTTGCTCATGCCCTTTTGCTCCTGTAACATGAAAAATGGAAAGCATATCTGCCCGCCACTGGCGCGGACGCCCGTAACGTGCAGATCGGTGTCATGAGGCTTGTCGGCCCGGATGACTGGGAAAGGAAATTATGCCTGGCTTTCGCTGCTGTCAAACCCCCTGAGCGCAGGCTGGCTTTCGCGCATTTTGCGCAAGGCGCGCGCGGTTTCCCGCACCAGGGTCAGGATGAGCTCACGTCCGTCAGGGGCGAGATCCCGCAGTTCTTCGGCAATGGCGGCGGCCCAGTCGTCCGTTTCGGGACTGGCGTCGCGGAAAAGATCCGCCACGCGGCAGTCCAGAAAATGGGCCACTTCCGGCAGCCGGGAAAATTTGGGCGCCATGACGCCTTTTTCCATGCGCGAAAGCGAGTCTTGTGTAATGCCGAGCTTCTCGGCAAGCATGGCCTGCGTCATCCCACACATTTTGCGTCGCCGGGCCATGACGCGGCCGACCTGCGCGGCAAGTTTACTAGCATCCTTGGAATTCATGTTAACGCCTCCTTCTGTCTTTTTCGCAGGAACTGCGCCGGGGGAGAACAGCTTATAACGCGCAATATGTTGATTTATAAAGTATGTCATAATAAAATATGTACTTTTTAGTATGAGTGTGCTAATTGAGAAACTATTATATATATGATATTTTAGTAATATAACATGAAAAAAATTTTTATTTTATTTTTTTGTATGCGATTTAAAGATAGTTTTTTGAAAAAAGATGGATTGTTGTTTTTTATATTGCATATTGTTGCTTAGGATATACATTATTTTTTTTCATTATGTATGTATGAATTCATGCAAATATGGATATTTTTTCATTTATCAATAAATTATTACATTTTATTGCAGTTTTTGAATTTATCGTTTTTGCCCATTTAGCTGCATGTTTCATGTTAATAGTGAAATATATATGTGTAAATTGCAATTTGTTTTTGTGTTTCATTATGGATAAAGTAAAAAAATAATATATTATAAATTGTGTATAAAGTGCATTTTATTTATTTTTATTTTTTTTAGAAAAAGGCATGCAGAGTATTTTTCCCTATGCACTAAAATATTATATATATTGCTTTTATTTAAAAATAAATTAAAAATTATTTTGCTCAATGAAAGAAAAAAATAGACAATATTTCTTTTTTTACAGAACTGAAAGCGATATGAAGGGAAAGAATATATCATATATGAATATTTACACAGTAAAAAATTTATAACTTGCTGTAATGTATATTTATATGTATGTGGACAGAGAGCCTGCAATGACAGAGAGCCCCGCAGTGACGGGGAGCGTTGCGGAATGACAACGAAAACGGTGATACCGGCAGGTGAGGTGGACTGTTCGCGTGACGCATGGTCTGCTCCTTGGCGATGGCCTTACGGGATGTCGCGACAGTGTCATGGTCAGCCGGGGCGGCGCGGGATCTCGTTCCCACTTTCGGCCTGAGGGGAAAGCACGCTGGGAACAAGACAGAAGAAAGCGCCATCTCATCGGCTTTCTTTGGTTTTATGGTACATGACTGTGAACGGGAGAGCAAGGCGGAGCCGTGCGATATTTTGTGTTGCCTTGCCGGATGCGATGCTGGAAAAGGAGGGATCATGGAGTGTGCTTACCTGGCCGATACCTTCTGCCCTGCGGAACAGAAACGCTTGTGGCAGAAACTTGCCCTGGGGACGCAGCAGGCTGACCCGTTTTGCTCCGGCCCGCTCTGGCAGCTTTCCTTCCATGCCGCCGTTTCGCCCCGCCGCCGTCTGCGTATCCGGGCCGATGACGGGGCCGTGCTGGCCTTTGCCGAGCAGCCCCTTTCTGACGGGAGCGTGGCCCTGACGCCCATAGAGTCGCACTGGCTTTTTGGCGCCTGCCTGCTGGGCAGGGCTGCGCCGGCGCTGCTGGAAGGATGGCTTGGCGAAAGCGGTACGCGCATCTTTTCCAAGATCCTTATCAGCGGCATCCGCCCGCGTGGCAGCCGGGCCGCCAGCCTGCTGCAACGGCTGGAAAAAGATTTTCGCGTGCTGCATTTCGCCGACGGCCTCCAGTGTGCGGCTTCCCTGAAAGGCGGGCTGGATGGCTTTCTGGCCCGGCGGTCGGCCAATCACCGGCAGAAGCTGGCCAAGGCCCGGCGGCGGGCGCTGCGGGCAGGCATCGTTTTTGAGCGGCATGCGCCGCGGACAGCCGAGGAAGCCGCGCCGCTCTACGCGCGCATGCTGGCTGTGGAAAGGACGAGCTGGAAGGGAATCGCCGCCTGCGGCATGACGGAGCAGCCCGCCCGACAGTTGTACGCGGTACTTGTGCGCCATCTGGCGCAAGAGGGGCTGGCGCGCATCATGTTTGCCCGCCATGAGGGCGTGGATATCGGTTTTATTTTCGGCGGCAAGGCGGGCAACGTCTATCGAGGGCAGCAGTTCAGCTACCATGACGCCTGGAAGCGCTGGGGGATCGGCAATCTCCTGCAGGTGGAGCAGGTGCGCTGGCTCTGCGAGGAAGGCGCCTGTCGTTACGATATGGGCCCGCTCGACGGCGAAGCCATGCGCTACAAGGAACACTGGACGGAAAAGCGCCTGCCCCTCCAATCCTGGCTGCTGCTGCGCCGTTGAGGGCAGCGGCGGGCAAACGACGCACCGGGCGCGGTTCTTTCGCGGCGGTTCTTTCGCCGCGGTCCTTCCCGGCCGTCTGTCCTTGACAGGGGGGCGGTTTTGAGCTTTTTGTGGAACGTATTGTCCCGCTTGTTTTCACCGTTTGCCAAAGGAGATGTCATGCGAACCCTTTCCGCTCCCCTGCTTGCCGCCGCCCTGTTTTTTGCCACGCCCTGCGCCGCGCTGGCGGAGACCGTCACCCTGCCCGCCCCGGATACCGCCGGCGGCCTGCCGCTCATGCAGGCGCTGGCCCAGCGGAAGACGATTCGCAGCCTGAGCAAGGATCCGCTGGATCAAGCCACGCTCGGCAATCTGCTCTGGGCCGCCTGGGGGCGGAATCGTCCTGACGGCAGGCGAACGGCGCCCAGCGCCCGCAACCGGCAGGCGCTGAAACTCTATGTCAACAAGGCTGACGGGCTCTGGCTGTATGACGCCGCCGGGCATCGTCTCGAACGGATCGCCGCCGCCCCCCTGGGCAGTCCGCTGGATGATGCCGCCGTCGTGCTGATCTATGCCGTGCCGGAGGAGGATCCTTACGGCGGCATGCATATCGGTTCTGTCTACCAGAATGTGGGGCTGTTCTGCGCTTCGGCGGGGCTGGGCAATGTGGTCAAGGCGTCCACCACCCGCGATGCGGGCCGCTTTGCCTTTCTGCCGGACGGCTGGCGGGCTCTGGCCACCCAGTCCGTGGGCAGGCCGCGGTAGATCGCGGATACGAAAGGCCTCGCGCCTCACGGCATCCAGCGGCAACGGAAGGCGTGCGTCTGCCGGAAGGCGTACGCGCCGTTGCCGCACCTGGAGCCGCCGGTGCGGGCCAACCTCCTTTGCCGTCCTTCAGGGGCGGGTGTCGTCGCGGTGAGAGGAGCGGCATTCTTTTTTCTTTTCCATCCTGCCTGGCGAGCATGTATGGCGGTCTTTCGACAGCAGCAGGTTTTTCAGCCTTTCTCCGCAGAGCATGGACGATTGCGCGATGCGTGCGAGCCGGGCCCGGCACAAGAGTCTGTGCTGATCGTCATCAGAGATGACATGCTGGTCAAGGCAGTCATATTTCAGCAGATACGCCAGTTTTTCAATATCTATGATGCCGTCGCGTCCTGCATCGATTCTTTTATAGAAAAAGTGTTTCCGGCGGGCTATCGTCACGTAATTCTCATTATTTTCACGATGGATTGCATAAAGTTTCGTGTCAAGTCCGGTAAAGAAAACGATGTTGTGGAAGACTGCCCCCTCGATGCCGAGCACGACTTCCGAACTGGAGATCTCCCGCAGCTGTTCCCGCACAGAGAGCTCCTCAGGATAGATGACATTCCATCCGCAGTTCCTGAGTATTTTTTCTGCATCTTCTTCATTTGTTTGAATCGTCTTCTCAATATTTTTCCGCGAAAGATAGGTCTTTTTCCCCCGTATCATCTTTTCCGGGCGGATGCAGGAGAGAAAGCTGTTGTGTTCTTCAGAAAATTCTGTGGGTATGATATATCCCGGCTGGGGAACCTCACGTGCGGCAAAAGCCGTCGGGCGGGTTATCTCAAAAAACGTGTTCGTTATGCCGAGGATGGAGAGAATCTCTCGCTGCCAGGGAAGCATTTCGCCTTGATAATCTTTTATATAGCGGCACAGTAATGCCGGGGTATGCCGCAAATGCGTCATCCGGGACAGGCTTTCTAAAATAACATGTCCGTAATGATTGAAAAATCTTCCGCAATAAACAGCGGGGGCGTCAATGAATGCCTCTGGCGTGCCGGAGGGGGCCAGAAAATCTATCCGCGCGTTAATGACGAAGACTGAGGGAGCGGTTCCCCATACGCATAGACGCCCGAGAGATAGAGCGGGAGCCGTTCCAGGAGCGGCTGAGACGGCATGACCAGATAGGGATAGGCAGTCTGCGCTTCATCCATAAGGCATTTCTTCCTTGCCGGCGCGCCCGGCGGCCATAAGGTCTGGCGCCCCGAAGAGGGGCGGGCTGTCGCGTGCCGGGCTGCCGGGAAAACCGACCGTTCGCCATGCCGGCATGGTGTCGCCTGTTTTTCCACATCACCTTGCCGCATGAAAAAACACGTTTTCACTGACGGCACGCGTATGCCTTCCTTGTTTCCAAGTGCGCGGCATATTGCGGCGTCAGGCAAGCAGAAAGCGGCGGCGAGCCCATTTCCCGCAATGCGGTTTTCCGGTCCGCCGGCCGGTGAACAGGTCGTGCGCCCCCTTGCCAAGCCCGGCGCACTTGGGCAACATGCGGCCAACGCCATTCAAGGAGCTATCGTGTCGCATAAACGATTTGCCGTCGTCGGCGGCGGGCTGGCGGGCTGCGAATGCGCCCTGCGGCTTGCCCGGGCCGGGCTGGAGGTGACCCTTTTCGAGCAGAAGCCGGCCGCCATGTCCGCCGCCCATGTGAGCGGGCAGCTGGCGGAGCTCGTCTGTTCCAATTCGCTGCGCTCCGACGAGACGACTTCGGGCATAGGGCTGCTCAAGGCCGAGATGCGCGCCCTGGGCAGCGAGTTCATGGCGGCGGCCGACGCCCACCGCGTGCCGGCCGGCAAGGCGCTGGCCGTGGACCGTGAGGCCTTTGCCGCCGACATGACGCAGCGCATCGAGGCCGCAGAACATATCCGCCGGGAAGAGGCCCGCATCACCGGGCTCGACGACGCCCGCCTGCAAGGGCATGACGTGATCATCCTGGCCAGCGGTCCCATGACGGATGCCGCCCTCTCCGCCTCGCTGGCGGAGACCATCGGTACGGCATACTGTTATTTTTATGATGCCATCGCGCCCATCGTCTGGACGCATTCCCTCGATATGTCCATCGTCTTCCGCGCTTCGCGCTACGGGCAGGAAAAAGGGGAAGAAGGTGGCGATTATCTGAACTGCCCCTTTGAGCGGGACGAATACGAGGCATTCCATGCGGCCCTGATGGATGCGGAGAAGGTGCAGCCCCACGGTTTCGAGAAGGAAAAGCACTTCGAGGGCTGCATGCCCATCGAGGCCCTGGCCCAGCGCGGGCCGCGCACGCTCACCTTCGGCCCGCTCAAGCCTGTGGGGTTCGTGGACCCCCGCACCGGCCGCCGGCCGTGGGCCGTGCTGCAACTGCGGGCGGAAAGCCGCAACGGCGAGGCCTGCAATCTGGTGGGCTGTCAGACCAAGCTGACCTATGCCGAACAGGCCCGCGTCTTCCGCATGGTACCGGGCCTGCAGCGGGCGGAATTCGCCCGCTACGGCAGCATGCACCGCAATACCTACGTCAACGCGCCTGAAGTCCTCGCGCCCGACCTGTCGTTGCGGGCCCGACCCGATGTCTTCCTGGCCGGGCAGATCACCGGGGTGGAAGGTTATGTGGAATCGGCGGCCTCCGGGCTCTGGCTGGCTCTCATGCTCATTGCCCGCGAACAGGGGACGCTCTTGCCCCAGCCGCCTGTGGAATGCGCCCTCGGCGCGCTGCTCAACCATCTGCGGACGCCGGTCAAACATTTTCAGCCGTCCAACGCCCATTTCGGCCTCATGCCCGAACTGGACGAAAAGGCGAAAAAAAAGGATCGCAAGGCGCTCTACGCCCAGCGGGCGCAGGCGGCCTTCCAGCGCTGGTGCGCGGATGCGGCGAAGGCCGGTTGCCGCCTCTTCCCCAGCGCGGCCTTTTAGGCTATAGTTGCTCAAACGTCGTTCCTGCGACAAAAAAAGGAGCCGGTTATGGAATTGGAAGCCGTTCAGGCCAGCATCAATGTGGCGTTGAGCCGTTCCATCATGGACATGCAGGCCAATATGGCCAGTCAGATCATCAACGGCAGTTCGGCCGGTCTTGCGACGCAGACCGATCCCGCCCGTGCCGCCGGTCTGGCCGCCGAAGGCATCGGTACCCGGCTGGATACCGTGGCCTAAGAGGAGAGGACACGCCGGCGTGAGCGCTCCTTCCCGTATCTTTTCCGCCGGAACGAGCGTAACGCGCGTTGTTTTTTCCCCGCAGCCGGGCCCACATCTTCAGCAGGGCGCTCCGCCTCACAGGGGAGCGCCCTTTTTCCGCCGCCCGTCGCAGCGTTGCGGCGGCAGACGGCAACGTCCTTTTCCGGGAGGTTCGTATGAAAGTTCTGGTGACGCCGCGTTCCTTCGGCAAGACCGACCCCACCCTTTTTGACAGCCTGCGGGAGGCGGGGCTGACCGTCGTGCGCAACGAGACGGGCGGCATCCTCTCCGGCGAACAGATGTGCGGCCTGCTGGCGGACTGTCAGGGGCTCATCGTCGGTGTCGATCCGGTCAATGCGGAGGTGCTTGCCGCCGCCCCGCAGCTCAGGGCCGTGGCCAAGTACGGCGTGGGGCTGGACAACATCGACCTTGACGCCTGCGCTGCGCGGGGCATCGCGGTCTCCCGGACGCAGGGCGCGCCCACCGAAGCCGTGGCCGATTACGCGCTGGCCCTGATGCTGGCCGTTGCCCGCAAGGTCCCCCTCATCGACGGGCGCTGCCGCCGCCGGGACTGGAGCAAGATCACCGGCATCGACCTTTTCGGCAAGACGCTGGGCATCGTGGGCCTGGGGGCCATCGGCCGGGCCGTGGCCCGGCGGGCAAAGGGCTTTTCCATGCGGATACTGGCCCACGACATCCGCTGGGACGCCGCCTATGCCGAGGCCAACGACATCGAGCGCGCCACGCTTGACGACATCTGCGCCCAGGCCGACGTTATCACGCTGCACACCCAGCTTGACGACAGCACCCGGCATTGTATCGACGCCGGTCGTCTGGCGGCCATGAAGCCGACGGCCATCCTCATCAATACCGCCCGCGGCGAGCTGGTGGACAATGCCGCCCTGCTGGCCGCCCTGCAGGAAGGGCGCATCTACGGCGCGGGACTGGATGTGTTCGAGCAGGAGCCGCCCGTGGAGGACGGCTGGTACGCCCTGGACAATCTGGTCATGGGCTCGCACTGCTCCTCCTCCACCAGCGGGGCCACCCAGCTCATGGGCCGTATGGCCGTGGCCAATCTGCTGCGCGATCTGGGCCTGGCTCCGGCGCAGGAGGCTTAGTCCGATCAGCCGGGTGCGGCATGGCCGCTTTGGCGCTTTTACTTTTTCTTTCCTCTTTCGAGTGGCTATTGGGGGGAGGGGAACCCCCTCCCCTTCCCCCAGCGCGCTTTTGCTGAAGCGTTTTGCCGTTGAAAAAAGCAAAACGCTCTACTTTCATTCTGGTAAGTAGAGGTTTTGGGAAAAAATGGGAGGTGAGGGGGCACCCCCTCTTTGCCGCAGAGCGCGACCGAAAGGCGGCCGTAGGCCGTGCCCGTTAGGCGAGGAAGGAGCCTTACGGGCATCGACAGCAGAGCGAGGGCTTCCCCCTTTTCCTCCAAACAAAAAGCAAGCAGTGTCGATAC
>NZ_CALUYG010000019.1 GCF_944324935.1 uncultured Desulfovibrio sp. | reverse complement strand
TTACAAGACAACTGTGGAAAAAATGAGGGAAGACGGGGTCTTCTTTGTGTCAACTTTCGTTTGACAATCTGCCCCCCTCTCACCCCCTGCCCCTCGCCGGGAGGCGACCAAGCCGCCATGCCGGGCAGCAGCCGCAAGCCAGCGGCAGAAAAGAAAGAAAAAGAAAGGACTTCCTGCACGCGCAGGCTTACCAGTGGTTATGGTGCACCTTGGCTTCCTGATAGCGGTCGGCTTCGCTGAATTCCTGCTCGGGATAGCCCATGACGACGAGGCTCAGGGGGACGATGTTCTCCGGCAGGCCGAGGATGCGGCGTATGGGGGCCACGCGGTCCTCGACGGGATGGAGACCACACCACACGCTCCCGATGCCGAGGGCACGGGCGGCGAGCATGAGGTTTTGCGTGGCGGCCGCGCAGTCCTGCACCCAGAAGCCCCTGGTCTTTTCCGCATCGAGGTCGCCGCAGACCACCACGGCCAGCGGCGCGCCGGCGGCCATCTTGGCATAGGGATGCTCCGTGGCGATCCGCTCCAGCGTGGCCTTGTCGTCCACGACCACGAAATGCCACGGCTGGCGGTTGCTGGCGCTGGGGGCCAGCATGGCCGCCTCGAGCATGATGCGGACATCCTCCGCGGCAATAGGCTGTGCGGTGTACTTGCGTATGCTGCGGCGAGTGCGAAGCGCTTCAAAAAATTCCATGATCCTGCCTCCTGTGCTGGCTCCGGCCCGTTCTCCGGCTGCCCCCCCGCTCAGGGACACTCCCTGCCATCTGCCCGGAACATTGCGTTATTTTTGCAAATAAGGTAGACTATGGGACTGGGGGTTATGCGCCATGCTGGAACTTGCCGAAGTCAATGATCTTGTTTTGCTGTTTTTGCTGTCCATCATCGTCAGCCTTGTCTGCAACAAAGTCAAGCTGACTCCTACGGTAGGTTTTCTCCTGACGGGCTTTCTCTGCGGCCCCTCGGTGATGAACGTCATCACGGATCAGGAATCCATCAGCACCATCGCCGATCTGGGCGTGGCCATGCTGCTGTTCACCATCGGCATGGAGCTTTCCGGGGAAGCGCTCAACCGGCTGAAAAAGCCTGTTTTTCTTGGAGGCAGCCTGCAAATAGGCTGTACCGCCGGGGCGGTGGCCGTGCTCATGCATTTTCAGGGCGTTGCCTGGACACAGGGCATCATCTGGGGCTGCCTCGTGGCCATGTCCTCCTCGGCCATCGTCCTGCAGATCCTCCAGCAGAAGGGGCTGACCAGCACGCCCATGGGGCGGCTCTCCCTGGCCATCCTGGTTTTTCAGGACATCATGGTGGCCCCTATGGTGCTCTGCATCCCCCTGCTGGCCGGCACGTTGCAGGTGGGCGGCTGGGAGATGCTGACCGCCGTGGGCAAGGTGGCGCTCATCCTGGGGGCGGTCCTGACGCTCTGCTACTACGGCCTCAACCGCCTCATGGAGGCCGTCGTCCGTACCCGCTCGCGGGAAGTGCTGCTGCTGACCACGCTCGGGCTCTGCTTCGGCATGGCCGTACTGACCCACCGGCTGGGGCTCTCCCTGTCGCTGGGGGCCTTCCTGGCCGGGCTCATGCTGGCGCGCTCCCAGTACAGCATGAGCGTCATCGCGGGCATCCTGCCCTACCGTGACGTGTTCATGTGTCTTTTCTTCATGTCCGTGGGCATGATGCTCAATCTGGATTTCCTCTCCTCGCACTTTCTGCTGACCATCCTCAACGCCGTCCTTTTCATCCTCATCAAGACCCTGCTGACGCTGCCTTCGGTGCTCATCCAGCGTTTCCCGCTGCGCACGGCCATCATCACCGGCCTGTCGCTGGCGCAGGTGGGGGAATTCTCCTTCGTGCTGGCCGCGCTGGCCGTGAGCGCCGGCGTCTTCACCCACCAGGCGTATCAGGGCTTCCTGGCCGTCAGCGTGCTGACCATGATGGTCACGCCCATGCTCATCAACTTGGCGCCGCGCATTGCCGATCTGCTCACGCGCTGGCAGCATCGCATACCCACGGCCGAAGAGACCGAGGCCGACGACAGCTGCCCCCTGCAAAACCACCTCATCATCGTGGGCTTCGGCATCAGCGGCAAGCATCTGGCGCGTGTGGCCCGCGAGTCGGGCATCTCCTACAATATCCTGGAGATGAACCCCGAGACCGTCACCCGCTACCGCGGCAAGGAGCCCATCATGCATGGCGACGCCACCCAGCCCGTCATCCTTGAACATCTGGGCATAGCCAAGGCGCGGGTCATGGCCATCATCATTTCCGATCCGGCCGCCGTCCGGGCCATCACGCTGGAAGCCCGGCGCATGAACCCCAATATCTACATCGTGGCGCGCACGCGCTTCGTTACCGAGGTGGCCCCGTTGCGGCGGCTGGGGGCAAATTCCGTCATTGCCGAGGAGTTCGAGACCTCCATCGAGGTGTTCAATCAGGTGCTCACCCAATACCTGATCCCCCGGCAGGACATCGACGCCTTTACCGCCCGCGTCCGGCAGGACAATTACCGCATGATCCGCAAGGCCGCCGCCACCACCACCGATCTGGACGAAGCCGTGCACCAGCTGCCGGACATGGGCGTGCAGGCCCTGCGGCTGGATGCCGGTTCCCCGCTCTGCGACCGCAGCCTGGTGGAAAGCGACCTTCGCAAGCGCTACGGCGTGACCCTGGTGGCCGCCCATCGCGGCAAGGAGACCATCGCTTCGCCCGGACCGGAATTCATCATGCGGGCGGGGGATCTGCTCTACTTCTTCGGCAAGACCGACAAGCTGCTGGGTCTGCCGCCGGTGTTGAGCCATCCCCGGACCGCCGACGGCGGGGCCAGCCGGGGGAGCGGAACGGCGGCAGGCCGGGCCTGAGTCACGGACGGGCCTGCCGTCAGGCCCGGACCTCTCCGGCCGCCTGCCGGGCGCGCCCCGGAGATGAGGCTTGCCATAACAGGCGGTTCGACGTATATTGTCACATTGTGTAAACGACGCTCGCAGAGCCATTGCGCGACAACAGGGGAAAGGGGGGAACGCATGGCCGCATCTCGTTTTGCGTCCGACGCCGTGTCGCATCTTTTGCGCACGACCGGAAGCATCGCTCTTGTCGGCGCCAAGGACAAGGCCGGCCAGCCGGTGGATCGCGTCGGCCGCTATCTTCTGGAGCAGGGCTTCACCGTCTATCCCGTCCACCCCGTGCGGCGTACCGTATGGGGCCTTTCCGCGTATCCCTCCCTTGCGGAACTGCCGCAGCCTGTCGACATCATTACGCTTTTTCGTGCTCCCGAGGCCTGCCCGGCCCATGCCCGCGAAACGCTGGCCCTGCCCTGGCGTCCCCGCTGCTTCTGGATGCAGGAGGGTATCCGCTCCGAAGCGGCCCGCGCCCTGCTGGAGCCCGCGGGCATCCTTGTGGTGGAGGATGCCTGCATCATGGTGGAGCATAACCTCATCATCCGCGGCTCCGACGGGGCCGCCGCAGACAGCCTATGAACAACGCTTCGGAACCGACCGTCTTTGTCTGCCGCATGTGCGGCCACTGCTGCACGGGGCGGGGGGGGATCATCGTCGGCCCCCGCGATCTTGAACGCCTTGCCGCCCATCTGGGCCTTGCCCCGGAAACCGTGCTGGAACGCTACTGCGAGCGCATGGGCGGCAAATGGCAGGTACGCTGCGGCGAAGACGGCAACTGCCTCTTTTTCCGGGCCGGGAAAGGCTGTTCCGTCCATGAGGGCAAACCCGCCATCTGCCGGGCCTGGCCCTTCTTTCGCGGCAATCTGGAAGATCCCCTCAGCTGGGAGCTGGCCAAGGAGTTCTGTCCGGGCATCGTGGCTGATGCCGACCATGCCGACTTTGCTGCCCAGGGGCTGCGCTATCTGCGCGAAAACGACCTGCTGGCCCATGATCCCGCCTGCGAGGCCAATGCCCTGATCCTCAACCCACAGCCGTAAGAGCCCCATGAAACGCAGCCGACAACTCACCCTCAAGCAGTGCCACGAGATACTCCGGCTGGACAAGAACGCCGGCCTGGAGGAGCTCAAAAGCGCCTACCGCAAGCGGGCCTTCGAGCTGCACCCGGATCTCAACCCCGGCAACCCCAACGCCAGCCACGACTTTCAGCTGCTCAACGAAGCCTATGTGGCCCTTTCGGCCGTGCTCAAACCCGCCGAAGAAGCCCGGCAAAAAGCGGAAGAAAGCCGCCGCAAGGCGCAGGAAAGCCGCGATGAACGCCGCCGCGCCGAGGAACGCGCCCGCGATGCCGCCGAAAGCCGCCGGGCCAGAGAGGAACGCGAACGCATCATCCGTGAACAGGCCGAGAAGCGCCGCGCCGAGGAACAGGCCCGCGCCAGACGGGAAGAACAGGCCCGCCGGCAGCAGACGCAGCAGGCCCGGCAGCAGCAGGCCGCGCAGGACGAAAAGGAGGGGCAGGCCGCCGATGCGGACGCCGCCCGGGATTTTCAGCAAAGCGGCTATGCCGAGCAGGATGTCCTGAGGGACCTGCTCAACGACCCCTTTGCCCGCCGCGTGTTCGAAGATATCTACAGCGAGCTGAACCGGCAGGAACGGGAAAAGCCGCAGACGGAAGCGCATCCGCAGGAAACGGCCTCCGCCGACGTTCCGCCCGCCGCCGAGCCCAGGGAGTCGGCACAGGGCAAGCCCCGCGAACGCATCCGCAAGGAGGACGCGCAGGAAGTCACCGTCACCTGGAGCGACAAGAAACCCGGTATCAGCCTGCGCAAGGGCGTTGCCGGAGCCGTCAAGGGCTGGCTGCGCCAGCAGATCGACGAGGAGCAGGAATTCACCCTGCCCGCCAGCAACCTCGTGCCCGGCCGGCGTATCCGCCTGCGCATCCGGCGTGGCTTCAGCAACGATCTCGTCACCGTGGAGATCACCCTCCCGCCGGATTTCGTCCCCGGCAAACCCGTTCGCCTGCGCGGCCTGGGCAAGCGCGTGGGCCCCTGGCAGGGCGACCTTTATCTGAAGCTCAACAGCCAGTAGACCGGATGGATCGAGCTCTTTCTCGGCCCGTAGCGCCCACGGCGTTACGGGCTGATGTTTTCTGGGGGAGGGGGCCCCCCGGCTCTGCCCCCACCCCTTTCCCCACCGCGCTTTATTGGGAAGGATGAAAAAACGACACGGCGCGAAAGCCGCCCCTTCGCTTGTCAGTCCCCCGGCGATATAAAAGAGGAAAAAGGCGGCAGGCTTCCCCGGTCGGCGGAGAGGCGACGGGTGCGACTCCCCATCGCCGGAACGCCCGAAGCGGCGGCAAACGGAAACGCAGGATGACAGCAGGCCGACGCGCGCCGCCCGCCGGTCACAGGAAACATCCGTACTGGGCAAACATTGTTTCCAGAAAAGCGTCCGCGTCCGTCATCCCGTCTCCGGCGCAGGCCATGCAGAGGATGGATGAGCCTCGCCGCGGGAGTGCTCTCGTTACGCGCTGGCATGTTGGAGCACGCGTGCTCTCCAGCGTTGACGGCACAGGACGTCGGCGTGGAACGACTCCAGGAGTTATTGCGCCGCCGTGCCGTCGTCGGCAGCGGGAATGTCCACCCCCAGCGCGCGGGCCTGCTCCGGCGTATTGCAGTTGGCAAACAGGCTGTGCGCCGCTTCCGGCAGGGGCACGAGCAATTTGGCCTCGTCCGGCAAGATGTCGCGGACGCGCCGCTGCCCGGTCCGCAGGGCGCGCGTCAGGAAGGGCAGCGCGCCGCAGCGGTACACGCCGGCCAGCGGCTCCTCCCAGCCGCCCGGCGTCCGGTAGAAGACGGCCAGCGCCGTTTCCCGCCCGACGGCCGCCGTCAGGAGATCGCGCAGCAGGCTTTCCGGCAGCCGCGGCATGTCGCAGGGCAGCGTCAGCATGCCCGCCCAGCCCCGCGCCCGCGCCCGCGCGAGGCAGGTCGCCAGCCCGGCCAGCGGCCCGAGGCCGCTTCCCGCCACGGACCGCGCATGCTCGGGCAGCGGCCCCGCCTGGCCGGCCGCCGCCGCAAAGGGCGCGTCGGGCACGCAGACATATCCGGCATAGCCCCGCCCGCTGCCGCAGGAGACCCAGACTTCCGGGCACAGGGCCGACAACCGCCCGACAGCCTGCGCGAGCAGCGTCTGGCCTGCCTGCCCGGACAGCGTGAGGAGCGCCTTGTCCCTCCCCATGCGCCGCGAGAGCCCTCCCGCCAGCACCACGCCGACCAGCGGCGCGGCGCCGCCCGGGCACTGCGGTCCCGCCCGTACCGTCAAATGTTCTCTGCTGACTGCTGTTGCTGGCATATGGCAAGCCTACCGAAAGCGCCCGCCTCTGCCAAGCGCCGGCAGCCGCCGGGACGGTCGCCTGGTACGCACCCTGCGGAAAGTCCGGCAAGACCGCCTTCCCGCGACGAAAAAGCCTCCCTTTCCCCTTGCGACTTGCCCTCTGGAGACAACGCCTCTTCCTTCTCCATCGGGAAACCGGACAGATGAAGGGCAGACGTTCGCGCTGCTCCTCCCTTTCATCTTCCCTTTTGATAAAAGCGCGCCGGGGAAAGGATGAAGGACTGGGAGAAAGGAAAGCGACCGAATGGCGGCCGGAGGCCGTGCCCGTCAGGCGACACAGGAGCCTTACGGGCATCGACAGCAGCGCGCGACCGAATGGCGGCCGGAGGCCGTGCCTGTCAGGCGACGCAGGAGCCTTACAGGCATCGACAGCAACGCGCGGCCGAATGGCGCTGTCAGGGCCTGTTACCACTATTCGCTGTCTGTTTGGAGGGAAGGGAACCCCCTCCGCCAGCGCGGGAGCGGGTTCCCCTTCCCCCCACAGAGACCATGACCGCCATGTCCCCTGGAGCAGGCGCTTGCTTGACAGTCCGTGGGGCACTCCCTAAAGAAAGGGAAAATCACCATCAACCTCTCGGCCAGCCATGATGTTCCCCTCCTTCCTCATTGCCGCTCTGCTGTCTGTTTTTTTCCTGCTTTGCCCGCAGCCTGCGGTCGCCGCGCAAGCTGCGCCGGGCATGCGCGTGCTGGCCAGCACCTACCCGGTATGGCTGCTCACGCGGGCCGTGACGGACGGCGTGCCGGATGTCGACATCCGGCTGCTCGTGGCGGCGGCCACCGGCTGCCCCCATGATTATGCGCCGACGCCCGCCGACCTGCTGCACCTCGAGCAGGCCGATCTTGTCGTCATCAACGGTCTGGGCCTGGAGGAGGCCTTCCACGACGCCCTTGCCCGGCGCAGGGCGGACGTGCTGGATTGCGGCGCGCAACTTGCCGCCGCCCTTGAGGACTATGCCGGCCGGCTCCCCGCCGCCACGATCTGCCGGCAGCCGGGTCACGGGCACGCGCATGAGCAGACGTCCGCCGGCTGCGGAATCGATCCCCACATTTTCGCCGGGCCGCACCTTGCGGCGCTCATGGTCGAGCGCATCGCCGAAGAGCTCGCCCGACGAGACCCGGCCCATGCCGCCGCCTATACGGAAAACGCCGCCCGCTTTGCCGCCGGCATGGACGAACTGGAGCAGCGCCTCCGGCAGCTTTCGCCGCAGGGGCGGCGGCTGCGCGTCCTCCTGCAGCATGATGCCCTGATCTACCTGGCGGCGGACGCCGGCTTCGACATCCTGGGCATCGTGCAGGAGACCTCCTCCGACGCTCCGTCGGCCAGCCGCCTTATGGAGCTTCTTGCCGATGTCCGGCGGGAGGAGCCGCGCCTCCTGCTGGGGGAACGCCAGTTTACGGACAGAACCATGCAGCTGCTGGCGCAGGAGTCGGGCATCCCCCTGCTCTGTCTGGACACCCTGGCCTCCGGCCCCGAGGATGTCCCCGCCGACCAGTATCTGCGCGTCATGCAAAATAATGTCAGCCTGCTTGAGGAACGCCTTGCCAGCTCCCCTGCCCACTGATACGGCCGTACGCCTGCGGGGTCTGACGGTACGCCGTAACGGACTGACCATCCTGCAGGACGTCACGGCGGACATCCCCCGCGGCGGCAGTACGGTCATCGTGGGGCCCAACGGCGCGGGCAAGAGCACGCTGCTCCTCTGCATCATCGGCAATATCCCCTTCGAGGGGCAGATCGATTTCCCCGCTTTTGGCGACCCGCCGCGCATGGCGTATGTGCCGCAGCACGTCCAGCTTGACGCGGGCCTGCCGCTGACCGTGCTGGAGTTCCTGACGCTGACCGGCCGACGCCGGCCGCTCTGGCTCGGCATGACCGGCGCCGCGCGCGAGCACGCCCGCCGCCATCTGGACATGGTGCAGGCCGTCCATCTGGCGCATCGCCGCATGGGCGACCTTTCCGGCGGCGAACAACGGCGAGTGCTGCTGGCAGGGGCGCTGGCACGTCGGCCCCGCCTGCTGCTGCTGGACGAACCGGCGGCCGGGGTGGACGCCAGCGGCGAACGTCTGTTCTGGAAAGTCCTGACCGCCGCCCGCCAGGAGCAGGGGTTCACCCTGATCATGGTCAGCCACAACCTGTCGCTGACGGCCCATTACGCCAGCCAGGTACTGTGCCTCAAGGGCTCTCTGCTGCGGGCAGGCGCGCCGCACGCGGCGCTGACCGCCCCGACCCTGCGGGCCCTGTTCGGCGTGCCCATCCATCTGTACCCCGAACAGTGCGAAGAACCGGACGAGACCTGCGCCCAGTGCGGGGCGCACTGCCACAGCGCGGATGCGCCTGCCTGCCCGGCAGCGTCAACGGCCCCCGGCAGGGCCGGTTAGCACACATGTTTCAAAAAAATCCCAACAGAATAAAAAGATACCACTATCACACATAATTATGGAAAAGCGTATGCCACATGCGCCGTCTCTCCCCTGGCAAGCACGCGCTGGGGAAAGAATGGGGGGCCCGGGAGGAAGAGAGGCCCCTCCCGCGCCGGCGGAGGACTCTCCCTTCCTCCCGGACGACCCGCGCAACGTGGCGATACGCCCTGGGAGCTAGCCATGCTGGAGAGCCTTTCCGCCCTGCTTCCCGACATGTTGCCCGTGGCGAACGCCCTTGGGCGGCTGCCGCTGGACTGTCTGCATGTGGGCTTCATGCAACAGGCCATGCTGGCCATCTTGCTGCTGGCGCCCATGACCGCCGCCCTCGGCGTCAGCGTCATCACCTTTCGCATGGCCTTCTTTTCCGACGCCATCGGTCATTCGGCCTTTGCGGGTGCGGCCCTCGGTCTGCTGTTTTCGCTTGATCCGCTCTTCACCATGCCGGCGTTCGGCGTGCTGGTGGGCCTGTGCATCATGGCCGTGCGCCGGGGCAGTCTGCTTTCGGCGGATACGTCCATCGGCATCGTCTTTTCCGCCGTGGTGGCCTTCGGCCTGGCCGTGGTCAGCCGCACTCCGGGCATGGCCCGCAACATGACGCAGTTCCTCTACGGCGATATTTTGACCGTCACGCCCGCCGAACTGGGCTTCCTGGCGCTGCTGGCGCTGGCAGTGCTTTTCTTTGCCGTCATCGGCTTCAACCGCCTGCTGCTCATCGCCCTCGATCCCGTCATGGCCGGGGCGCAGGGGGTGCGGGTGGCCATCTGGCAATACGCCTTTGCGGCCCTGCTTTCTCTGGTGGTTATGATGGCCGTGCGCGCCGTGGGGGTCCTGCTTGTTACGGCCCTGCTCATCGTGCCGGCGGCGACGGCACGGAACCTGGCCCGCAGCGCGGGTGGCATGTTCTGGTGGGCCCAGGGTGTCGCCCTGTTCAGCGGCGTTGCCGGGCTGCTGCTCTCGGCGCAAAGCTGGCTGGGCACATCCAGCGGCGCGACCATCATCCTTGTCGCCTGCGGCTGCTTCCTGTGCAGCGCCCTCCTGGCCGGACGGCAGGGACATCGCCGCGGCTGACGCCCTCCGGCAGCGCTCCTCGCGACGGCGCTCGCCGGATGCCCGCGCCGAAAAAACGCACCGTCAGTCCGGGCGACCCTGCCTCTCCTCCGACCTGCCCGCGCCCCACACATTGACCTTCCCCTTCCCGGTCGTACCCTGAAAGGAAACACGGGCCGGAGGCCACATGTCCATCAAGAAAAAACGGCTGCTCGCGGGTATTTTCCTCCTGCTGCTTGCCGTCAGTCTGGCCTGCTGTCGTGTCGTGCTGATCCAGCTGGAACAGCGGGAGCGGCAGCACTGCTACGGTATCGCCCAGTCCCAGCTCGGCTACCTGACGCGACAGGTGGAGAATATCTTCAACACCATGCGGCTGCTGGCCGAACGCTGCGTCCTGCCCGACGGCGGCGTGACGGATTTTGACGAAAGCGCCCGCGGCGTCATGGTGCTGCGGGAGATACGCTCCCTGCAACTGGCCCCGGACGGCCGCATCCTGTACAGCTATCCGCCGCAACCCGAGGTAACGCCGCTGGATCTTTTTGTCGACCCCGCCCAGAAGACGGAGGCCATGCAAAGCCGGGACTCCGGGCTGCCGGGCATTTACGGGCCCTATCCCCTGCGGCAGGGCGGGTCGGGCCTGCTCTGCCGTCTTCCCGTATATCGCGGCGCGCATGGCGACGCCTTCTGGGGCTTTGCCATCGCCGTTGTGGAGATGGACAATTTTCTGGCCAATCTCGCGCCCGCCTTCAGCAGCAAGGCGAACCTCCGCTTTGCCCTGTTCCGGCGCAATGGCGAAAACGGCGCGCCGGTCTCCATTGCGGGCTGTTCGTACGACAGTCTTGTCGATCCGCTGGAGATCAGCAGCATCCTGCCCAACGGCCAGTGGTCCCTGGCCATAGAGCCGCGCACCGGCTGGATCCAGCCGTGGTACGCCGCCAGCATCTACTGTGTGGCCGTTCTCCTGAGTCTTCTGCTCAGCATCCTTGCCTACTGGCTGCTCAAGCACATCTCGCAGACAGGCTTCCTGGCGGACATGGACTGTCACGACCCGCTCACCCATTGTCAGAACAAGGCGAGCCTGCAACAGGACGTGAGCACCTGGATCACCGCGCGGGAAAAGTTCTGCCTCGTCAGCCTGGGCCTGAGCAACTTCATCGCCTTGTGCGAGGAATACGGCTACGACGCCGGCGACCGCCTGCTTCAGGTCGTGGCCCAGCGGATACGTTCGCAGATGCCGCGCTCCGCGCGGCTCTACCGGACGGGGAACGCCATTTTCGGCCTGCTGGTGGAACGGGAATCCACAGGCCCCCTGCTTACGGCCCTGAGCCGCCAGCTCGACGGACCGCTGCGCATCGGCTCCCGGCTGCTGCGCTGCCATCTTGCCGTGGGCATTGCCCAGTTTCCCCTGGACGGGCATGCGCCCGACACCCTCCTCGGCAAGGCCGAAGAACGGCGGGAGAGGGACTCGCGCGAGCAGCGCGTGAACTAGGGGCTGCTGACACAAATTTTACAAAGAAATTTCAAAAGACAAGAAAAAATAAGCCGCACACGCTCCGCTTGTCTTTGGGGGCGGGGTGGCCTCGTGTCTCCGACTTTTCCCCGGTAAAAACGCGTTGGGAAGGGATGGGGGGCCTGGGAGGAGGACGAGCACGCCTTTTCTCGCCTCGCCGCGAAACGGCTTGGCACTCCCGTGCAGACGGTGACCGGAAGACCGTCCCTTCCCGTCACGACGCGGGAAGCCGCGAGCATCGACGGCAGCACGAGGGCTCTCCTTCCCTCAAAACAAGCGGCAGATAGAATCCGCCAGGCCCTGGGAAGGAAGAGAAGGAGGAGGTGGTGGTGGAAGAAGGGGCGTCCCCCTACAGACTGGCCCGCTGGGTCAGGAAGGCCTCAAAGTCGGCAAAGGGCATGGGCCGGGCGATATAATAGCCCTGCCCGTAGGTACAGCCTATGCCGGCCAGGAAACGAAGCTGCTCCAGCGTCTCGATGCCTTCGCACAACACTTTGAGGCCCAGCTTGCCGCCGAGATGCACGAGGGACTCCACCATGGCCGGACTGGACTTGTCGGAGAGGAATTCCTTGTCCAGTTTGAGCACATCCACCGGAAAGACCTGGAGGGCCGTCAGCGAGGAATAGCCCTTGCCGAAGTCATCCAGCGCCACCTTGATGCCCCAGGACTTGAGCTTTTGCAGGTTGGCCACGACCAGTTCCTCGTTGAAGCCCGCCAGGGACTCCGTCACCTCCACTTCCACAAGGTCATGGGGGATGTGATGCCGCTCAAGCACACTGAGGAACTGTTCGCAATAGGTGTCCGTCAAAAACAGCGCGCGTGACTGATTCACCCCGATGGGCACTACCCGCCGGCCTTCGTCCAGCCGCTGCCGCAGCCAGCGGCAGACGCGGTCAAGCACATACATGTCCAGTTCGCGGATAAAGCCGTTTTTCTCGAACAGCGGAATGAACTCATCAGGATAGATCTTGCTGCCGTCCGGCGGCATCCAGCGCACGAGGGCCTCCCCGCCGCTGACGTTGCCGGAGGCAAGCTGTATCTGCGGCTGCACATGCACCACGAATTCTCCGGCGCCAAGCGCCGCCTGCATGCGGTTCTCCAGCGCGGCCATGCGCAGGACGATGGCGTCCATCTCCGTATTGTAAAAGACGTAGGAAGACTTGTAGGTATTGTCGCCGATGCTGGTCTGGGCCGTTTCGGCGGCCACCACGAAGGGGGCGACCCTGCCTTCGAAATTCTGGATGCGGGCGATGCCGCAGACCAGCACCAGCGCATGCCCAAGCTCGCCGCCCAGTGCCGCCCCGGCATGGAAGAAGGTGTTCAGGCGGGCTTCCACGTCGCTGTCCTCCAGACAATGCCAGAGACAGAGGAAGCGTCCCCCGCCCACATGGGCCGCCAGTTCCCGGCCGGAGGTGAGATTCTGCAACTCCGCGTAACAGCGCCGTATGGTCCAGTCACCGCTGCCGTATCCGCATGAACGGTTGATCTGCACGAGCTTGCGGATATTGATGCTCACCACCACATAACCTTCCGCGCTGCCCAGCAGCAGTTCATCGCTCTCAAGCAAGAAGCGGGCGCGGTTGATGCCGCCGGTGACGGAATCGGTGTAGGCGACCTTTTCCAGGGCATGCAGGTGCTTCTGATTTGCCCTGCCCCTGCGCCAGAACACGAGCCCTCCCAGCACTATCCCCCCCGCGATGATCCAGAGGATGTTGCGGTGCACGACGCCGATCAGCATCTCCTGCATGGTCTGCGGCACATGATCCATGACCAGCGTTTCCACCTGACCGCCGGAAAGGGCCAGGATGCTCTTGTCGAAAATGGAGATGGCGTAGGGCGAGACGTGCGGCCCGAAGCCGAACGCCATGGGATAAAAGGCCTGCGTGATGCTGAAGGCGTGCCGCCGCGGCAGATTGGGCGGCGCGTACGATCCGGGATAGGTGGTCAGGTGGGCGTCCGCCTCCCCTCGTTCCACGGCTTCGCAGCATTCTTCAGGCGTGGCGTACTGCTCGAAGCGATCGGCGGGATAGGTATGCAGGTAGGATTCCTCCACGCTCAGGAATTCCCGGGTGGTGGCGATGCTCAGGCCCGTACCGGGCCTGGCCTTCCCGGCCACGGCAAGGGAGATGGGCGCATTGTAATAGGGCTGCCCCACGAAGATGCCGAAACGGCGCGCAAAGTCCGCCGACGGCGGCACGTTGCTGATCAGGTCGGCCTCTCCCCTGCGAAGCATGGCGAGGCATTCCTCATAACTGTCCGCCGGGACCATCTCCAGCCTGATGCCGGCCCGTCCGGCCATCTCCAGCGCGAGCCGCTGGAGGAAGGGGCCGGCCCGGGGGTTCATGCGCTGGAGCTCCCGGCTGTAGGCCATGCGCAGCATGGGCTTGCCGGCCAGCCATTCCTCCTCGCCGCGGGAAAGGGAGATGGCGACGTTGCTGCCCACATTGAGGAAACTGTCGAACAGGGCGGAAAAAAAACGGGGACTGGTAAGCTGCATCTGCCGGATGGCCTCGTCGATGCGGGGCATGAACACCGTATCGCCCTTGCGGGAGACGAAATAAAACGGCTCGATGGCAAAGGTGCCGGCGACCTTGGTGTTTTTCCCGGAAAGACAGCCGTCCACATAGCCGTCCACCGTGCCGTCCTGCACGGCGCGGAGCATGGGCAGGCTCTCTTCGAATTCCACGATGCTGAAATCGAAGTCGAACTGCCTGCCCATACGGCGAAAGATGTCCTGCTCGTACGCCCCGCTGAAAAACCCCAGCCGCATGCCGTCAAAGTCCTTGAACTCCATGTAATGGACATTGCTCTGCAAGGGCACATGCAGGGTGGTGATCTCAAAGCCGGCCTGGAGTTTGGAGAACGTCATCCGCCGCGCGCGCTCGGGCGTATAGGAAATGCCGCAGGATATGTCGATCTCGCCGCTGTCGAGCTTTTCCGCCAGCTCCTCGAACGGTATGGCGATCCACTCGAAGCGCCAGCCGGTATACCGGGAGATGGCCTCCAGCAGGGACGGCGCATAGCCGCACACCTTGCCGCCGTTCCTCCTGAAGACGGCATGCTGATCGAACCAGCCCACCCGCACCACGCGCTGGGCGGCATAGTCCTTGCGCAAATTCTCCGGCAAAAAAAAGTGCATGGGCGCGGCGGGGGCGTCATTGCGCACCGGGGCCGCCCGGCCCGCCTCCCCGAAGCAGAGCAGGCACAAGGTTCCCACCAGCACGCCCAATCGCCAGAACAACCGCGGCATATCCTTTCTCCTCATCATCCCCTGACGGGATGATCTGCGTCCTTCCCATCACATTTACGAGCTCGCAGAGGACAAGGCAAGAAAAATTGCGCCGCCAGCCGCAACGGCGAACGGCATCCGCATTGCCTCCGCGCCGCTCACACGGTATCATGCCCGGCGATGGGACAAAAAATCCCCCGCAGGCATAAAGGAAGCAAGCCCGCGGGCGATAAAGCGTATAGTTGGTAAAATTGCCTGTACGAGGCAGCGTGCGGCAGCGCCTGCCACGTTGTGAACTGGAGGATTCCATGCGTTGGGTTGACATCTCTGTCGGCAAGAAGCTGTATACCACATTCTGTGCGTTCATTTTTTTCTTCCTCATCACGATGGGGGCCATGCTCCTCTACCTCGATATCGTCAACAAGGACGCCAAGATCCTCAGTCAGCCCTCCAGGGACGGCGCGCTGCTGGCGGCGGAAGTAGCCCATTTGCAATGGGCGATGAAAGTGCAGAATTTTGTCCTCCAGCAGGGCAAGGCTCCTCTGGGCGTGCCCACCGACGGCCGGCAGTGCGACTTCGGCAAATGGTTCCACGGCCCGCAGCGCCAGGAGCTGGAAGAAGAGGTCCCCGGCATCCGCGGCATCTTTGCCAAGGTGGATGACGTCCATACCAGGCTGCATGCCTCGGCCCACACCATCAAGGAACACGTCGATGCCGGCCGGCATGAGGCGGCGAGCGCCTATTTGCAGGAAAATACGCTGCCCCTCCTTGCGGATGTCCAGAAGCTCCTCTCCCAGTCCCGCAGCCTGCTGACCGACTCCAAGGACGGCCTGCTCCAGCATCTGGCCGCCAGCGTCAACAATGCCCTGCGCCTCGCCTCCGCCGCCGCTGTCGTCTACATCGTCTTCGCCATTCTCATCTCCGTGCTGCTGGTACGCAACATCTGCAAGCCGCTCACCCGCATCACCACCGTGGCCGACAAGGCCGCCCGCGGCATCTTCGAACCGTCCGCCATCGACCGCGGCGACGAGATCGGCCGCCTGGCCAAGGCCTTCGACACCACGTCGGCCATCATCAAGGAAAAGCTGGGCGTCAGCGAAGGCCTCATGCGCGGCATGACCTCCCCGCTCGCCATCTGCGACACGCACGGCAAGATCACCTTTGTCAATCAGCTCATGCTCGACCTCTGGGGACGCGACGGACATCCCGAGGATTATCTCGGCGTCAGCGTCAGCCAGTTCTTCTACAATGACGATTCCCGCAAGACCATATGCGACGATGTGCTGCACAGCGGCAAGCCCGTGCTCGGCTACGCGCGCACCTTCATCAACATGCGCCAGCAGACCAAGCACATCGTCATGGATCTTTCGCCCCTGCTCAATCTTGACGGAACCCTGGTCGGCGTCTTCACCCTGCACAACGACCTGACGGAAATGTACGAGCAGCGCAACCGCATCGCCCAGCTCAACGACCGTATCTATCTGTCCGCCAGTCACGCGCAGGAGATCTCCACCACCCAGACCGAGGCCTTCCAGCAGCTCTTCCAGCAGCTGGAAAATACCGGCAAGGTCGCTACGGAACAGGAACGGGAAGCCGTCTCCGCCGCCGAGAGCATGCACGCCATGGCCGAGTCCATGCGTGATGCCGCCCTCAAGACCAGCTTCAGCATGGAAAAGTCCCAGACCGCCCAGAAGGAAGCCCAGGAAGGCTACGAGGTCGTGCGCCGTACCATCGCCTGCATCACGCGCGTGGACGAGCAGACTTCCAAGGTTGCCGACAGCATGGCCTCGCTTGATGCACAGGCCAAGGACATCGGCAACGTGCTCGAACTCATCAAGGACGTGGCCGATCAGACCAACCTGCTGGCCCTCAACGCCGCCATCGAGGCGGCCCGCGCCGGGGAGGCCGGCAAGGGCTTTGCCGTGGTGGCCGACGAAGTCCGCAAGCTGGCCGAAAAGACCATGCATGCCACGGATGAAGTGGCCGGCTCCATCATGGGCATCCAGAACAGCGTCCGGGAGAGCTCCAAGGCCACCAAGGAGTGCGTCACCCTGACGCGCCAGGCGACCGAACTGGCCGACAATTCCGGCGAACGTCTGAGCAACATCCAGAACGTCATCGGCGAAGCCGTCAACGACATCGCCGCCGTGGCCCAGGTCACGACCGATCAGGCGCATGCCAGCGAAGATGTGCTGCGCAAGATGGAGAACTTCTCCGAACAGGCCAAGATATCCACGCAGAACATGCACGATTCCTCCAGCCATGCGCAGGAGCTGCGCAAGCTCTCCGACGATCTGCGGCACATGATCGACGCCATGCGCAGCGAGCGCCGCGGCGACGAGCGCTTCGAAATCACGGAAGTGCATACCGTGCGCGTCTCCAACATGGCCGGCGTGCCCTTCTTTGCCACCATCCTTGACGCCAGCATCTCCGGCTTCCGGCTGCGCTTCGATACGCCGCCGAGCCTGCGCGAACAGGATGAAGTCAAGATGGACAGCGCCGACGGGCCCTTTGCCCGCATCCTGCATGATACGCCCGCCCGCATCATCTGGGTGGACGGCAACCTTGCCGGCGTCAACATGACCCACAACATCAACGAAAGCGTTCTGCGCGTGGTGGTGGACGAAGCCAATCACCGCAGCTAGACGACCTCCTCACATCACCCTTTGCTGGGGCGTCCATCCGGGCGTCCCTTTTTTCTTTTTTTCTTCATTTTCTCCGGCTGCCGGGGATTTTCTCCGCCTCTGCCTGCCGTGCCCGTCGCTTTCGGACTTGACAGTGTCCGCCTTTCTGGACCATGAAGCCTGAAAGCGCTCCTTTTTTTCGATGTTATGGGGCGAAAAAGACGACGTGGCAAAAGGAGGTCCCATGCCGTCCACCATGCAGGCCCTGGTTTTCACGGCTGTCGACACGCTGCGTCTGGAAACGCGCCCCCTCCCCGTCCTGGCAGCGCCCACGGATGCCATCGTGCGCGTCCGTCTTTCCAGCATTTGCACCAGCGATTTACATATTTGCAATGGGAGCGTGCCCCGTGCGCGTCCCGGCGTGATCCTGGGGCACGAATTCGTGGGCGAGGTGGTGGAGGTGGGCGGCGAGGTCCACCGCGTCCGCCCGGGGCAGCGCGTTGCCGTCAATGTAGAGACGTTCTGCGGCCAGTGCTTTTTCTGCCGGCAGGGCTTCGTCAACAATTGCGAACACGGCGGCTGGGAGCTGGGCTGCCGTATCGACGGCTGCCAGACGGAATATGTGCGCGTCCCCTTTGCCGACAACGGGCTTGATCCTCTGCCGGACGGCGTGGACGACCTGTCCGCCCTGCTGGTGGGCGACGTGCTGGCCAGCGGCTACTTTGGCGCGGAACTTGCCGCCATCCGCCCCGGCGACACGGCGCTTGTCATCGGGGCGGGCCCTGTGGGCATTTGCGCCATGCTCTGCGCCCGCCTCTTCGGGCCGGCGCGTATCATCGCCGTGGACAGGCTCCCCGAGCGCCTGGCGCTGGCACAGCGCATGGGAGCGGCCGACGAGGTTATCCTTGTGCCGGACGATGCGGACACCGAGGCAGTTGCCGGCCGGGTACGCGACCTGACGCGGGGCCGGGGAGCGGATGCGGTCATTGAATGCGCCGGTTCCGCCGCCACCTTCGCCCTGGCCTGGCAGGCCGCCCGGCCCAATGCCTGCGTGGCGCTGGTGGCGCTGTACGAAACGGCGCAGACCCTGCCCCTGCCCCGGATGTACGGCAAAAACCTCATTTTCAAGACCGGCGGCGTGGATGCCGTCCACAGTGCCCGGCTCATTCGTCTCATCGAGGAAGGGCGACTTGATACCCGGCCGCTCATCACGCATACCTTTCCGCTGCGGGATATCCTGACGGCCTATGATGTCTTTGCCCACCGCCGGGACGGCTGCGTCAAGTGCGCCATCGTCCCCTCCACCCTTTAGCTCTGGTCAACCACATGACGCATCCTCCCTCCTCGATGGCGTCCGCCGTCAGCGATGCCGCCAAGCTGCGCCTGCTGCGCGACATCGCCGAGATCATGCGCGCCCCCGGCAAGGTGCGCGACGCACTGGAAAACGTTCTTGAGCGCCTTCGCCGTACCCTGCCCGTGGTGCGCGGCAGCGTAACCCTCATCTCGCCCGCCACCGGCGAAATACGCATCGAGGCCTCCTGCGGCCTCAAGGAAACGGAACGCCTGCGCGGACGCTACGCCCGCGGCGAAGGCGTCACCGGCCGCGTCATCCAGACAGGGCAGGCCATGTGCGTCGCCGACGTGTCCGGCGAGCCGCTTTTCCTCAACAGGACAGGCTCGCGCGACCTCCAGCACGAGGCCATCTCCTTTCTCTGCGTCCCCATCCAGATCGACGGGCAGTCCGTGGGCGCGTTGTCCGTGGATCGGCGTATGGCCCCTCAGCCTGTCCTTCAGGAAGAGATGGATCTCCTGCACATCATCGCCACCCTGCTCGGCCATGCGGCCTTTGAGGGGCAGCGCTTCATGGATGACACGAACAGCAGCGCTTCTCCGCTGGCGGAAATGTTTCATACCTCCTCGCCCGTCATGCGGCATGTGCTGGAACAGATCGAGCATGTGGCCCATGCGGGCACGACCGTCTTTCTGCAGGGAGAATCCGGGACGGGCAAGGAGGTGGCGGCCCGGGCCATCCATGCGGCCAGTCCGCGGGCGTCCGGGCCCTTCATCTCGCTCAACTGCGCCGCCCTGCCGGAAAATCTCATTGAGAGCGAGATGTTCGGGCACGAGCGCGGCGCTTACACCGGCGCAAGCAGTCTGCGCAAGGGTCGTTTTGAACTGGCTGACGGCGGCACGCTCTTTCTGGACGAAGTGGGGGAGCTGAGCCTCCCGGTGCAGGCCAAGCTGTTGCGCGTGCTTCAGGAACGCTGTTTCGAACGTCTTGGCGGGACGCATACCCTGCATGTGGACGTACGCATCATCGCCGCCACCAACCGCGATCTGGAAAGCATGGTGGAGGCGGGGACCTACCGCCGCGATCTCTTTTACCGCCTCAACGTCTTTCCCATCCGTCTGCCGGCCCTGCGTGAACGCAAGGACGACATCCTGCCCCTGGCCAGCCGTTTTGGCCTGCGCTTTGGCCGGGCCAATGGCCGGGAGGATGTCCGCCTTTCGCTGGCGGTCATGGACATGCTGCAACGCTATGACTGGCCGGGCAACGTCCGGGAACTGGAAAACGTCATGGAGCGCGCCGTTCTGCTCATGGGGAGGGAAGACATCATCCTTCCCCAGCATCTGCCGCTCTCGCTGCATGGCGAATACCGCGCCGCGCAGGCGGACGCCCCGGAACACTGCTGCATCCTGCCCGCCCATGCGGCCACCCTCCCCCAGCGCGTTGCCGAGCTGGAACGCTCCTGCATCGTGGAGGCCCTCACCGCCTCCGGCGGACACATGGGCAAGGCGGCGAAGGCCCTCGGTCTGACCGAACGCATCATGGGACTGCGCATGCGCAAGTACCATCTGCGCTATCAGAGTTTTCGCATGCCGGCCGCCGCCGAGGAATCCGACAAGGCCGACGCCTGACCCCCGGGCCCCTGCCGATGCAGGGGCTTTTTTTCGCTCGCCGCATACGACAACCTCCTGTCCGCATGCCGTGCGTCCGGATCAGCAGCCGGTGCATGTCGTCCGTTGCGCCGTTGCGCTCCACCGCGCGACCGCTTGCCTCGCCTCCTCCCCCTCCTGAGGCGTCCCCCCTTCCGGGCACGCCGCAGCCGCCGGGCGCGTCCGCCCTCTCCCCCCTGATGCCTCACCCACAAACACAAAACGGCCTTGCGGCACGGCTGCTTCTCCAGCCGCTTTTCCCGCGGCTTGCCCCGCTTTCCTCCCGGGTTCCGCTTCCTTATCCCTGTCATCCCGCCTTTTCCGGGCGGCACGCCCATCCTGACGCGACGGACGGCATGCTCCGGCCTCCCTCATTCCCTTTTGTCGGCATATGCCATGTCGTACACTCTTTGCACTCTTCGCCGACCTCCGCGCGAGGAGTCGGGCGGCGGCCGCGCTCCCGCTGCGGGATCCTCTTCACCGCGCGCCTGTCATACAATTTTTATTTTTTCCTAACTACCTGATATAAAAATAATAAATCAAAGTTTTGAAAAAACATTTCATATACTACAAAATAATAATAATGCATCATTTAGCATTAAAAAATATCATGCACTCAGATATTGACAAAAAAAGCCGGAAAAATGTATGAAATATACAACAAAAGCGTAAAAAAATACCATAAAAATATATCTTAAAGACATATTAATATTTCAGTATCAAATAGTGAAATATTTAACAAAGGAGGTCGTTTTCTTTTCCAGGCCCGGGGACATCCCTGTCTCTTTCCTTCAACCAGTGAGGACGATTATGAGGATTATCAAGGCCATCCCCCTGCTGCTGGCCGTCTGTCTCCTGTGGAGCACCACGGCACAGGCGCTCACCCTGCGCATCGGCGCCGGTGACCCCGAAAACTCGGAAATGGGCGTCGTGGGCAATACCTTCAAGAAGTTCATCGAGGAAAAGACCAAGGGCAAGGTCAAGGTAGAGTGCTTCTACAGCGCCTCCCTGGGCGACGAGACCGAGTGCCTGCGCAATGTGCAGAAGGGTTCCCTGCCCATCACCATCGCGGGTATCGCCAACCTCGTGCCCTTTGAGAATCGCCTGGGCATCCTGACGCTGCCCTACCTCTTCGCCAATCTTGATGAAGTGGTGACGGGCACCAACGGCGCGCCGGCCGAACTGCTCAACAGCTACGCCACCAAGGCCGGCTTCCGCGTGCTGTGCTGGACCTACACCGACTTCCGCTACATCTCCAACTCCAAGCATCCCATCACCAAGATGGCCGACATGCGCGGGCTGAAGTTCCGCGTGCCCCAGAGCGCCGTGCTCATCGCCTCCTACAAGGCCTTCGGCGGCAGCCCGACCCCCATCTCCTGGGCCGAAACCTTCACGGCGCTCCAGCAGGGCGTGGTGGACGGGCAGTGCTACGGCTACATCGGCTTTCGGGCCAACAAGTTCCAGGAAGCCAACCAGAAGTATCTGACCGAAGTCCACTACACCTACCAGCTCCAGCCCATGATCATCAGCGAACGTGTGTTCCAGAAGATGGACCCCGAACTGCAAAAGCTGATCATTGAAGGCGGCAAGGTGGCCCAGAAGGCCGTGCTGGACTATCAGATCAGGGAAGCCGACGCCGCCAAGGCCCAGCTCATCAAGGACGGCGTCGTCATCTCCCAGCTGGAAGACGAAGACCAGTGGAAGAAGGCCGCCATGGAAAAGGTCTGGCCCGAAATGATGGAATTCGTGGGCGGCCGTGATGCCGTCAATGCCTATCTCAAGGCCTGCGGCAAGCCCACCATCTGATGGACCGTTTCTGACGCCGGGATAACGCGGTCGGCAGCCGTCGCATCGGTCCCGCCAGGCCCGCGGAACCGCCGCACACTCCGCCATATGCCGGCCTGAGGACGGGCCGGCGCAGCGCACGGGGACGGACCGTACCGCCATCAGCGAGACCCGGGTCCGCCGCTCGCGCACCGGACCAGACGATCCCGGAACAAATGCCAGCCGGGCGGCATCCGTAAGGATGCCGCCCGTTTTTGCTGCCCGCGACATCCCGCGGACCTGTTGCCCACATCCCAGAGTCTCCCCCTGATGCGGCTTGTCGCCGCCGCCCATCCGCGCTGATTGGCTGAGAACCGCACATTTTCTGCGATTATGTAGCTTATTTGCCATGCCACACAAAAAACAACAAATTTGTATATTATTTTTTTATATTATAAATCGTAATGTTACATGCATAACTTAGCGCTTGGCCCACGGATCCCGCCTCGGCCACGCTCTTTTTTCTACAAAAAAGTCAAAAAATGTCGACCACCGGGGGCACATGCAGACGCATGCGTTGCCTAGAAAAATAAAAATTGTTTTATTTCAGTATGTTGAAAATATTTTTTTGTTTGGCATGCTTTCTGCTTAAAGGGAGACAACGGCGGCATACCCCGTATGCGTTTCCGCCGAGTTTCACCACCCCGGAGGATTCCCGTGAAAAATCAACGCAGTTCCGCCCTGCTGGAAGCCCTGTCCACCGCCCCGCTGCGCCTGTCTGACGTAAACGATGCCAACGCCACCGACGGCGCGGATGTTTTCGGCTGCCATGTCTTCGGCCTTGACGCCATGCGTAAGCGCCTGCCCAAGGACGTTTACCGCCGCCTTGCCCGCATCATCAGCGAGGGCGGTCGTCTCGATCCCGCCATTGCCGATGTGGTGGCCAATGCCATGAAGGACTGGGCCATCGAAATGGGGGCGGATCACTATACCCACTGGTTCCAGCCCATGACCGGCCTCACGGCGGAAAAGCACGACGCCTTCCTGTCCCCCACGCCGGACGGGCACATGATCAACGAATTTTCGGGCAAGATGCTCATTTCCGGCGAGCCGGACGCCTCGTCCTTCCCTTCGGGGGGCATCCGCTCCACCTTCGAGGCTCGCGGCTATACGGCCTGGGATCCGTCGGTACCGGTGTTCATCATCCGCAACGACAACGGCGCCACCCTGCACATCCCCACCTTCTTCTATGCCTATTCCGGCGAGGCGCTGGACCGCAAGATCCCTCTGCTGCGCTCGCTGGATGCCCTCTCCGTGCAGGCCCTGCGCATCCTGCGCCTGTTCGGCAATGACACGGCGCAGCGCGTGCGGGCCAGCGTGGGCCCGGAACAGGAGTATTTTCTGGTGGACCGCCGTCTGGCGGCCCTGCGGCCGGATCTCATGCTCACGGGCCGCACCCTTCAGGGCGCGCCTTCCCCCAAGGGGCAGGAGATGGAGGATCATTATTTCGGCGCCATCCCCGGTCGCGTGATGAGCTTCATGCAGGATGTGGAACGCGAACTGCAAAAGCTCGGCATCCCGGCCAAGACGCGCCACAATGAAGTGGCCCCCGGACAGTTCGAGCTGGCGCCCATCCATGAGGAAGCCAACATCGCCTGCGACCACAACATGCTGACCATGAACATGCTGCGCCATCTGGCCGCGCGGCACGGTTTCGTCTGCCTGCTGCACGAAAAGCCCTTTGCCGGCGTCAACGGCAGCGGTAAGCACAACAACTGGTCGCTGACCGACTCCGAAGGCAACAACCTGCTCAATCCCGGCTCCACGCCGCAGGACAACGCGCAGTTCCTCGTCTTCCTTGCGGCGGTGCTGCGGGCGGTACACCTGCACGGCGCGGCCCTGCGTCTGGGGGCCATCGGCGCGGGCAACGACCATCGCCTCGGCGCCAATGAAGCGCCGCCGGCCATCATCTCCGTCTTCCTCGGGCAGGAGCTCACCGGCGTCATCGAAGGCATCATCACCGGCAAGCCCGCTCCCAACACGGGCAGCGGCGTCATGGAGATCGGCGTCTCCAGCCTGCCGCCCCTGCCCATCGACACCTCGGACCGCAACCGCACGAGCCCCTTCGCCTTCACGGGCAACAAGTTCGAATTCCGCGCCGTGGGCTCCTCGCAGTCCGTGGCTCCGGCCAACATCGCTCTCAATGCGGCCATGACCTGCGCCCTTCAGGACATCGCCGATGAGCTGGAAAAGGCCACGGCAGCGGGCAAAACCCTCAATGCGACCCTCCAGGAACTGCTGCCGCGCCTTTTCCGTCAACATTCGCCGGTCGTCTTCAACGGCAACGGCTATGCCGAAGCCTGGAAGGAAGAAGCCGCCAGCCGTGGCCTGCCCAACTATCCCGACACCGTCACCGCCGTTGAACATTACAGCGACGCCGACGTCATGCAGGTCTTCCTGAGGGCGGGCGTGCTCAGCGAACGGGAGATCCTGGCCCGTCAGGAGATCCTCTTCGAGAACTATGCCAAGACCGTACGCATCGAGGGCGACGTGCTGCTGCGCATGGTCAGCAGCCAGATACTCCCGGCCGCCCGCCGCGCTGAGGACAGCGCCGCCCGCCTGCTCATGCATGTACGCGCCGTGAGCGAGGACGATCAGGCTGAAAACGAGCATTTCCGCACCCTGCGCTCCCACGCCGGCCAGCTCCAGCAGGCGGCGGCCGGCCTGGCCGAAGCCCTCGCCATCTGCCGCGCCGCCACGGACGCGCACGAGATGGCCCGCGTGGCCCGCGACACCGTGCTGCCGGCCATGCGCCTCTGTCGCGAACACGCCGACGCGCTCGAAATGCTGGTGGACGACGAGCTCTGGCCCCTGCCCACCTATGCCGAATTGCTCTGGACGCATTAAGCGCGTTTTTTTGGGGTATCCGCTCAAATATGCCATGCCGAGCAACGGCAACCGGGATATCGCCTACTGTCAAATCACTGCTGGACTTCCACAATTTGGAGGCATCTTATGGAATACCTGTCAGGCATAAATGCCGTCACCATCATCTTTGCCGCACTATGCGTCTTCGCCATCGGTTACCGGTTCTATGGACTCTTCATCGCACGCAAAGTCCTGAACCTGAATGACGCCCGTCCCACGCCAGCGGTCAAATACGCGGATGGGCACGACTACATCCAGACCAACAAGTTTGTGCTATTCGGGCATCATTTCGCGGCTATCGCCGCAGCCGGCCCGCTGCTGGGGCCCGTACTGGCGGCCCAGTTCGGCTATATGCCGGGCATGCTCTGGATCCTGATCGGATGCGTCCTTGCGGGTGGCGTCCACGACATGGTGGTACTGTTTTGCTCCGTGCGCCACCGCGGCCAGAGCTTGGCCTATATCGCCAGTCAAGAGATCGACAAGACTACCGGCGCCGTGGCCGCCTGGGCGGTGCTCGCCATCCTGATCCTGACGCTGGCGGGTCTGTCCATCGCGGTAGTCAACGCCATGCACAACAGCCTCTGGTCCACCTATACCGTGGCGGCAACCATCCCCATCGCCATCATCATGGGACTGTACATGCAAATTTGGCGCAAGGGCGATGTGCTGGGGGCCTCCATCATCGGCGTGATCCTGCTGGCGCTGTGCCTGCTTTCCGGCCCCGTGGTCGCCGCTCATCCCGAAATTTTCGGCTGGCTGGACATCGACAAAAAATCCATGTCCATCCTGATCCCGATCTACGGATTCATCGCCTCAGTCCTTCCTGTCTGGCTCCTGCTGCTGCCGCGAGACTATCTCTCCACATTCCTGAAGGTGGGCACCATTCTGGCACTGGCTATCGGCATCATCTTCGTCATGCCGCACTTCAACATGCCGCCATTCACCAAGTTCATTGAAGGCGGCGGCCCCATCGTGGGGGGGCCCGTCGTTCCCTTCATCTTCATCACCATAGCCTGCGGCGCGCTCTCCGGCTTCCATGCCACCATCGGCACCGGCACCACGCCCAAGATGATTGGCCAGGAGCATGATGTGCTCTTTGTGGGCTACGGCGCCATGCTGCTGGAAGGTTTTGTGGCCATTATGGCCCTGATCGCCGCCTGTGTGCTCATCCCCGCGGACTACTTTGCCATCAATTCGCCCGAGCAGGCCTTCAACGCGCTTGGCATGAAGGTCCAGGAGCTTCCTGTTCTGGAACAGGAAGTGCGGGAAAATCTGATGCACCGCCCAGGCGGTTCCGTTTCCCTTGCTGTCGGCATGGCTCATATTTTCTCAAGGATCCCTTTCATGCAGCACCTGATGGCCTACTGGTATCACTTCGCCATCATGTTTGAAGCCGTATTCATCCTTTCAGCCGTGGACGCTGGCACGCGTGTGGGACGATTTTTCCTGCAGGAAATGCTTGGCAAGATTTCTCCCCGCTGGGGAGACAAGAACTGGTGGCCAAGCGTCTTCGTAACCAGCTTCATTTTTACCGGCGCGTGGGGTTACCTTGTGTATAGCGGCGATATCAGCAATATCTGGCCCCTGTTCGGCATCAGCAACCAGCTGCTTGCGTCAGTGACCCTGCTTATCGGCACCACCGTCCTGCTTCGTATGAACAAGGGCGGGTATGCCCTCATGACAGGCATTCCGGGTGTCTTTATGACCATCATCACCTTCTGGGCCGGCATCTGGCTGATCCTTTACCAATACATCCCCAACGACAAGTATCTGCTGGTATTCCTCAGCCTGCTCGTCATGGTCATGATGCTCTTTGTCATCTTCGGCACCATTCGCCGCTGGTGCGTCCTCCTCGAGGAACATGGCATCGTCAAGGACAGCTATGGAGACGAATTCAAGGAAATCGTGCCGGAATAAGCCGTTGCAGGGGATTCCCGCCTGTACGGACGAGTTTTCGGGAGCGGGCATGGGGATCTCCTTGCCTATGGACTCGTTCTGAAGCGGGTGGAAAGAATGTAATCCAACCGAAATCTTGTGAACGCAAACCATACACGCGGCCCGCGTCCGTTCTCCCGAACTCGGCGGGCGCGGGCCGCCACAGGACGAACATATGTGCAGAATCGGATCCATCAAGAGCCTGACGCCTCTTGCGCCGTCGGCGGCCTTACAGCTCATGCTGCCGCAACAGGAAGGGCATGACAATTCGGGCTTTGCGCTGGTCATGCAGGATTTGGAGGGCGTGTTTGCCCATTACAAGGACAAGCCGCTGCTTTCGCTGGCCTGTACGCCGCAGGGGGTGCAGCTGGTCAACGACTACATGGAACAGCGGGGCTTCGTGCAGGCGGCGCAATGGGTGCCGGACGTGGATCGGCGTCCCGGTCTGCGCATCGAGGCCATGCCGCGGTACATCTTCCGCAATTATGATTATCCCGAGGTGTATCATTACCGCAGCCGGGCCGAGCGGGAAGAGCTGCTGGTGGACACGCGCCTTGCCCTGCGTGACCTGCTGGAGCGGCATGATGCGGGCTACGTCTATTCCTTCTGGCCGGACGTGCTGACCCTCAAGGAAATCGGCGATCCGGCGGATATCGCCACCTATTTCCGCCTCTGGGATGACGACTCCCGCCTGCTGGCCCGCAACATCGTGGCCCAGTGCCGCCAGAACACCAATTACGACATCGTGCGCTACGCGGCCCATCCCTTCTTTTTGCAGGGCTACACCCTCTGCGCCAACGGTGAGAACACCTTCTTCACCAAGAACAAGGAATTCCAGAAGTCCCTGCACCGGGGCTATGTGGGCTTCGAGTCCGACTCGCAGAACTTCCTTTACACCCTGCATTATGTGTTGCACGAGCTGAAGTGGCCGCTGCGCTACTTCAAGCACGTCATCACGCCCCTGCCCCTTGCCGAGGTGGAGAACCGCCCCGACCGCGCGGTGCTGACGCATATCCGCGAATCGCTGGCCCATCTGGAGATCAACGGCCCCAACGCCATCATCGGCCTGCTGCCCGACGGCAGCATGCTGACCTGTTGCGACTCCAAGAAGCTGCGCCCCGTGGTGGTGGGCTTTGACGACGGCATGGTGGCCATGGCCTCCGAAGTCTGCGGCCTCAACGCCATCATGCCCGGCCGCGACGCCTCGAAGGACATCTACCCCAACGAGCGGGAACTCGTGCTCATCGACAACGACCTGGCGGTGCAGAGATGGAAGCAGTAAGAACACAGGACATCGGGCGTAACGACCTGCGCTGGAAGATCGACTACCAGGAGGAGAGCTGCACGCTCTGCGGCTCCTGCGTGGCCGCCTGCACCTTTGACGCCATCGAGGTAAGCGTGCGGCGGCACAGCCTGCCGTTGTCGGACGGGCCCTTCCCCACGCCGCGGCAGGAGCACCGCCCGCGCCCGGTCATCCGGCAGCGCGCCGAGTTCGCCCGCGCCTGCGTGGGCTGCGGCATGTGCGAAAAAGTCTGCCCCAACGGGGCCATACGGCCCGTTCGCAACCCGGACAACCGCTTTGCCCTGCTGGCCCGCGCCGGCGGTCCCCTCAAGCGTGGCGGCCGCACCAATCTCAACACCCAGCGCACCCTGGACGCCATCGTGGTGGGCCGCATCAGCCAGATGACCGACCCGGCCCTGGATTCCGAGCGGCACACCTTCGACATGCGCGCCCCGCTGGGCCGCGTCATGCCGGTACGGGACCTGCCCCTGCGCCGCGACGGGGACAATCTGGTGCTGGACGGCCGCACGCCGCCCGTACACTGGATATATCCCGTCATCTTCAGCGACATGAGCATCGGCGCGCTCTCCACCCGTGCCTGGGAGGCCATCGCTCTGGCCACGGCCTACCTCAACGAGGTCTGCGGCCTGCCCGTGCGCATGTGCTCCGGCGAGGGCGGCATGCCCGTACGCCTGCTGGAATCCGACCAGCTCCGCTACATGATCCTGCAGATCGCGTCCGGCCACTTCGGCTGGAACCGCATCATCCGGGCCATGCCCCGCATGAAGACCGACCCCGCGGGCGTGCTCATCAAGATCGGTCAGGGAGCCAAGCCGGGGGACGGCGGCCTCTTGCCCGCGGCCAAGGTGGCCCCGCACATCCAGGCCATCCGCGGCGTGCCGCGCACCACCCTCCATTCGCCGCCGAACCATCAGGGCCTCTATTCCATCGAGGAGTCGGTGCAGAAGATGCACCTTTCGCTCAATGCGGCCTTCGGCTTCCGCGTGCCGGTGGCCATCAAGTGCGCGGCCTCGGCCACCTCGGTCTCGGTCTACAACAACCTTTTGCGCGACCCCTACCGCATCTGCGGCGGCTTCTTCATCGACGGCATCCAGGGTGGCACGGGCGCGGCCAACGAGATCTCCCTCGACCACACCGGCCATCCCATCGTCTCCAAGCTGCGCGACTGCTACCTTGCCGCCGTCTCGCAGGGTCTGCAGGGCCAGATCCCCCTCTGGGCCGGCGGCGGCATGGGCATGACGGGCAACGCCGCGGCCGACGCCTTCAAGATGATCTGTCTGGGCGCCAACGGCATCATCATGGGCAAGCTGCTCATCCAGCTCCTGGGCTGCGTGGGCAACGAGCAGGGCCGCTGCAACGCCTGCTCCACCGGCAAGTGCCCCTCCGGCATCTGCACGCAGGACCCGCGCCTCGTCCGCCGGCTGGACGTGGACAGGGGCGCGCAGAACATCGTTGACTACATGCTGACCTTTGACGACGAACTGCGGAAGCTGCTCGCCCCGGTGGGCAACAGCTCCCTGCCCGTGGGCCGCTCCGACGCGCTGGTTGCCACCAGCAAGGACGTGGCCGATACCCTGCATATTTCCTATGCCTGCTGACGGAGATTTGTCATGCTGCATCTGACGACCGTACATGAACACCAGCGCCTTTCCACACAGGACCTGCTCCTGCGCATCGAGGAGGCGGTGGAACGCGGCGAAACCGATTTCGTCATCGAAGCCTCCGGCCAGCACGACATCGGCGGGCCGCTCTGGAACCGTGAAGGCCGCCCCCTGCGCTTCGTGGTCACCAATCCCGGCCAGCGCGTGGGCGGCATGTGCATGCCGGACACCGAGGTCATCGTCAACGGCCCGGCCCCGGCCGATGTGGGCTGGCTCAATGCCGGCGGACGTATCATCGTGCGCGGCGACGCCGGGGACACGGCGGGGCACTGCGCCGCCGCCGGACGCATCTATATCGGCGGACGCGCCGGGACCCGCTCCGGCTCGCTCATGAAGCACGACCCCCTCTATGAAGCTCCCGAACTCTGGGTGCTGCAAAGCGTGGGCAGCTTTTCCTTCGAATTCATGGGCGGCGGCAAGGCCGTGGTCTGCGGCTGGAACAGCCAGACCCTCTCCAGCGTGCTGGGCGAACGCCCCTGCGTGGGCATGGTGGGCGGCGTCATCTATGTACGCGGCCCGCTGGGCGACCTGCCGCCGGATGTGGCCGTGCATCCGCTGGACGAGGACGACATCGCCTTTCTGGATGCCGGACTGGAAGCCTTCCTCGATGCCGTGGAACGGCCGCGCCTGCGCCGGGAGCTCACCGTCTGGAAGCACTGGCGCAAGATTCTGCCCGCCCCGCACGCCGCGGACAGCCATGAAGGCCTGCCGGACATGCACGATTTCCGCCGTAACCGCTGGGTGGAGAACGGCATCTTCAGCGACGTCTGCCCGGATGATTTCAGCGTGCGCGGCCTTGTCGTGCATGATGCGGACCGCCTGCGCCGTCCCGTCTGGGAAAACGCCCGCCATGACGCCCCGTGCGAGCACGCCTGCCCGGCGGGCATCCCCTCGCAGCGCCGCTTCAACCTGCTGCGCCAGGGCCGCGTGGACGAGGCGCTGCGCCTCGTGCTGGAGCACAGCCCCTTCCCGGCCTCGGTCTGCGGCCATGTCTGCCCCAATCTCTGCCAGACCGCCTGCAGCCGCAACCAGCTGGACGACGCCATCCAGATAGGCGCGCTGGGGCGGCTCTCCGCCGAAACGGCGCTGCCGGTCGCCGCCCCGGCCAGCGGCAAGAGCGTGGGCATCATCGGCGGCGGCGTGGGCGGCCTGAGCGCTGCCTGGCAGCTCGTGCACAAGGGGCACGCTGTCACCGTCTACGAAGCCGACGAAGAGATCGGCGGCAAGCTGCGGCAGGTCATCCCCCATGCCCGGCTCGATGAGGATGTGCTGGCCGCGGAACTGCAACGCATCCGCGACGCCGGCGTGACCATCCGCACCGGCTGCCGGGTGGATGCCGAACGCTTTGCCGCCCTGCGCAAGGAGCACGATGCCGTCATCGTCGCCACGGGCGGCCACAAGGCGCGCATCTTCCCCTGGCCGGGCAAGGAACGCGTCGTGGCGGGCATCGACTTCCTCAAGGCCGTGAACCGTGGCGAATCGCCCGCCGTGCCCGAACGGGTGGTGGTCATCGGCTGCGGCAATGCGGGCATGGACGTGGCTGCCGGGGCCTTTGCCTGCGGCGCGCGCGACGTGACCTGCATCGACGTGCAAAAGCCCGCCGCCTTTGCCCATGAGATGGCGCACATCGAATCCCTCGGCGGCAAGATCGTCTGGCCGGTGCGCACCCGGGAGATCACGGAACAGGGCCTCGTGGACGAGGAAGGCCGCCTCTTCCCGGCGGATATGGTCATCATCAGCGTGGGCGAGACGCCGGAACTGGACTTCGTGCCCGAGACGGCCCCGCGCTTCCGCGACTGGCTCTCGCCGGCCGCCGACGGCAGCGTGCTGGACAACGTCTTTGCCGTGGGCGATGTGGTACGGCCCGGCCTGCTGGTGGACGCCATCGGCTCCGGCCGGCGCGTCGCCGAGGCCGTGGACGCCCGCCTGCGCGGCACGGTCGCGGAGGCCGCGCGTACCCAGCGCCAGTGCGTACCGGCCGCCAGCCTGCACACGGCCTGGTTCGCGCCCTGCCCGGCGGACAAGCGTCCCGATGCGGCCCACGACTACGAACGCTGCATAAGCTGCGGCACCTGCCGCGATTGCAGTCTCTGTCTGACGGCCTGCCCGCAACAGGCCATCAGCCGCACGGTGGAGGCGGACGGCAGCGCCACCTACGCGTCCGACCCGACCCGCTGCATCGGCTGCGGCATCTGCGCCGGCGTCTGCCCCTGTGGCATCTGGAAGATGCAGGTCAATACCACCGCCGCCTGATCCGCCCTCTCTCCGGCACGGCCGCATCCTCCGATACTCCGGCACGGCGGGCCCCCATGCGGGAGCTCCGCCGTGCCGGGCCTTTCCGCACGTCTGGCGCATTCATCGCTAATGCTTTCCCCGCGTACGCCGATAAGAACGTCATATAACGTTGGGGGAAGCCCGTATGACCATTTCGCGCTCGACCAGCCTTGTCAATGGCATCATGTTCGTCCTGATCTGCTGCGTGGCCCTGCTTGTCTGCACTCTCTACCGCGATGTGGAAGGCAACGTCCGCATGAACCGGCAGAAAGAAGTCGCCCTGCAACTTGCCAACGAGCTGATGCAATCCTCTGAGATGCTGACCAGCAACGTACGCGAATACGCCGTCACCGGCGATGCGCGTTACGAAACGGCCTACCTTGCCATCGTGGATGAGCGCGCCGGCAAAATCCCCCGTTCGCAGGACAAGGCCGTGGCCCCCGGGCGCACGGTCAGTCTGACGGATCTCATGCGTGAAAACGGCTTTACCGAGCAGGAATTCGCGCTGGTCAAGCAGGCCAACGACCTTTCCAACGCGCTGGTGGTCCTGGAGACAAAGGCCATGAACGCCGTCAAGGGCATCACCACCACGGCGGACGGCAAGAGCGTCACCGGCGCGCCGGACAGGGAACTGGCCTGCTTGCTGGTCTTCGGCGAGGACTACACCCGCCAGACGGACAAGATCATGCAGCCGCTGAAGGAATTCTTCCGTCTCCTTTCCGCACGCACCGCCGCTCAGGTGGAGGAAAGCCGCGCCCGCGTCATGCGGAGCATCACCCTGCTGACGGTGACCCTGCTGCTGCTCGCGGGCGCGCTGGTCTACTCATTCATCTTCGTACGGCGCGGCATCTGCCGCCCCCTGGCCGACACCGCCCGCTTTGCCCGGCAGGTCATGGACGGCGACCACTCCTCCCGTCTGCATGATACGGCCCAGAACGAGGTGGGCGAACTGGCCCGCGCGCTCGACAGCATGCTGGACAAGCTGGTGGCGCAGCTTGCCTTCTCCAGGGGCGTGCTGAGCTCCATGCCCACGCCGGTCATGGTCTGCGATACGGAGGAGGTCATCCGCTTCGTCAACGCGCCCATGCTGGATCTCTTCGCCCACAAGGGCGAGCCGGAAAGCTACGTCAACATGAATATGCGCGCCTTCATCGGCGCGGATGACGACATTGCCCGCCGCTGTGTGGAAACGCGCAAGACCCTCCGGGAAAACCGCCACCTCACTATCCCGGGCAAGGGGGAAGCCTTCGGCGCGGTCGTGGCCACGCCCATTTTCGACAATCAGCAGAACGTCCGGGATACGCTGGTCGTCTGGCTGGACTTCACGGAGATCACCCGGCAACAGCGCCATATGGAAGAAACGGCCGAACGCATCCAGGAGGCCGCCGGCGAGACCACCACCCGCATCAGCACGGCCAATACGGCCTGCGGCAGCGTGCTCACGCTCATCGCCAAGGCGGACGAATCCTCGCGCCAGACCTCGCAGCGCATGGCCGAGACCATGTCGGCCATGGAACAGATGAACGCCGCCGTCCTCAACATCGCCAAGAACGCGGAGGACGCCGCCTCCCACTCCGCCACCATGCGCGACAAGGCCAGCGAAGGACAGGGCATCGTCAACGACGTCGTCACGGCCATCAATGCCGTGCAGGAAAAGTCCCTGCGCCTGCGCGCGGACATGGAGCATCTGCACGGCGAGGCCCAGAACATCACGCAGGTGATGACCGTCATCTCCGATATCGCCGACCAGACCAACCTGCTGGCGCTCAATGCGGCCATCGAGGCCGCCCGCGCCGGGGAAGCCGGCCGCGGCTTCGCCGTGGTGGCCGACGAGGTCCGCAAGCTGGCCGAAAAGACCATGGCCGCCACCACCGAGGTGGACAAGACCATGGGCGGCATCCAGCGCGATGCTGTCACCAATATGAAGAATGTGGACGAGGCCGTCGGCGGCATCAATCAGGTGACCGAACTGGCCCGCGCCTCCGGCGATCATCTGGCCGCCATCGTCACGCTGTCCACCGAGGCGGCGGATATGGTGCGCCTCATCGCTTCCGCCAGTGAGGAGCAGTCCGCCACCTCCGCCCAGATCAACAACGCCGTTGAAGAGGTCAACACCATCAGCAAGGAACTGGTCGACGCCATGTCGCAGGCCACCGAATCCACCCAGGCGCTGACCGAAGAACTCAGGGAACTGCAGAAGGTGGCCGACAGGCTGGTGGAATAGCCCGCCACCTTCCCGCCATGAAGAAAAAAGGCCCCGTAAACGGGGCCTTTTGCTTTGCTGACGGGAAGCCGCGCCGGCGGGGGATGCCACGCGGGGACACGGCCGGTCTGCCCGATCCTACGCCTTGTCCAGCGCCTGCGCGAGATCGGCAAGCAGATCGTCGGCATGCTCCACACCGACGGACAGACGAACCATGCCGGGGGTGATGCCCGCTTCCACCAGTTGCTCGTCGCTGAGCTGACGGTGCGTGGAGCTGGCCGGATGCAGAACGCAGGTACGGATGTCGGCCACATGCACCTGAAGGGAAATGAGCTCCAGGGCGTCGATGAAACGGGCCCCGGCCTCACGCCCCCCCTTGAGCGTGAAGGACACCACACCGCCGCACCCCCGGGGCAGATACTTCTTGGCCAGCGCATGGCAGGGGCTGGACGACAGCCCGGGATAGAGCACTTCCTCCACCTTGTCGTGCCCGCTCAGCCACTGGGCCAGCCGCAGGGCATTGGCGCAATGCCTTTCCATGCGCATGGGCAGGGTCTCCAGCCCCAGATTGATGTAAAAGGCTCCCTGCGGCGTCTGGCAGACGCCCATGTCGCGCATGAGCTGCACCCGTGCCTTGACGATGTAGGCCGACTTGCCGAAAGCCTTCGTGTACACGAGGCCGTGATAGGAGGCGTCCGGCTCCACGAATTCCGGGAAGCGCGGGCTCGCCGTCCAGTCGAAGCGGCCGCCGTCCACGATGACCCCGCCCATCTGCACGGCATGGCCGTCCATGTACTTGGTGGTGGAATGGATCACGATATCCGCGCCGAAATCCAGCGGCCGGCAGAGGATGGGCGTGGCGAAGGTATTGTCCACGATGAGGGGAAGGCCGTGGGCATGGGCGATGCCGGCCAGCCGTTCGATGTCCAGCACGTCCATGGAAGGATTGGACAGGGTCTCGCCGAAGACGGCCTTCGTTTCCGGGCGGATGGCCGCGGCGATCTCCGCGTCCGGCGCGTGCTGATCCACAAAGGTCACCTCGATGCCCATACGCTTGAGCGTCACGGCAAAGAGGTTGAAGGTGCCGCCATAGATGCTGGCCGTGCTGACGATATGATCGCCGCTGCGAGCCAGATTGAGCACGGCCAGCAGGTTGGCGGCCTGCCCGGACGCGGTGCACAGCGCGCCCACGCCGCCCTCGAGCGCGGCGATCTTCTTCTCCACCGCGTCCACGGTGGGATTGCCGAGGCGGGTATAGAAAAAGCCCTCGGCCTCAAGGTCGAAAAGCTTGCTTACTTCCGCTGTGGAAGCATAGGTAAAGGTCGTGCTCTGGACAATGGGCAAAACGCGCGGTTCGCCATTGCCCGGCGTGTACCCGGCATAAAGGCAGAGGGACGCTTCTTTCATGCAAAAAACCTCGCTGAACATGCTGAAATATCGAGCGGCATCTTACGTCAGGCCGGGCCGCATGGCAACCGCGGCGCGTGCTCCCTTTTTCACACCCCGCCCAAAAAGCATGCCCCTATTGACCTGCCCTTCCCAACAGGCTAGTCTGACCCTATCCAGACATACGCGTCCGCGGCGGAGCATGCCGTTTCCGCCGCGGACGGGCGGGCCGCCCGCTCGGCTCGTCGCCCGTTTCTGCCTTGTGTTCACACATTCTTGCCAGGAGGCTCTTATGCGTATTGCCGTGGGACTGGGCAAAAAAGATGCGGAACAGCGCCTTGACAGCGCCGGCGTCAGCCGCCGCGATTTCATGAAATTCTGTACGGCCGTGGCCGTCACCATGGGCATGGGCCCTGCCTTTGCGCCGCAGGTGGCCGCCGCCCTGACGGGCAAGCGGCCTTCCGTGGTGTATCTGCATTTCGCTGAATGCACGGGCTGTTCCGAAGCCCTGCTGCGCACATACAAACCCTTCCTTGATTCCCTGATCCTGGACACCATCTCCCTGGATTACCACGAAACCATCATGGCCGCCGCCGGCGAAGCCGCGGAAGATGCCCTGAACAAGGCCGTGGAAGGCCCGGACGGCTTCATCTGCATCGTGGAAGGCGCCGTGCCCACCGCCGACATGGGCAAATTCGGCTATGTGGCCGGCCACACCATGTACGACATCGGCAAGCGCATCCTGCCCAAGGCCAAGGCCGTCATCACTATGGGAACCTGCGCCGCCTACGGCGGCATCCAGGCCGCCAAACCCAACCCGACCCAGGCCAAGGGCGTCAATGACTGCTATGCCGATCTCGGCATCAAGGCCATCAACATCCCCGGCTGTCCGCCCAATCCCCTCAATCTGGTGGGGACCATCGTGGCCTTCCTCCAGGGCAAGGAGATCGAGGTGGACGACAAGGGCCGTCCCACCATGTTCTACGGCCAGTCCGTGCATGATCAGTGCGAACGCCTGCCGCACTTCGAGGCCGGCGAATTCGCGCCCTCCTTCAATTCCAGGGAAGCGCGCGAGGGCTGGTGTCTCTATGAACTGGGCTGCAAGGGGCCGAGCACCTTCAACAACTGCCCCAAGGCCCTGTTCAACGAAACCAACTGGCCCGTGCGCGCCGGTCACCCCTGCATCGGCTGCAGCGAACCCAATTTCTGGGACGAACTGACCCCCTTCTACCAGAACTAGCCAGGGAGAAACCACATGAGCGACAAGAAAACCCCCCAGAGCAGCTATTCCGGCCCTGTCGTGGTGGATCCCCTGACCCGTATCGAGGGGCATCTCCGCATCGAAGTGGAAGTGGAAAACGGCAAGATCAAGGACGCCCGCAGCTGCGGCACCCTGTTCCGCGGACTGGAAAACATCCTGAAAGGACGTGATCCGCGCGACGCCCAGCACATCACCCAGCGTACCTGCGGCGTGTGCACCTATACTCACGCCCTCTGCTCCACCCGTGCGCTGGAAGACGCCATCAAGGTCAGCATCCCGGCCAACGCCACCTACATCCGTAACCTCGTGCTGGGCGCGCAGTTCCTGCATGACCATCTGGTACACTTCTATCATCTGCACGCCCTCGACTTCGTGGACGTGACCAGCGCCCTGCAGGCCGACCCGGCCAAAGCGGCCCAGCTGGCCTCCTCCATCTCGCCGCGCCCGGCCAAGACCGAAGACTTCAAGGCCGTGCAGGACAAGCTGAAAGCCTTTGTGGCTTCCGGCCAGCTCGGCCCCTTCACCAACGCCTACTTCCTCGGCGGGCATGAGGCCTACTACCTGACGCCGGAAGAAAACCTCGTGGCCACGGCCCACTATCTGGAAGCCCTGCGCGTGCAGGTCAAGACGGCGCGGGCCATGGCGGCCTTCGGCGCCAAGAACCCCCACCCGCAATTCCTGGTGGCCGGCGGCGTGACCTGTTACGAGTCTTTGACGCCCGCGCGCATCAAGGAATATGCCGATCTGTACAAAGAGACCCGCGACTTCGTGGAACAGGTCTACATCCCCGACCTGCTCATGGTGGCCAGCAAGTACAAGGACTGGGCGGCCTTCGGCGGTACCGAGAACTTCATGACCTTCGGCGAGTTCCCGGCTCCGGGCGGCGAACGCCAGCTCGACAGCCGCTGGCTCAAACCCGGCATCATCTACAAGCGCGACCTCTCCAGCGTCAAGAAGTTCGAACCGGAAAAGATCGCCGAACATGTGCGCCACAGCTGGTTCGAAGGGGACAAGGCCCTGCCGCCCTACGATGGCGTGACCGTCCCCCACTTCACCAAGATGGGCGACACCGACCGCTACTCCTGGCTCAAGGCTCCCCGGTACAATGAGACCGTCGTGGAGACCGGCCCGCTGGCGCAGGTGCTCGTGAGCTACGCCCAGGGCCATGAAGCCATCAAGCCCCTTGTGGATCATGTGCTCAAGGCCCTCAACGTGGGCCCCGAGGCGCTCTACTCCACCCTGGGCCGCACGGCCGCCCGCGGCATCGAGACCCTGGCCATCGCCAAGCAGATCGACGCCTGGCTGAAGATCTATCAGGACAACATCGTCAAGGATCAGCAGATCGTGGAAGACCTCGAGATCCCCAAGGACGCGCGCGGCGTGGGCTTCGTCAACGCGCCCCGCGGCGGTCTTTCGCACTGGCTGCGCATCGAGGACGGCAAGATCGGCAATTTCCAGCTGGTCGTGCCCACCACCTGGAACCTTGGCCCCCGCGACGCCAAGGACGCCATGGGCGCCGCCGAACAGGCCCTCATCGGCACGCCCGTTGCCGATCCCAAGCGCCCGGTGGAGATCCTGCGCACCATTCACTCCTTTGACCCGTGCATCGCCTGCGCCGTTCACGTCATCGACGGCGAAAGCAATGAAGTGCACACGTTCAAGGTGCTGTAGTCCCGCAACACGACCCAATATGGCGGGGGCTTCGGCCCCCGCTTTTTTTCAGGAGCGCCATGCATTCCCCCAGCCCGGAAACGCCGCCACGCATCCTCATCATGGGCGTCGGCAATATTCTGCTGTGTGATGAGGGCTTCGGCGTACGCGCCGTCGCCTATCTTGAAGAACACTACGACTGGCCGGCAAACGTGCAGTTCCTGGCCGGCGAGACCGGCGGCATCATGCTCATGCCGGAGATCCAGTCCTGCGATCTGCTCATTGTACTGGATGTGGTCCTGGGCGGCGAAGCCCCGGGCACGGTCTATCTGCTGGAAAATGACGACCTGCGCAAGAGCCTGAGCTTTCGGGATTCCATGCACCAGACGGACCTGCTGGACACGCTGGTCACCTGCGAACTGGCCGGACATCGCCCGGAAACCATCGCTTTCGGCCTGCAGCCCTTCGACTATCAGAGCATGGTCATGCAGCTCAGCCCGCAGGCGGAAGCCATGCTGCCCACCTTCTGCCGCAAGGTCGTGGAGGAGCTGGAGCGGCGGGGCATCCGCGCCACCCCGCGTGCCGCCGCGCCGTCAGCCCCCGCGATCTGACGCAGCCCCCGCACGCCTGATCAGTATGGGCAGCAAAAGGAGCGGCCGCCGCTTCCCGGCAGAACCGCTCCAGCGCGCCCTGTTCCTGTTGGATGGCCCCGCTGCCGTGCGAGGGCATTCAGTCTGTTTCTCCTGTGAGCTCAGGGGGGAGCACATCCTCCGAGTAGAGGGTGAGGCCCGCCTCCCGCAGGCGACGCGCCCAGATCCCCATACCCGCGCAGGTGGCCCCGGTAAAGCTGCCGTCATAGATCTGCCCGAAGCCGCAGGAAGGCGAACGCGCCTTGAGGATGGCCGCCGTACAGCCGTGCGCGCGCACGATGCGCATGGCCCTCTCGGCGCCCAGTTCAAAGGCTTCCGTCACGTCCTCCCCTGTCCGCATGATGACCCGGCCGTCCCGCTGCTCGCACGGCGGACGCGGTACCGGCAGGCCGGACAGGCTTTCCGGGCAGGCCGTCACCGCACGTCCTTCCTCCACCAGCCTGCGCACGGGCTCAAAGGGGGTGCTGCCGCCGTCATAGCGGCAGGAAAGCCCGGCAAGGCAACCGCTGACCACATAGGTCTTCATGCCTTGGCGTCCCTGGCTTTCGTGCCGGCGCTGCCGTCCTCGTCCGTGTCCGGCAGGAGGGCCGCCTCCCACATCTCCTGATAATACATGCAGGTGCCCGGATTCCAGGCCGTGGCCGTGGCGTGGTCGTAGGATTCGGTGATGGGCCAGTCGGTGAACGGCGCAAGCGCCTCGGCAAAGGACGGGGCCTCCACGGTGGCTTCCTGCGCCAGACGCAGCGTGTAATTGGGGCCCTTGAGAAAACGGAGATGATAACGGGGCATGGATGTCGCTCCTTGCAAAAGACCGGGAGGGGAATCCCCTCCCGGTCTCGTCAGATCAGATGGTGACGGTGAGGCCTAGTGGACGGTCATCACGAACTTGCTGATGAGGAAGAGCACCACCAGCAGGCCCACACCAAGGCCCCAGCTCCAGTGGATGAGCTTCATTTCCGTCTCATCAAGAGGTTCGTATTCCATATTCTGGATTTCTTCGTGCAGCTTGACTTCTTTATCTTCCATGAGAGTTCTCCTTTACTGAACACGGGATGACTAGCCGCCCATGACCGGCGGATGCATGCCGTGGAAGAAGGCGAAGGAAATGAACAGGCCCACCCAGATGATGAAGCCGAACAGGCAGACCACATACACCACGGCCAGGCGGCCGATGCCTTCTTCACGCAGCTTGTGGAAGTTGGAGACCACGCCGATGCTGAAGAAGGTCAGCAGGAAGAAGATCACGCGGAAGCAGTTGGCCACGCCGGAGACCTTGTTGCCAATCTGATGGATGGGGCCGTTGGGTTCCAGCAGGCAGATGGCCAGCATGATCAGGAAGGTCGCCAGATAGCCCAGCACGAAGCGGGGGAAGCGTTCCATCACGTCGCCCCAGGTCATGCTGCGTTCGCCGCGGGTCTTGTCGAACTTGGCCGTCCAGATGTAGGCCAGCAACAGCGCCCAGATGCCGATGAACATGTCGATGAACACCTTGACCGTGGTCGTCACCATGACGATCCAGCCGGGTTCGTACTGCACGCCGGTCATGCCGGCCACCTTGGTCAGGATCAGAGCTTCGGTGATGGCGCCGGAGGCGATGGCGCCGCCGTCGGACTTCACCGCCAGGCCCATCCAGCCGCCGGCCACCATGGGCTCGGTGTACAGGAACTGCTGGGCGATGAAGGGCAGGATCAGCATTTCGATGCAGGTGAACACCACGACCAGGGAGGACACCATGATCGGCACCACAGGCCGAGCGCGGATGGCGCCGCCGGTGGCGATGGCGGCGGACACGCCGCAGATGGAGATACCGGAGGCCAGCGGGGCCGCCCATTCCTTGTTGAACTTGAAGTACTTGCGGGCCACATAGTAGACCACGGCCCAGTAGAGCAGGTAGGCTTCCACGATGGCGCACAGGCCTCGGAAGAACACATGGCCGGCAAAGGCGGACGCGCCGGCGGCCTTGACGCCCAGTTCGGCGCCGAGCACCACGATGGCGATCTTGACGAAGAGTTCGGGGCGACAGGCGTCACGCAGCCAGTTGGCGAAGCCCGGCGTCACGTTGCCGATGAGCAGGCCCATGATAAGGGCAAGGATCAGACCGGCTTCCGTACTCAGACCGAGCGCCCAGGTGATGCCCTGCTTTTCCAGCTGGGTGGGATTGGCCGCGATATAGGCGTTGGCGCCCACGGTATAGCAGGCCACGGCGATGAAGAAGATCACCGTGAAGCCGGCAATAAAACGGCCCACATTGCCGTTCATCAGCTTCACGCCGAAACCAAGCAGCGCCGCCACAAAGACATAGGTGGCAAAGAGCGCGCCCACACCGGGGATGATCTTGCTGGCGGAGCTCCAGCACTTGATTGGGTCACCCACCCACATGCCCATCTTCAGCGCCCAGCCAAGCGCGTCGATGCCGACGAACTTGCCCAAGGCAAGAATGAAGATGATTGAACCCAATAACAGGGCAACCTTATCTTCATTGAATGTTGCTTTCGTTGTCATAGACATCTCCTCCAATTGAATTGACACCACATCCGCCCGTCGGGCGGATCACTCCACATTCGTCAGCAGCAATACACCAACTGTCTGGTAACCCCCTATTGCATTATGCGGCCCGGCAGGATCCGGCAAACAACCTCCGGCAGCCCACCCGGCTGCCGCCTGTCGCCCGCGCTGACATTGTGATTCTTTGAACTACTTATTTCCTTTCTACCCCTATCCCTACCGTTGTCAAGCCATAACATGATACGATTCCTCATTCACAGATGATACTTTGGCAAGCATCACAACGAGATTTCGCCATACGACGTTTTGCGGCCGGCTGGCGGACACGTCGGAGCGCAGGCCCCCTTTCTCTTCGCCGCCGGTACGGCGGTACGGCGGCTGGTCACCGTTACATTTTGTTATAAATACATCAGATATGCAAGATTCCGGCGCTTCAGCATCATTTATTGCCTTTCCCGCTTTTTGCCGCGCCTGCCGGCTTGTCCGCCACCTGCCCCTTGCCATATCCGACGCCATGACTATATAGATAAGAGTGACATATCCACATGACGTCGCCAGACGTCGTCCAACCCCCTCAGGGAGTCAACCATGTCTTTCAAAGCTCTTGTCACCGCCTTCTTTCTCCTTTTTGCCTCCTGTGCCGTCGTCATGCCTGACACGGCCGAAGCCGCCCGCATGGGTGGCGGTCGCTCCTTCGGGAGCCGTCCCGCCATGCGCAGCCCGGCCGCTCCGCCCACGACCATGCAGCGGCAGGCGCAGCCCAGCACCGCCCAGCGTCAGAACGCCGTCGCCCAGCCCAACCGCGGCTTTCTGGGCGGCATGGGCGGCATGCTCGGCGGTCTGCTGGCCGGCACGCTCCTGGGTTCCCTGCTCTCCGGAGCGGGATTTTCCGGTGGCGGCTTTCTGGATATCCTGATCCTCGGCGTGGTGATCTACCTTGCCTACCGCTTCCTCAGCCGCCGCCGTGCCGGTTCTTCGGCCCCCTCGCCCGCGCCCGCCGCTGCCGCGGGCGCTCACGGCGGCCTGTTCCAGACGTCCGCCCCGCAGCAGGACCATTCCAGCCAGTATGTCGACACCTCGGCCAACGGGACGGCCCAGGCAGCCTGGGGGGCCCTTGGCGGCGCGACGCCGCAGGCCGACGCTCCGCGGCTCCCGGCCGGCTTCGATGCCGACGAATTCCTCCAGGGCGCCAAGATGGCTTACAATCGCCTCCAGAGCGCCTGGGACAAGCGCGACCTGAATGATATCGCCCACTTCGTCACCCCCGCCGTCATGGACGAACTGCGCGCGCAGCTGGCGCAGGATCCCACGCCCAGCCATACGGAGATCATCCTCGTCAATGCCCAGCTGCTGGAAGTGAGCGAGGCAGGCCCCGAGGAGCGCGCCCAGGTCTATTTCGACGTGTTGCTGCGTGAAGATCCGCGGCAGCCCACGCCGAACAATGCCCGGGAGATCTGGCACTTCGTCCGTGAACGGAACAATAACGGGACGTGGAAGCTGGACGGCATCCAGCAGGTATCCGCCTAGTCTTCCCCTTCCTTTTCCTTTCGGCAGGCCGCGACGGCGGCCTGCCTTTTTCATGGCAGCGCCAAGAGCCCTTGCCGCCTGCCGCGAACCTTCACAGAGGATACCCATGAACAATTACGTAGCCAAGCATGACAAGCTTATGCGCCATCTCGGCATGACCATCGAAGAAGCCAGCCGGGAATACGCCCGCGTCACCATGCCCATTGAGGAACACAACAAGAACGGCATGGGCCTTGCCCACGGCGGCGCCATCTTTGCCCTGGCCGATGTGGCGTTTGGCGCGGCGGCCAATGCCGGACAGGTCAACGGCGTCGTCAGCCTCACGTCCAGCATCGAATTCCTGCGGCCCGGGAGATCCAGTCCCCTTGTCGCCGAAGCCCGCCTCGTCCGCAAGGGCGCGCATATCCAGAGCTACACCGTGGAAGTGCGCGATGCCGACGGCCAGCTCATTGCCCGGTGCATGGCTACCGGTTTTCAGACGGATGTCCAGCTCCCTGATTAACCACCTTTCTCCCCTGACGTACCTGAAAAGCCCGCCTTGCCGGGCTTTTCTCGTTTTGCCGCCCTCTGACCGGCCGACTCTGGCTGCGCTGCGGCATCCCGGTCGGGCCGTCTCCGCCGGAGCCTGCACATATGAAAAAATGACGCCGGTGGATTCCTCCTCCGGCGTCTTGCCGTCATGGCGGCCTTGCGTCAGCGCCACCCAGCCTTTCCAGCGGGACCCCGCCGTACGCTGCCGGCCGGCTGTCGTCGCGGGGGGAGCTCCCCTCCCCACACACGTCGTCTGCGCCGCACGCTGTTCGAAGCGCTTGACCGGCAAATGGCAGCCTCCCCGGCCTGTGCGGGCGGCGAAGTTCTGGTGGCAGGCTTCCGCCTCATGGAAGGGGCCCGCCTTTTCCAGTCGCGTCACCACCTTGTAGCCCAGCCTTCAGCTCGTCGATGAGGTGCTCGGCAATGTGCTTTTCGCTGCCGGAGGCGTAGAAGATGGCCGACCGGTACTGGCTGCCCACGTCCGGCCCCTGCCGGTCCAGTTGCGTCGGATCGTGGATCTCAAAGAAGCGGCGCAAGATCTGCTCGTAGCTGAACTTCGACGGATCGTACCGAATCAGCACGGCCTCGGCGTGGCCCGTCCTGCCGGTGCTTACCTGCTCATAGCTCGGCGAAGACATCGTGCCGCCCGTATAGCCCGAGACGGCCTCCTTGGCGCCGGGCAGCTTTTCAAAAGCATCCTCAACGCCCCAGAAGCAGCCTCCGGCCACGATGGCCGTGGCGGTCAGGCTGCGGACTGCTGACGGGCAAAGGCCTCCTTTTCCGCTTCACTGCCCTTTTCCACAAAGGCCATGCTGAGGGAATTCACGCAATGCCGCGTGTTCTTTTCGGTAAAGCCCTCGCCCTCGAACACATGGCCCAGATGGCCGCCGCAGCTGGCGCAGACGATCTCCGTGCGCTGCCCGTCCGCATCCGGCAGCCGCCTGACGGCGCCGGGCAGTTCGGCGTCAAAGCTCGGCCAGCCGCAGCCGGAATCAAACTTGTCAGCGCTGCTGTAGAGTGGCATGCCGCATTGCCGGCAGATGTAGGTCCCGGGCTCGCCCTGGTGGTTGTACTTGCCGCTGAAGGGCGGCTCGGTCGCCTTGTTGAGGATGACCGCCGCTTCGCTCTTGTTGAGGGGCGGCATGGCAGATGCGGGCATAAGCGCCTCCGCGTTACGGGTTTTGATCAAGGTGAAGCCAGGCAGGAGGCTGGCGATGATGCTGACGACAAGCAGGGGAACGTCCTTGAAATGCGTATGACATTTCATACTGTTCTCCTAAGTTTTTTGACAGATAAAAGGCTCCGCCCATTTGGCAAGAGCCCTGGCAGGAAAAAATTTTGCCGCTTTTTGATAAAAGGAATTATTAGTATTTTTATGACGCTTACGCGCCGAAGCCGTCAGGATGGCTGCTGTGCCAGCGCCAGGCCGAGGCGATGATCTCCTCCACGCTCTGACGCGGCCGCCAGCCGAGCACTCTCCCCACCCGGCGGGAGGAGGCCACCAGCCGGGCCGGGTCGCCGGGCCGGCGTCCGCCCATGACCACCGGGAGCGGATGTCCTGTGACGCGACGGGCGGCATCGACCATCTGCCGGACGGAGAAGCCCTGTTCGCTGCCCAGATTGAAGACCGCGCTTTCCCCGCCGGCCTCAAGATGGCGCAGCGCCAGCACATGGGCCTCGATCAGATCCTCCACGCCCACATAGTCGCGGATGCAGGTCCCGTCCGGGGTATCGTAATCGCCCCCATTGATGATGATATGCGGCCGCCGGCCCAGAGGAACCTGGAGGATGAGCGGGATGAGGTGGCTTTCCGGCCGGTGATCCTCGCCGATGGAGCCGTCCGCCACCGCGCCGCCCACATTGAAATACCGCAGGGAGACATAGCGCAGGCCATGCGCCACGGCGGCCCAGCGCATCATGCTCTCCATGATGCGCTTGCTCTCGCCATAGGGATTGCCGGGCCGCAGGGGGGCGTCCTCGGTGATGGGCACGCTGTCCGGCTCGCCGTAGACAGCGGCGGATGAGGAAAAGACGATGCGCGCCACACCGTGACGCACCATCGCCTCCAGCAAGGTTTGCATGCCGTGGACATTGTTGCTGAAATACGCAAGGGGGAGCTGCATGCTCTCGCCGACAAGAGAACTGGCCGCAAAGTGCAGCACGCCATCCACCGCATACCGCCCGAAAACGGCGTCCAGCAGAGCCGGGTCGCGCATGTCGCCTTCCACAAAGGGCACATCCGCGGGCAGGGACTGCCGGTGGCCGGTCAACAGATTGTCCAGCACCACCACCTCGCGCCCCTGTGCGCGCAGTGCCCGCACCGCGTGTGAGCCGATATAGCCGGCCCCGCCACAGATCAAAACGGTCATATCTCCCCCATTATTTGCCGTACGCAGCATGTCAGGCCGCGTGTCCGCAGGTCGCGTGCGGGACTTTCGCAGCCGCACGGCGGCTTTCACAACGCCGTTCAGGCAGCATCCACAGATGGTTCCGCCACCCGCCCGGTCATTCCCCGTCGCCATGCCGCGCACAAGGGCCCGCGCGGGCGGCGCGCGCCGCCGGCCCTGCCTGGGGCCTGTCAGCACTCTTGCCGCTTGTCTGAGGGCAAGGAGACCCGCTCGCGCCGTTGCCGATGCCCGCAAGGCTCCTGCGTCGCCTGACGGACACGACCTGCGGCCGCCCGTCGGGGCGCTCCCTTCCCCAGCGCGCTTTGACCAGGGAAAGACACAGACACACGAGCCAACCTCGCCCCCAACGCAAGCGGAGCGCGCATGACTGATTTAGAGTACTGGTGAAATACTCTGTGAAAGTGTGCAACAGCCTCTAACGCGCCACCAGCACCCAGGCCGGGCCGTGCGCGTCCAGATGGCTGGCCACATAATTGGCCCGCTCGCCGCCGCCGCAGAAGATGTCGATGCGGTTGCGCTTGATGGCGCCGCCCACGTCCTGCGCGAAGCCTATACCCCGCAGCGGGATGGTCCCGTAATCCGGGTCGGGCGCGTTGACGCCGTAGGCCACCACCGCGCCCAGCGGGATATATTTGCGGTCGGTCGCCAGCGAGAGCCAGTCGTCCACCACCTGCCCCATGGCTCCCGTGGGCCCGCGGTTGCCGAAGCGAAAAAAGACGTAACTGGGATTTTCGTGCAGGATCTCGTCCACCCGCTGCGGATTGTTCTTGAACCACTCGCGCTGTTCGAAAATATGGCCTTCCGTCAGGAGGCCCTTCTCCCGCATGATGCGGCCGGAACTCTTGTACTTGTGGCCGTTCTGCCCGGCATAGTTCACGAAGGCCTGCGTGCCGTCGTCAAAGATGAGCCGGCCGGACCCCTGAATCTCCAGAAAGAAGACGTCAACGGGATCGGCCGCCCAGGCCAGCTCCAGCCCCCTGCCGGCCAGCACCTGCTTTTCCTCGATGGTGCGGCGGTCGTGATAGCGGCCCCGATTGCGCCGCTTGACGGCGGCCAGATCCGGCGGCAGCTTGTAGATGGCCTGCGGATACCCGGGTTTGGCCGTCCGGCTGGCCCGGACGTAAGGCTCGTAATAGCCTGAATAATCTATCCCCTGCGGCACGGCCTTCCAGGTGAAATTGGCCAGGAAAAGCCCCGGTTCGGCATCCAGGCGCGGCAGCAGGGCTTCCAGCCGCTCCAGCGTCCGGCGCATATCCCCCCAGGTCAGCCTGAGCCCGGGGCGGTTGACGGCCAGCGCGTCCTGCGGTTTGCTCTTGACATAGCGCAGGGACTTCCGCACCGTAGGAGCCATCTCGCGCCATGACGTGAGATCCTGATTGCGGGGATCCAGCCAGCGGACGAATTCCCGCGGCTCTTCCGCCGTCACGGCCGGGCCGAGGGGCCGCCAGCGCGGCGCTTGCTCCCTGACGTCCGACGATTTTCCGGCGCAGGCGCACAAAAGCGTCAGCGCCAGCAGAAGACCACAGCGCACAAGCGCAAACAACGACGCTCGCAGGGGCTTCGCCTGCGAAGGAGCAATGGCGTGCATACCAGTTTTCCTGCTTCCGATGTCTGGATGTCGCACCGCGTGTCCTACGGGGAGACCGACACCATGGGAGTTTTGTACTATGCGGAATATCTTCACATCTTCGAGCGCGCCCGCAGCGAATACATCCGCTGCCGGGGCATGAGCTACCGCGAGGTCGAGGCGCGCGGCATCCTGCTGCCGGTACGCGAGGCACGCTGCCGTTACCGGGCCCCGGCCCGTTATGACGATCTGGTGCAGGTGCATGCCGGCATCAGCGAATGGGGACGTGCATCGCTCGTCTTTGTATATGAGATGTGGAATGAGGACAAGTCCGCCCTGCTGGCCAGCGGCAGCACCCAGCATGCGCTGGTCAACCGGGAGGGCCGTCCGACAGCCGTCCCGGACTGGTTCAAGGCGCTTTTCCACCTCCCGGCCGGAGAACAAACGACGACGGCCTGATCCTCCCTACTTTCCCGGCAGGCTCTCCCTGGCGGCGGGCCTGCCCTGCGCCAGACGGCCGGCCGCGGCGGTCATATGCCGGTGCGCCGGCAGGGCCTTGCCGCGCGCAGGCGCAAAACGGCGGGCGAACTGCGGCAGTTCCTCCGCCTCTTTCTCGTGTCCGCGCAGGATGTGGTCCAGATGCCGCATGGCCGATCCCACATCATGGAAATCCGCATCGCGCCGGCAGCCGCGTACCTGCCAGACAGCATGCCCCTGGATGCGCTTGTGCAGGGAGCGCAACGACGCCTCCTGCATGGCCAGCGCCAGACTGACATCCCCTTCCGGCAGATGCAGCACCAGTCGGCGGCCCTCCACCTCCACGGGGCAGGCCTCCCGGCCCGGCGTAAGACGCAGCAGATCCCGCACGGCTGCCGTGGTGACATCCATATGCTCGGCGCTGCTCATATTGCGCACGTCCTCGGCGATCCGGCGTTCCTCGCCGTCTATCTTTTCCTGCAGCCGCTGCGAGCTGCTCTCCAGCGAGCCGATGCCGCGCCGCATGATGCGAAAACTGAAAATCAGGCCCACGAGCACGATAAAGGCCCCGGCAGCCAGAACGATCATCTTTGCCTCCCGGAAGGGACATCCTATCCTTTTATAGTCATCCTTCCCCCACTTTCTGTCAAGGAGTCCACACTGACCGGGGGACTTCCCTTTTTTTCAGCGACGCGCTATGCTTAAAGCAGTAGAAAAACCATGCCGGGCCCATTCGCTGCCACGGCATGCGGTTTTACGGGGACGGCGGAAGGCGTTTTCCTCCCGCAGGGGGGACAGCGTGTCGAGGCGTCCCGCGCCTTACGGCGCCGCCCTTCCCGACCGCATGCGCTGCGATGCCGGCCCCCGCTGCCGGGCATGCGGCCGGAAACGCGCCATGCCCCGCTCGGCTGAGGCCCTTCCGGTTCCGTGCCACACTGATTACTAAGGGAGTTTTCTATGTCCAACCCGGTAGATGCTCAACGCACGTTCGCTCTCGTCGGCACCGGCGGGTGCGGCAAAACCTCGCTGGCGGAAATGCTTCTCTTCACCACGGGCGCCATCTCGCGGATGGGCGCCATTGAGGAAGGGACCACCAGCCTTGACTATGAGCCCGAAGAAGTCCGCCGCCGCGGCTCCATACAGCCGGCCGTCGCCACCTGGACGTGGAACAAGAACAGGCATTTTCTGCTCGACATTCCCGGCGACGGCAACTTTACCGGGGATATGGACTACCTGCTCAAGGGCGTGGACAGCGTGCTCTTCGTGCTGGATGCCGTGGACGGCGTGCGCCCCCTGACCAAGAAGCTCTGGACCGCCGTCCGTGACGAATCCCTGCCCGCCCTCTTCGTCATCAACAAGCTGGACCGCGACCGCGCCGACTTCGGCATGGCCTTCGACAGCCTGAGCTCGCTGGGCGTCAAGGCCGTCGCCCTGCACTATCCCCTCCGGGACGGCGAAGCGTTCACCGGCTATGTGGATGTGCTGAGCGGCAACGCCTACAAATTCGGGCCCGACGGCGTCCCCACCCCCATCACCCTGCCTGACGAAGTGACCGACGACGTGGCCCTGCTGCGGGACGTGGCCGTGGAAAATATCGCGGAGAGCGATGAAGCCCTCATGGAAAAATACCTTGAGGAAGGCAGCCTGACCGACGACGACCTGCGTACCGGCCTGCGAAATGGCGTGCTGCGCGGCTATCTGACGCCCGTGCTCGTCTGCTCCGCGCTGGAAAACAAGGGCGGCGCGGCCGTGCTCGACGCCGTACAGGCCCTGCTCCCCTCCCCGCTGGAACGTCCTCCCTTCATGGACGCCGAAGGCAATGAACGTGCCTCCTCCCCCGATGAGCCGCTGGCCGCCTTCGTCTTCAAGACCCTGGCCGACCCCTTCACCGGCCAGCTCTCCTTCCTGCGCATCCTCTCCGGCACCATCGACGGCGACGCCACGGTCAAAAATACCCGCAGCGGGGAAAACGAACGCCTGGGCAACCTGCTCTATATGGTGGGCAAGAACCAGACCCCCTGCAAGGACGTGGTGGGCCCCGGCGCCATCGTTGCCGTGGCCAAGCTCAAGAATACCCGTACCGGCGATACCCTCTGCGACGAAAAGGCCCCCTTCACCCTGCCCGCCCCCGAACTGCCCCCGCAGCTCATCACCTACGCCCTCTCGCCCAAGGAAAAGGGCGACGAGGACAAGGTCTACGCCGCCATCCAGCGCCTGCTTGACGAGGACATCACCCTCAAGCTCGGCCGGGACGAGGAAACGGGCGATATCCTCCTCTCCGGCATGGGCCAGCTTCACATCGAGCTCTCCGTGGAAAAGGCCCGCCGCCGCTTCAAGGTGGACATCATCCTCAAGACCCCCAAGGTTCCCTACCGTGAGACCGTGCGCGGCAAATGTCAGGTGCAGGGTCGCCACAAGAAGCAGTCCGGCGGCCGCGGTCAGTTCGGCGACTGCTGGATCGAGCTGGAAGGCCTGCCGCGCGGCTCCGGCTATGTGTTCGAGGACGCTATCGTCGGCGGTGTCATCCCTCGTCAGTACATTCCCGCCATCGACAAGGGCATCCAGGAGGCTGCCGCCCGCGGCTTCCTCGCCGGCTGCCAGGTGGTGGACTTCCGCGTCAAGGTCTATGACGGCAGCTACCACACCGTGGACTCCTCGGAAATGGCCTTCAAGGTCGCCGGTTCGCTGGCCTTCAAAAAGGCGATGGAAAGCCTCAAGCCCGTCCTCCTCGAGCCCGTGGTCCTGCTGACCGTCTCCGTGCCCGACGAAAACATGGGCGACGTCATCGGCGACCTCTCCTCCCGCCGCGGCAAGGTGCTCGGCTCCGACTCCCGCGCCGGCGTCACCGAGATCAAGGCCCACGTCCCCATGAGCGAAGTGCTGCGCTACGCGCCCGACCTGCGCTCCATGACCGGTGGCCAGGGCTTCTTCACCATGGAATTCGCCCACTACGAAGAAGCGCCGCAGCCCATCGCCGACCGCGTCATCGCCGAATACCAGGAACATAACGGACAGGAATAAAACCTGTCCCTGAACGACACAAAAAAACGCGGCCCGCTCCGGCAGGCCGCGTTTTTTGTCGTGCTGCGGGGATGATGCGGGGGAAGGAAGGGGACTTTTTTGCAGGCAGATTGTAAATTGAAAGGTAACAGAGGGCTTGCCCAAAAAAGAAAGCCCCATGACAGTTGCTTTGCAAACAAACACCTCAACAACGAGGAACTGTCATGGGGCAAAAACACCTTACCAAAACTCACGGAGAAATCATGGAGCGGCTTCCGGGGGAAAAATCCCTCAGGAGCATTGCCGATCTCCTCGGCTACAGC
>NZ_CALUYG010000018.1 GCF_944324935.1 uncultured Desulfovibrio sp. | reverse complement strand
TCCGCATCAGCCGCAGGCGCGGGAGCCGCCGTCTCGGGCGCGGGCCCGGCAGGCGTTTCCGCCAGCGCGGCATCCAGATCCGCCAGCAGGGCGTCTGCATCAGCCGCAGGTGCGGGAGCTGCCGCCGCTGCTGCCGTCTCGGGCGCGGGCTCGGCAGGCGTTTCGCCCAGCGCGGCGTCCAGATCCGCCAGCATGGCATCCGCATCGGCCGCAGACGCGGGAGCTGCCGCCGTCTTGCTCTTCTTCTCCAGAGCCTCCAGCTCTTCCGTAAACATAGCATCCAGATCCGGCATGCCTTCCGCTTCCGTGGCCGGAGCGCCGGGGACGGCATCAAGCATCGCCGCCGTCTCGTCCACGGTCGGCGGCACGGAAGCCTGTGCCGGAGCGGGAGAGGTCGCCAGCAGGGCGTCAAGATCGACGTCCTCCGCCTGGGGACTCTGCGGAGCGGGAGCGGCCTTTCCGACCGGAGCCGCCGCAGCGTTTTTGGGCGCGGGAGCAGCCGGAGCCGGCTGTGCCGCCGGCTTCGCGACCGAACCGGATGCGGTCGCCTTGGCGACGGGCTTCGAAGCGGGCTTCTGCGCCGGTCTGGGCGCAGCCGTACCGGACGCGGTCTTGGGCATGGCGGGTCTGGCCGGGGCAGCCGGGGCCGGCCTGGCCGCCGCAGGCGGAATATCCGTATCGGTCGCCAGCAGGTCGTCCAGCTCTTCCTCCGCCGTTTTCCGCGGCGAGGACACCGCGGCGTCAGACGGAGGCGACGGCGGCTCGGGGTCGCCCATATCGGCCATCAGCGACGTCAGATCCGCATCCAGCGCCGCCTCGATGTCATCGTCAGGGGAGGGACGCTTCGGCGCGGGACTGGCCGCAGCGCCGCCGCTCACATCGCGCAGCAGGTCGTCCATCTCGTCCCCGGCGGATGCCGACGGGGCCGCGGCCGGTTTGGCCGGAGCAGCCGGAGGGATATTGACGCCGGCGGAAGAGAGGAGATCCTCCACCGCGCTGTCCAGCGCCGCGCCGTCCGCCACAGGTTCCACTCTGGACGTATGCGGCTGGCTGGGGATGTCCAGATGATCCAGCAGGGCATCCACATCGTCTATGCCGGGCATGACGATCTTTTCATTGGGATTTTCGTCCGGCCCCTGCGAGGGGGCATCCGGCCCGGAAAGACTGGGGGAGTTCAGCTCCTGTACGGCATTCGGAGCGGCAGCGCCCTGCCCCATTTCCTGCAACAGGCTGTCGATGGCGTCATCCGACGCGTGCGGGACATCGTTGAGACTCTGCAACTGCTCCTCCAGACTGTCCTTTTCCGCGGACGGACGGGAAGTCGTGGCGGAGGGTTCCCCCTCCTCGATGAGGTCAGTCAGATCAATGATTTCTTCAGTATCAGCCGTCATGGCAGCCTCGCGGGTTGGACCCTGGTAAGAGATGGAATCACTCTCCATTGTAAAACGACAAAAAAGAATAACAGTTTAGAGAGAAAAAGGCAAACAAGGCCTCATTCGGCCCGCCAGAGGCCGGCGAAAAAAAAGCCGCGACGGAGTCGCGGCCGGAAAAAACAGGGAGCACTCCCAGGCCTACGGGTGACACTTGGACTTGGCGCAGCCGGTGAGTTCCTTCTTGAGGTCGGGCTTTTCGGCCACTATCTTGTCATGGCACTGCAAACAGGACTGGAACTTGACGTCCTTCTTGCTGTGCACGACATAGTACAGACTCTTGGTCCCCTTCTTGCCCGCCAGATCGTCATGACAGCCGGCGGTGGCGCACTTGGCGAAGTTTTCCTTGCCGTCCACCGGATGGTGACACACCGAGCACTCGATGGCCTTGTGGCTGCTGTGGTTGAACGTCACGGCCTTCTTGGGGTTGGAGCCCACCATCTTCAGCCCGTCGGCGGGAACGGCAGGGGCGGCGAATGCGGGCGCGGCCAGGGCCAGCGACAGCAGAGCAGCCGGAATCAGGACGAACTTCATACGACATCTCCTCGTTCAGATTGCATCACCAACGGACGCCCGCACGAGGGCGCCCCACCAGGAAACTGGTTCGGACTTACCCTACGCTTCCCGTGGTATCGTGTCAATGCGCGAGAGCGCACGGACACTGAACTTGCCGCCGCGAAAAAAGCGCTCCGCCCTTGCCATAAGGCGGATCCGTGTGCATATTTCCCGCATATCCCCGGGAGGAACACCTCATGCATGTCGCCCTGTTCGCCGCCTCGCGCCCCCATTACCGCATGGCAGCGGCCGTCGCCCGGCTGGCCGAAGCCCACGGCGCGTGGCGCAGCCTGCTCCTTGACGCCCTGCCCCTGACCGTCAGCCGCACCCTCCCCGCGCTGGGATCGTTGCGCACCCTGCGGACTGAGGCGACAGAGGCGGAAATCCGGGAGCTGCTGCGGACGGAGCGTCCCGACGCCCTGCTGGTCTTCGGCGGCGGCGAAGCGGCGCTTGCCGCGGGCAGGGCCGCCCTGCGCGAAGACATCGCCCTGCTCCACCTGGAAGCCGGACAGCGGCCCGATGACGCGGCCCTGCGGGACAGCCACGCCTTTCTGGACAGGGAAGCCCTGCTGCGCTGCTGCCTTGCCGCTCCCCAGGCCCGCACGCTGGAAGCCGAGGGCATGACCGAGGGCGTCTGCGTGACGGGAGACGCCCTGTACGACCTGTTCCAGGAGGCCTGTTCCGGCCTTGACCCCGCCGCTGCCGTGGCCCGCCGGCAGCTGACGGCCTCCGCCTTTGCGCTGGCTTCGCTGGACGGCCTGTGGCGGCACGCCTCCCCCGAGGACAGGGAGACCGGTCTCCGCCAGCTTGCCCAATGGGGCGGCCTGACCGGCATGGACATCCTGCTGCTGTCGGATCTGCCCGCCCCGCCCGCGACCGTTCCCGGCGTGCGCCTGCTGCCCGCGCTGCCGCCGCAGGAGACGCTTTCCCTGCTGTGCGCCTGCCGCTGCCTGCTGACCGACTCGGACAGTCTGCAACGCGAGGCCTTCTACGCGGGCAAACGCGCCCTCGTGCCCGCGCCGTCCCGGCCGGGACAGCTCGCCCTGCCGCTGGAATGCGGCTGGCACAAGCCGGCGTCCCTGCATGATCCGGCGGCGCTGGCCGGCCTGACGGCCGCGCTGGACGAGCCCTGCCCGCATCCCGGCCTTCCCGAGGGCAGCGGCCGCGCCGTGCGGCGCATGGTGGCCGCCGTCATGGCCACCCTGGCCGACAGGGCCGACGGCCTGCTGTGACCCTGACGGCCCCGGCAGGAAAATTTTGCTTTCCGTGGCGGAACAAGTCTGCTACCCATAGCCCAGAAACGCGTTTCCGCCCGGCAGGCCGCGCCGGAAGCTCCCGCCCCCGGCCACCGCGGACCGGCGGATCCCGCCTCATGTCCGGCACGCCGTCAGACGACGCCGGGCGTCAGCCCATTTCCCGGGGAGAGTCGCGACCATGCAGCAGCCTTGTGTTTCCGTCATCATACCGGCGTACAACTACGCCCGCTTTTTGCCCCTTGCCGTCCAGAGCGCCCGGCAGCAGCAGGGGCCGGATGTGGCCGTGGAGATCATCGTGGTGGACGACGGCTCCACCGACGATACCGCTGAAGTGGCCGCGAACCTGCCGGGCATCCGCTACATCCATCAGGAGAACCAGGGGCTCTCCGCCGCGCGCAATACGGGCATGCAGGCGGCGCACGGGGATTTCCTGCTGTTCCTGGATGCCGACGATCTGCTGGCGCCGCAGGTCATCGCCAGCCATCTGGCCGCCTTTGCCCGCCATCCCGACTGGTCGGTGAGCATCAGCCTCTGTCTCCAGCTTTTCGAGGACAGATCCCGGCCCAATGCCGTCTGGCCGCTCTATGCCGACCATATCGACGTGCACATGTGCAACGCCAATGTTTCGCCGGTGCATACCTACATGATCCGCAGCGAGGCGGCCCGGGCCGTGGGGCTCTTCGACACGAGCCTGAAGGCCTGCGAGGATCAGGACTTCTGGCTGCGCTGCCTCTTTGCCGGCCGGCGCTTCGGCGTCAATCCCGACGGACTGGTCATCTACCGGCGGCACGGCGAAAGCATGACCGCCAATGTGGTACGCCAGTACATCCATGACGCGGCCATGCATTTTCGCATTGGCAACGGGCTGGATACGCTGGAACATTTCCCCCCGTCGGGCAAATTTGCCGGCTGGCTGGCCCATGCCATGGGCAGTCTGGCCTGTGCCGCCGTCATCGGACACCTCACGCCGCCCCTGAGCCGCAAACTCTTCCGGGAGTACCTGCGCTCCGTGGAAAAGGTCGTCAGCCTCGAGGCCTCCCGCGGCTGTCAGGCCGACCTGGCCGCCATCCAGCTGTTCTATGCCTCATGGCTCCTCTACAAGCGGCGCGAGGCGCTCGCCGTCGTGCCGTCCGATCTGCGCGAGGACGTCATCCGGGCGGCCGACGAGGTGCACGCCCTCTTCCCCGGCATACAGGACGACGACTCCCTGCTGGCAAGCATTGAAAGCCTGAACAGGCGGCTCATCGTCGATCCCGACGTCATGCTGCGGACGGCGCATCGCTATTTGCGCCGCCGCTGAGCCCGTCCCGCGAACATCCCCACCGCCCCCGGGAGGTCCTATGCGCATCCTCTGCCTGGCCGTTCTCCTGAACACCCTGCCCCAGCTGCTCAAGAAATTCGATGCCGAAGTCCGCCACCTGCGCGAGCTCGAGCCGGACACGCACGGCGTCGTGCTCGGCCCGGGCACGCCGCAGGAGATGCGCGGATACAGTTTCCGCTGCCTGTGCCGGCCCTTTGACCGCGCCACTTACATGAGCGCCGCCCAGGCCCTGGCCGAGAGCCTGCGCCCGGACATCATCTTTTTCCGCTATCCCTGCGCCACGCGCCAGCTGCTGCGCTTCATGCGCGCCGCGCCGCCGGTCATCTTCGAGCACAACACCATCGAGGAAACGGAGCTGCGCCACCAGGAGCTGGTCAATGAACGGCTGTGGGGCAAAGCCTCCCTGGCCCATGCGGCAGGTTTCAGCGGCGTGACGGACGAGATCAACCGCTACGAACTCTCGCGCATCGATCATCCCGTCCCCACCTTCATGCTGGGCAACGGCATCGAACCGGAGTCCGTCCCTCCTCTGGACTTCCATCCGCCGCAGGATGCCGTCCATCTGCTGAGCGCCGCGCACTTTTCCCACTGGCACGGGCTGGAACGTCTGCTGCTCGGCATGGCGCGCTACCGGGGCGGGGAGCGCTTCGTGCTGCATCTTGCCGGTGAGGGGCCGGATCTGGAGAAATACCGGCATCTTGTCCGGCAATGGGAGCTGGGAGATGCCGTGCGCGTCCACGGCCAGCTCGATCAGGACACGCTCTGGCAGCTTGCCGCAACCTGCCATGTGGGCGTGGGCGCCCTGGGCCGCCACCGCACCAACATGTTCCAGTACGCCGCCCTCAAGCATCGTGAATACTGCCTGCAGGGGCTGCCCTTCTTTTTCAGCGGCAGCGATGTGGACTTCATGCCGCTGCCGCCCTTTGCCGCCGCCGTGCCCGCCGATGAAAGCCCCATCGATATGGACATGGTGCTGCGCCTGGCCCGCCTGCCCGAAGAACAGCCGGACATCCGCCGCCAGATGCGGCGGTATGCCGAGGAGCACTGCTCCTGGAAGGGCAAGATGCGGCGTCTGCATGCCTTCATGGGCGAGGTGCTCACCGCCCGCAACGGCTCCCTGCCACCGCCGCGGCCCGTGCTGGAGGTGGAAGGCCCCACCCCCGCCACGGTACGCCCCCTGCTGGCCCCGCCCGTCTCCGCCGCCACGCCGTCCGCCGATACGCTGGCAGCCGGACTGCACAGCCTGTTACGGCAGCAGTACCGCGGCGGCCTTGCCCTCTGCCCGGAGGTGGCCGCGGCCGGGCCGGCGGACTGGCTCGATCTTGTCCGGCGCACCTGGGAGGAAGCCCGTGCCGCCTATGCGGACGCCCCCGCCCTGCTGACCCTGTCGCTGGCGGACGATGCCGGGACCTGCGCCGCCTGGAACGCGGCGGCCGAGGCCCCCGGCGCTGACGGCCGCGCCCCTCAGTGGCTGCTCCCCCTGCTGGCCGGAGACGTGCTGCGCGAGGACATGCTGGAAGCGCCGCGGCAGGCCGTCCGCCATCAGCCCGAGATCAGCTGCATCAGCGCGCGCGCCCAGGGACCGGACGGCCAGCCCTGGAAGCCCCGCGGCTTCCGCACGCTGAAGCTGGGCCGGGAAGAGGCGGAAGCCTGTCTGCTCATCCGCCGCTTTCTCTGGCAGGCCGTGGGCGGCATGCGGGACTGTCAGCCGCTGGGCCTGACGGACTGGCTGTTCTGGCTGGGCTGTCTGGAAGAAGGCGCCATCCGCCGCAGCCTGCCGCGCACGGGGCTCGTGCGCGCCGTCCCGGCGCCGTCGCCGCTGGCCGAGGACGAAGAGATGGAGGCCCTTTCCCAGATGGTCATCCGGCGTACGGGCATCTTTCCGGCGAGTTCTGTGGTCAAGGCGCATGAGATCCTTGCCGGCACGGCCTCTTTCCGCTCGCCCGAGGCTGCCGGTCTGGCGGCCCTTGAGGCCCGCTGGCCGGAGGAGGCGGGCTGGTTCGCCCTTTATCGTGGCCTGCTGCATGAGGGCGCGGGACGCCTGCCCGAAGCCCTGCTGCACTACCGGCTCGCCGCGCAGCATGATGAACTGGACTGGCAGCCCTGGCTACGCATGGCGCATCTGCACGCCCGGCTCGGCCAGCGGGCCCGTGTGGCGGACGATGCCCGCCGGGCGCTGGAACGGCGTGCCGGACTGGAAGAATTCCTGCCGGCGGAGGCTTGCGGCATCCGTTAGGCTCAGGACGTATTACGTTTTGCGAAGGGGGGGATCCCCCCTTCGCTTCGCCGTCGATGCCTGTCAGCTCCCTGTATCGCCCGGGGCATGTCAGCACAAGGTTGAACACTTCCAATAAACACGACGCACACGCCACAAGCACCCCGCTTGCCGTTGGGAGCGGGGTCGCCTCCTGTCCCTGACGCTCCTCCGGCAAAGGCGCGCCGGGGAAGGGGACGTCCTCCTCAACCTCCCCATCTTCTCCACCATCCGCTCCTTGCGGACGGGGAGTGGCGGACGAGACCTCCTTTCAGGGAACAGCGTGCGTTATTTTCCCAAAAGTTATGGAAAACAAACGGTCGGAGCAGATCGTCCGGTAATGGGTCCAGCCCCGGGGAGGACTCCCCGCATTGACTGGGGGACGGTCCCCGCCCCGGGGCGTCGTCGCACAGGACGCGGCGGCATCCCCCGGCCTCCCGGCAGACGACGTAGGCTTTGCGACAAAAACGAAGCGCGGCACGAAGCTCTTTCCCCGTACCGCGCCCTGCCGTCATGTGCGGGAGCCGTCTACTCCCGTCGTTCCCCCACCCGTTCCCAGTTGATGGGCTTGGGCTCGTCATCGTCGGGCAGTTCGCTTTTGGCGGCCTCCAGCCGTGCCTGCCGCTGCTGCAGGGCCGCGGCGGCTTCGGCGGGCAGCTGATCCAGCAGCGCGCCCGTGCGTTCAAAAAGATTGCGCAGGATGGAATTGGACACCAGCATGCCGCTGCGCGTCAGGCGCAGATAGCCGTCGCGCAGGCGCACCAGCCGGTTCTCGTGCAGCGCCTGGATGAGCCGCTGGTGATCGCGCATGAAGTCCCGCCCGGTAAGCTCCTTGTAATCCTTGAGGCGCAGGCCCCGTGCCGTGCGCAGGCGCAGCATGAGCAGCTCGAGGATGCGGATCTTCGGCGTGAGGATCTCCGCCTGAGCGTCCAGCGTGCCGGCGTGGATGCCCGCGTCCCATGCGCGCTGTCCGGCGGGGTTGGTCCAGCGGCGACCGTCGATGGTGGAGGTGGCCGAAGGCCCCAGCCCCAGATAGTCCGCCCCTTCCCAGTAACCGAGGTTGTGGCGGCACTGGAAGCCCATGCGCGCGAAATTGGAGATCTCGTAATGCAGATAGCCGTGGCTTTCCAGAAAGGCCGCTCCCTCGGAGAACATGAGGTTCTGATCCCGCTCCGGCGGCAGGGTCAGCTTGCCCGAGGCGCAGTCCTGTTCCAGGGGCGAGCCCGGCTCCAGCGTCAGCCCGTAGGAGGAGATATGGTCAGGCGCCATGCGGCAGACGTCCTTGAGCGTCTGCAGCCACTGGCGCACGCCCTGTCCCGGCAGCCCCCACATGAGATCGACGCTGATATTGGCGCAGCCCGCCTCACGGGCCATGAACACGGCATGCAGGCTGTCCTGTGCCTTGTGGGGCCGTCCCAGCATGCGCAGCAGGGTGTCGTCCAGCGTCTGCAGGCCGATGGAGAGCCGGTTGATGCCGGCCTGGAGGTACTGGGTGGTGATGTGCCCGCCCCGCAGGGATTCGGGATTGGCCTCCAGCGTCACCTCGGCCTTGGGGGCCCAGGCAAAGGCCTTGTGCAGACGGTCGAGGATGCTTTCGATGATGCGCGGCGGCAGGAGGCTCGGCGTGCCGCCGCCGAAAAAGACCGAATGCACCTCCTTGCCCTTGAGCCGGTCCCCCCAGAGGGCCAGCTCCAGAAAGAGGCTGTCCACATAGTCGCGCACGGCCGGCGACTGGCCGGCCGAGACGCCCCGTCCCAGGGGCATGGAATAAAAGGCGCAGTAGTTGCAGCGAGTCCGGCAAAAAGGAACGTGAATATACACAAGCATGGGGAATGTCCGTGAACAGCGTCGAAAAAATGACGTCCAAAGGTCGATAACGGATCTTGCAAAATACGAGCCGTTCCATGTCCCTTGCGGGGCAAGCTTGGCAAACGGCGTTGTCCAGCGTATATTCCCCTTTCTCAAAAGGCAATCCGCAGCTTACGGAGATGGACTATGGAACTGCGCTTTCAATGCCTCGGGCCGGATCACTGGAAAACCGAGGTTCTGCTCGCCCCCGTCTTCCAGGGGGAAAACCTGCACGAGACCAGCCCCCTGCTGGACAAGGCCGCCCCGTGGCTGGCCATTGCGCCCGCCGCGCGCGACTTTCGCGGCAAAAAGGATGAACTGGCCCTGCTGCACGGCCATCCGCAGCAGAACGTCCCGCGCGTGCTCGCCGTCGGGCTCGGCAAGGCCGAAGACTTCACGCCCGCCGTCCTGCGCGAGGCCCTGGCCGCGGCCGTGCGCCGCTGCCGCGCGCTGGAGGCGGAAAGCCTGCTGCTGCCGGAAGCCCTGCTCTCCCGTCTGCCCGGCGGCCGGGATCGCCTCGTGGAAGAGAGCGCCTATGCCGCGCTGCTGGCGCTCTATGCCTTCCGGGATCTGAAAAAGGAAGATCCCGACGCGCCCCGCGAGCCCCGCTGGCTCACCTTCGCCTTTGACGGCGACTATGTGCCGGACGCCTCCCGCGAGGCGGCGCGCCGCGGCGAGCGGGCGGCCCAGGCCGTCATGCTGGCGCGGGACCTGGCCAACACCCCGCCCAACATGCTGGCCCCGGCCGATCTGGCCGAACGCGCCGAGCGCATCGCCCGCGGCGTGGGCCTTGCCTGCACGGTGCTGGACGAGGAGGCCATGCGCGCCGAAAACATGGGCGCGCTGCTGGCCGTGGGGCAGGGCTCCGCGCGGCCGCCGCGTCTCGTGGTGCTGGAGCACGCGCCTGAAGGACACGAGCGGGACAAGCCGCTGGTGCTGGTGGGCAAGGGCATCACCTTCGATACCGGCGGCATCTGCATCAAGCCCGGGGCCAGGATGCACACCATGAAATGCGACATGACCGGCGCGGCCGACGTACTGGCCGTGCTGGTGGCCCTGGCCGAAGAGGGGACCCCCCGCCGGGTCGTCGGCCTCATGGCCTGCGCCGAGAACATGCCCGACGGCAACGCCTGTCGCCCCGGCGATGTGGTGCGCGCCGCGTCCGGCGACACGGTGGAGATCCAGAATACCGACGCCGAAGGGCGGCTCGTGCTCTGCGACGCCCTGCATTACGCCCAGAAGATGTGGACGCCCGCCGCCGTGGTGGACATCGCCACCCTCACCGGCGCCTGCGCCGTGGCCCTTGGCGGCGAGGTGGCCGGCCTGTTCACCGATGACGACGCCCTTGCCGAGCGCCTGACGGCCGGCGCGGAACTGGGCGGGGAACATCTCTGGCGGCTGCCGCTCTGGAAGGGGTATGAAAAGAATCTCAAAAGCCAGGTGGCCGACATCTGCCACATGGGCCCCCGCGAAGGCGGCGCCATCCATGCCGCGCTCTTCCTCAAGCATTTCCTGCGGGAAGGCGTGCGCTGGGCCCATCTCGACATCGCCGGGGTGGACTGGGCCGACAGCGAACAGCCCCTGGGCGCTGCGGGGGCCACGGGCTTCGGCACGCGTACCCTGCTGGAACTGGCCAGAGGAGGCATCTAGATGAAAGTGTATCTTATCGGTGCGGGGCCGGGCGATCCGGGATTGTTCACCCTGCGGGGACGCGACTGCCTGGCGGCGGCGGATGTGGTGATCTATGACGCGCTGGCCAATGACGCCCTGCTGGCCCATGCCCGCAAGGACGCCGAACTGATCTATGTGGGCAAGGTGGCGGGCGACCATGCCCTGCCCCAGGACGGCATCAACCGGCTGCTGGTGGAAAAGGCCCGCGAGGGCAAGGTGGTGGCCCGCCTCAAGGGCGGCGATCCCTACATTTTCGGCCGTGGCGGCGAAGAGGCCGAGGCCCTGCTGGAAGCGGGCGTCCCCTTCGAGGAAGTGCCCGGCATCAGCAGCACCATCGCGGCCCCGGCCTATGCGGGCATACCGCTGACGCACCGCAATTTCGCCAGCTCCGTCACCATCATCACCGGACACGAGAACCCCGACAAGCCCGGCTCCGTCCACAACTGGCAGGCGCTCGCGCACAGCGCCTCCACCCTGGTCTTCGTCATGGGCATGAAGAACCTGCCGGACATCGCCCGCAACCTGCTTGCCGCCGGTATGGACCCGGCCACCCCGGCCGCGCTGGTCTACCGGGGGACGACACCCCGACAGCGCAGCCTGGTGGTCACGCTCGCGGCGCTGCCCCAGGCCGCCGTGGATCAGGGCTTCAGCAATCCCTCGGTCATCGTGGTAGGCAAGGTCTGCTCCCTGCATGACCAGCTGGGCTGGTTCGAACAGCGCCCCCTCTTCGGGCGCAGCGTGGTGGTGACCCGCGCCCGGGAACAGGCCAGCGGCCTGGCACAGGAACTTGCCCGGCTCGGCGCGGACGTCATCCAGTGCCCCACCATCGAGATCCGCCCCCTGCCCGACTACGCCGAACTGGATGCCGCCATCGAGCGTCTGTCGGAATATGCCTGGCTGATCTTCACCTCGGTCAACGGCGTTCGCTGGTTCTGGTCGCGGCTGGAGGCCGCCGGCAAGGACAGCCGGGCCCTGGGGCTCTGCCGCGTGGCCGCCATCGGGCCGGCCACGGCCGAAGCGCTGGAGGCGCGCGGCATCCGGCCCGACTTCATCCCCGAGCGCTATGTGGCCGAGGGCGTGGTGGAAGGGCTGCTGGCCCGTGGCGGGGTGGACGGCGTCCGCATGCTGCTCCCGCGCGCGGCCAGGGCCCGCGAGGTCCTGCCGGAAGAACTGCGCAAGGCCGGGGCGCAGGTGGACGTCATCTCCGCTTACGAGACCGTGCCCGCCGCCGCCCGCAAGGACGAGGTGCTGGAGCGCATGCGGACCGGCCGTCTGGACTGCGTCACCTTCGGCTCTTCTTCCACGGTGGAGAACTTCCTCTCGCTCATCCCGGCGGAGACGCTGCGTGCCCATCCTGAGGTCCGTCTGGCGGCCATCGGTCCGGTGACGGCAAAAACGCTGGAAGCCCACGGCCTGCCCTGCCACATCATGCCGGAAGAATACACCATCCCCGCCCTTGTCCGGGCGCTGGTCAGCCATTACACGAGGTGAGCATGCCCCTGAAGATCGCCATTCTGGCCTCCGGCAACGGGACCAATGCCCAGGCCTTCATCGACAAGATGCGGGCCGGCCTGCTGGATGTGGACGTCCGCCTCGTGGCGGGCAACCGCCCCGGCGCGGGCGTCTTTGCCCGGGCGCAGGCCGCGGGCATCGCCTGTTGCGCGCTGGATCACACCGCCTTCCCCGACAGGGTGAGCTTCGACCGCGAGCTGGTCGACCGCATCCGGGAGAGCGGCGCGGAGCTGGTGGTGCTTGCCGGGTATATGCGTCTGCTCTCGCAGGAATTCCTTGCGGCCTTTGCCGGGCGGGTCATCAATATCCATCCCGCGTTGCTGCCCAGCTTCCCCGGGGTGCACGGCGGAGCGGACGCGCTGGCCTACGGGGTCAAGCTCAGCGGCTGCACCGTCCATTTCGTGGAGGAAAAGGTGGACAGCGGGCCGGTCATCATCCAGGCCGCCGTTCCCGTCAATGCCGGCGAAGATGAGGAGAGCCTCATGCAGCGCATCCATGTCATGGAGCACCGCATCTATCCGCAGGCCCTGCAATGGCTGGCCGAGGAACGTATCAGCGTGCGCGGGCGGCAGGTACACCTTGCCCCCTCGCAAAAGGCGAAAGTGCGGGCGGACGGCCAGTGGCTCGTCTGGCCGCCGCTGGAAGAAGGATTCTGAGCAGGAGGCTGCCTGCTCTCCTGCTGGGGGGAAGGGGAAGCCCATCCCTTCCCCTGCGCGCTTTTATCAGGGAAAAAGCGGGGACGCGGGGCAAGCCCGCCCCAAAAGGCACGCGGCGCGTGTACAGCTTGCCTGGCCTGTCTCGTGAAATGATGTGTAAAGCTCGTGTGAGCAGGCCCTGGAGCGTTCCGCCACCGAAAAGGTAAACGCGAAAACGCAGGCCGCATGATTTGAAAAAGTGCTCTGAAAAACACGTCGCAAAAGCGTCTTGCAACGAAAAAGCCTGTGCGGCCATCGAGCCGCACAGGCTTTGTTGTTGTGACCGTACCTGTCAGGGCAAGAACGCTCTCCCTTCCCCCAAACAGAAGCGAATAGAGCGGCGTTTTAGCTTTGAAAAAGGTAAAACGCGAGGCGGCGGCACAGCGCCGCCCGGCCCAAAGTGAGCGGAAAAACCGCGTTTTTTCCGCGAAACGACAGGCCGTATGGTTTGAAACGCAACACGTTTCAAACTGAAAATGCTCTCATACTGAGACGGCCTCTAACGCCGCAGCAGGGACGGCAGAGCGAAATAGAGCTTTGCCGCCAGATCGAAGCAGCCGCCCGGCAAAAAGCTCGCCGCATAGAACAGACGGTGCTTGAAAGACGTGAGCCCGAAGGGAGCCAGCAGCTCGCGCGCCTGTTTGCCCTTGCCCTCACGCCAGAGGGCCACGGCATGCTGGAAGGCGGCGCGACGGCTCAGCAGGTCCACCAGATCGGCATGCTCCTCCTCATAGCCGGGATAGATGCGGCAATGCTTTTCCAGGATGCACAGGGTCTCGTCGGCGAACTGCGAGAACTTGCGAAAGGTCGTGTTCATGCCGTGGACGCGCCAGAGCGTGAGCGGAGCATCCACATGAGCCAGCTCCCAGTCATGGGCGATACGGTAGAAGAGGTCCGCCTCCTCGCAGACGTTGAGGCTTTCGTCGAACCAGGGCGGGGCGCTGCCGTCCGACGGCATGGGAGCGAGCGATTCCAGCGCGCCGCGGCGCAGCATGGCCGAGGACATGGAGATCCACTGCCGCCGCATGAGCTCGGCAAAAGCCATGCCGTCCACGGGCCGCGTATGCGCGAAGATGCGCCGGAGCACCCGCCTGCCGTCGAAGATCTCCGTATCCGTGCAGACAAGGCCCACCTGCGGGAAGGCATCAAAAATTTCCACCTGGGCCGCCAGCTTTTCCGGCCGCCACAGGTCGTCACAGTCGAGGAAGGCGATATATTCGCCACGCGCCTCACGCAGGGCCAGATTGCGCGCCGCGCCGAGCGGCACGGTCTCTTCGCCGCGAAAGTAGCGCAGACGCCCGCGCAGGGGGGCAAAGGCCTGGGCGATGAACGGGCTCTGATCGGTGGAGCCGTTGTCCCAGAAAATGACCTCGAAGTCGGTGAAGGTCTGGGCGGCCAGACAGCGCAGGCTCTCTTCCAGCTTGTCGGCACTGTTCAGACAGTTCATAATCACCGATACGCGGGGCGGATCGCCGGGGGGCGTATCGGCAAGGTGCTGCCCGGCATCGGCCGGCGGCAGGAAGCGCGGGTCCGTTGCGGCGACGGCCGGGGCCCCGCAGGAACGAAAGACCCAGAAACGGCACAGCAGATAGAGCGTGACCGGCACAAGGATGCTGACGATCGGCATGGCCAGCCCGTAGGAAAGGCCCAGCAGCCAGGTCAGCAGGCAGATCAGCACCGAGTTCAGCAGCAGCCCCCCCACCTGCACGCCGAGGAAGCGCAAGGCCATCGCCCGGTGCAGACGTCCCACAGGCTGGAACGTCCAGCGACACTGGCCGCAGTAGGACACCAGCAGGCTGAGCACATAGGCCGCCGCATTGCCCAGCAGAAGCGGCCAGCCCCAGGCCTGCACCAGCAGCGCGCCCAGCAGGATGTAGATCAGGGCGGTCAGGCCGGTCACAAGGCAGAAGCGGACCCAGCGCCGGGCCAGCAGGGAGCGGATAAGGCGGCGGTATTCATCCGAAGTCATATCGTCTCCTTGGGCGGCGTCAGATCAGGGCCTCGCGCGCGGCGCGGCAGACGGCATCCACGTCCTCGTGGCTCAGACCGGGATGCAGCGGCAAGGTCACCAGTTCGGCATAGAGCCGCTCGCACACGGGCAGTGATGGCGCGGCAAAAAAGCTGTGCAGATGGTTGGGCTTGTAATGCACGCCGGTGGGGATGCCGCGTGCCGCCAGCGCCTCCTTGAAGGCGTCCTTGCGGCCGTCCAGCACGCGGACGGGCAGGATGTGCGGGACGATGAAGTCGGCGGGGTCGGTCTCGAGGAGGGCCAGATGCGGCACGTCGCCGAGCTGCGCGGCGTAGCGGGCCGCAAGCTCCCTGCGGGCAGGGATGAACTCCGGCTCCAGGCGGGCAAGCTGCACGCGTCCGATGGCGGCCATGATGTTGCTGAGGTGGAAGCGCCAGCCAAGGCGCTTGATGTCCGGCGTCCAGGTGCGCGTGCCGGCGTAGCGGGAGCGGGTGTCTCCCTCCACGGCCAGCAGACGGGCGTCGGCGGCCCGCTGCGCGCTCTCCCGGTCGAAGGCCACAAGGCAGCCGCCCTCGCCGCTGGTGATGTTCTTGATGCCGTCGAAGCTGAAGCAGACGAGGTCGCCGAAACTGCCGATCTTCCGGCCGTGATGGCGGCAGCCCAAGGCATGGGCCGCGTCCTCGATGACGCGCAGACCCTTGTGACGGGCAAAATCGTGGACGTCGTCAAGATGCCAGGGGTTGCTGGCATAGTGTACCGGCATGATGGCCACCACGTCGCCGTCCAGGCGTCTCTCGGCGTCGCGCAGATCCAGCGTGCCGGTCTGCGGCAGCACGTCGCAGGCGACAGGCTGGCAGCCGGCCGCCACGATGGCCTGGAAGGAGGCCACGAAGGTCAGCGAAGGCACGAGTATCTTGGGCAGCGCTCCGCCGCGCTCCGGCAGGCGGCTGTCGGCAAAGAGACTGTCCACGGCCAGCGTCAGGGCCGCCGTCCCCGTATTGGTGGTGATGACCTGCCACGGTTCCACGCCGAGCCAGGCGGCCAGCTCTTCCTCAAAGCGACGGGTCTCGGCCCCCATGCCCAGATAGCCGTCCTCCTCGATGACGCGGCGCACGGCTTCGGCTTCGGAGACGCCCACGATGGAGCGCGATAGACGCAGTTGCATACTGTCCTCCAGACGGATGGAATGGATACCTGCATATCCTCTAAAAGCCCCGGGAGCAAGCCTTGTCTGTTCCCCGTACGACCGCGCGAACGGATATGCGCCCATAAAAAAGGGCGGCCTGCGCCGCCCTGTTCGTTCCGGCAGGCTTGTCCTAGCCGGCCTTCATATCGTTGATGAGCTGCTCCAGCCGCCTGGCCTGCTCGCTCAGATTGTTCACGGCCTGGGCGGCCTGGGCCATAGCCTGCGCCGTTTCCGTGGACATATCGTTGACCTGCACGATGGACTGATTGATCTCTTCGCTGGCGGCGGACTGTTCCTCGCTGGCCGTGGCGATGGCGCGCACTTCGTCGGCGGTGGTCTCCGCATCGGAGACGATATCGGTAAGCGCCTTGCCGGACTTGTTGGCCAGCTCCGTGGCCTGATCGATCTGCTCCACGGCCTTGTCCACGCCGTCCATGCTCTTTGCCGTGCTCTGCTGGATGGCGTTGATGGCATTGCCCACTTCGGAGGTGGAGGCCATGGTCTTTTCGGCCAGCTTGCGCACCTCGTCGGCCACCACGGCAAAGCCGCGGCCGGCCTCGCCCGCGCGTGCCGCCTCGATGGCGGCATTGAGCGCCAGCAGGTTGGTCTGATCCGCGATGTCCGAGATGACGCCCATGATGGCGCTGATGGAACGGGCGTGCTCGTTGAGCTGGTGCATGTCGTCCTTGAGGCGAAGGGTCTGCTGCTGCGTTTCCTGGATGCTCACCAGCGCCTGTTGCACCACGGCGGCACCGTCTTCGGCCTTGTGCCGGGTCTCGGCGGACATTTCCGACGCGGCGGAAGCGTTGCGGGCCACCTCCTGTACGGTGGAGTTCATCTCATTCATGGCGGTGGCCGCTTCGGAAAGGCGCTGCGCCGACTCCGAGGCCGTCACGTCCGAGCGGCTGATGTGGGCCGAGAGCTGGGTGGCCGCCGCGGAGATGACGTCCACCATTTCCGTGAGCTGGTTGGCCGCGCTCTGCATGCCGTCGCGCCGGGCGAGCTCGGCATGCCTGGCCGCCTCTTCGGCGCGTTCCGTGGCGGCCCTGGCCTCTTCGGTCGCCTTGAGAGCCTCCCGGGTCTTGGCCTCGCTCTCGCCGAGCAGACGCCGGATGCCGTCCATCATGTGCCGCACGCCGCGGGCCACGACGCTGATCTCATCGCCGCGCCGCGTCGCCTGATCCAGGGCCGCGCTGGTCTCGGCGGAAAGATCCAGATCGCCGCGCGCCGCCTGCTCCACCACACGGGAGCAGACGCCCAGCGGCCGCGTGATGCCGCGCGCCATGACGAAGATGATGGCCGACACCAGCAGGGCCAGGCCCACGGCCAGCACGATGATGATCGCACGCAGCGTGTGTATCCTGGCCAGTGTTTCCGTTTCGTCGAGCTCGATGCAGCAGTACCAGTTTTCGCTGGGCATGAGGCGGAAATAAAGGATCTTGGCGTCGCCGTCGGCCGTGGTGAATTCGATGCGCCCGGCTTCCTTGCCCTGCATGGCCTTGAACTGTTCGGCAGCGGCATCGTTGCGGCCGAGCTGCGACGTGTCGCTGTGCAGGATGACTTCGCCGGAGGCGCTGTACACATAGGCCCGGCCCTTGTTGCCGGCCTTGATGCGTCCCAGCAGCAGCTGTGACAACTGGGCGTTGTCCAGGCCAGCGAAGAACACGCCCACATAGTCGTTGCCGTCCTTCACGGGAACGCCCACGATGGTGCTCAGCCTGCCCGACTCCTTGCTGCTGTAGGTCCCGATGCTGGCCTTGCCCGCCAGTCCGGCCTTGACGTACTCACGGTCCGCCACATTGCTGTCCCTGAGCTTGTCGGGGGCATCGTCGGCATCATTGCGGCAGCCCAGCATGATCCCGTCGGGCGCCACGAGGCCGCAAATGGCGATGCCCGTCGTCGTCTTGATGTAATGGGCCAGCAGGGAATCCACATCGGCGATGTCCTGCTCGTCCTTGATGCCGTTGGCATAGAAGCGCAGCGTTTCCAGGATGCGGATGTTCTGGGCGGGCATCTCCATGCCCTGCCGCAGCGTCCTGAACAGCATCTCCGTGCCGATCTCCTGCGCCACGAGCAGGGTGGGGATATCGTTCTCGATCTGCTCCATCAGCGCTGAGGAGGCGTTGCGGTAGCTCACGCCGCCCAGGATGATCAGACCGATCAGCGCCGGACAGAGGATGGTAAGCGTCATTTTCGTAAAAAGTTTCATGGAGACATCCTTTTGCGAAAGGGGGGAAAGATGACGACACTCCTCAGCGCGAGTGTCCTCCTCGCAATCAGAGACTGTCGATATCCAGATGCGACATCAGGCGGTCAAGGTCAAGCAGGATGAGCAGGCGCTCGTCCAGTTTGCCGACGCCGCGGATGTACTCGGAGCCGATGCCGGCCACCACCGGTGGCGGATCCTCCACCGTGGACGAGGGGATGCGCAGCACCTCGGAAACGGCATCGACGAGGAAGCCCACGATCTTCTGGTCGAATTCCATGACCACGATACGCGTTTGCGGCGTCGGTTCCTGCACCGGCAGACTGAAGCGCGAACGCATGTTGACAACGGGGATGACCTTGCCGCGCAGATTGATGACGCCGTCGATGTAGACGGGAGCGCGCGGCACCGGGGTTATCTGCATCATGCGGATGATCTCTTGCACGGCCAGAATGTCCACCCCGAACTCTTCCTCGCCGATATGGAAGGTCACCAGTTGCAGGAGACCGTCTTCACGGGAAATTTCCTGGCTCATATATCCTCCAAGCAAGCCGTTATGATCACAGGCATCTGTTGCTTTATCGGCGCGAAAGGGACGAATATTAGGTGTCGCGCCGTCGCTTGCGCCAGTTTCGCCGCCGCGCCGCGCCTGTGCCGCGCGTGCAGGAGCGCCGCGCGACGGCCGCTGCGGGCTGGCACGGGCAATGACGGCGTCACCGCACTCTTGCCTCATTTCGCCTGTGAGCGCAAGCCGGCCCGGGGGATGCCCCGCGCCTCTCCCGGGACAAAAAAAGCCCTCCGCCACCGCACATCCCCGGGATGACCTCCGGCAGGGAGCATGCGGCAGCGGGCGGCCAGGGCCGTGTCAGGTTCCCTCCACGACCGCAAAAAGCAAAAGGCCTCCCGCATGCCCGGCATGCGGGAGGCCTTCGGCTTACTGCCGCTTCATGTCCTCGATGAGCGTCTCCAGATGTTGCGCCTGCGCCGCCAGGGATGATACCGCCTGCGCCGCCTCGCGCATGGCCTGCGCCGTCTTGTCGGACAGGTCGTTGACCTGCACGATGGACTGATTGATTTCCTCGCTGGCGGCGGACTGCTGCTCGCTGGCCGCCGCTATGGCCCGCACCGCGTCGGCTGTGGTCTCGGCATCGGTGACGATCTCGTGCAGGGCCACGCCGGACTGGCTGGAAAGCTCCGTGGCCTGGCCGATCTGGGCCACGGCCTTGTCCACCCCTTCCATGCTCTTGGTGGTGCTGTGCTGGATGGCGCTGATGGCGCTGCCCACCTCGGAAGTGGAGGCCATGGTCTTTTCGGCCAGCTTGCGCACCTCGTCGGCCACCACGGCAAAGCCTCTTCCGGCTTCGCCCGCGCGCGCCGCCTCGATGGCGGCATTGAGCGCCAGCAGGTTGGTCTGATCCGCGATGTCCGAGATGACGCTCATGATGGCGTTGATGGAACGGGCGTGCTCGTTGAGCTGCTGCATGTCCGTCCGCAGCACCTCGGCCACCTCCTGCACCTTTTCGATGCTGTCCACAGCCTGCTGCACCACGACGGCGCCCTGCTCGGCCTTGCTGCGCGTTTCGGCGGACATCTTGGAGGCGTCGGAGGCGTTGCGCGCCACTTCCTGAACGGTCGCGTTCATTTCATTCATGGCCGTGGCCGCTTCGGAAAGGCGCTGCGCCGAATCGGAAGCCGTGCGGTCGGACTGTTCGATCTGGACGGAAAGCTGCGTGGAGGCCGAGGTGATGATGCTCACCACTTCCTCGAGCTCGGTGGCGGCGGCGTACATGCCCTCACGCCTGGCATTTTCGGCGCGCTTGGCGGCCTCTTCGGCGCGGGCCGTGGCGGCCCTGGCTTCTTCCGTCGCCTTGAGGGCTTCGGAAGCCTTGCCCTCGCTTTCCTGGAGCAGGCGCTTGATGTTTTGCACCATTTCGCGGATGCCACGCGCCAGGATGCTGATCTCATCCCCGCGCCGTTCAGCCTTGCCGAGCTCCAGATCTTCCGCCGGCGTGGTCTCCAGGTCGCCCTTGGAGGCATGCTCCACCAGTTCGGAGCAGACGCGCAGCGGACGGGCGATACCCCGCGCGGTGACCAGGATGATGGCGCCGACCACCAGCGCCAGCGCGACCATCAGCGCCAGCACATTGATCAGCAGGTCGTGGGCGGGCTGCATGACTTCGTTCTTGTCCAGCTCCACGCAGATGAGCCAGCCCTCGGTGGGCATGGTCTCATAATAGACGATCTTGGTGAAGCCTTCCTTGTTGACGTACTCCAGCGAACCTTCCTTCTTCGTCAGCATTTCCCGCACATGCGGCAGCGCGCTTTCGTCAGTGCCGATGCGCGCGGGATCGCTGTGCATGATGGCCTCGCCCTGCGGATTATAGACATAGGCCGCGCCGAATTCGCCCATCCTGACAGCGCCGAGGATGTTCCGGCTGAGCCGGATGTTGTTCATACCCGCGTAAAAAACGCCGATGACCGTCTTGTCCAGGCGGATGGGCAGGCTGACGATGGTTGTCGTCTCGCCGGTGGCGCGGCTCTTGTAGGTGCCGAGACTTTCCTTGTTTTGCAGGCCGGACTGGATGTAGGGACGGTCGCCCATGTTCTTGCCGAGCAGATTGCCCGGCTCGTCCCGGCCGGAAACGCGGTGCAGCACCACCGTACCGTCCTTGACCACCACCCCGCAGGTATTGATGGCGCTGGTCACGCCGATGTAATGGCGCAGAGACTCATTGGCGCTGTCAAAATAGGTTTTGAGCTCGCTGCCCTTCACGCCGGCTTCATGCGCTTCCAGAAAATAGGTGATGCGCTGGTTTTCCACCGGCATGTACATGCCCTGGCGCAACGTGGTGAAGAAGTTGTCGATACCGATCTTGAGGGTATCGAGCACCACCGGCGCGTCCTTGCTGATCTGATTGTAGATGGCCCGGGCGGAACTGGAATAGCACATACCGGCAAGGACGCACAGCCCCAGCAGGGCGGGCACCAGAATAAAAAGAATCATCCTGCCTTGCAGTTTCAGTTTCATGGACAGCCTCTCAGGGGATCGTTAAAACATCAAGCGAACCAGTTTCCGCATCGCGCACGAGGGCTGCTGAGAAGCAGGGGGGGCCAGTCAAGCGTACGGAAGAAAAAAATAGGGACTCTGTCCGCCTTATCGACGGCTTTTTGGCAAAGTTGAGCCTTTCGGACAATATTTACCGTATTTTATCGTCCACAAACGGCCCGCCTGCCCGCGGACGCAAAATGGGGAGCAAGCTCCCCATTGCATCGTGCCGATCAAAGCCGGCGCGGGTCACACCGGTTTGTACATGGCGCCGCTGTCGGCGGAACTGACCATGTTGGCATAGCGCCGCAGCACGGGGTACGGGCATTCCTTGCGCGGCGGCGTCAGCTCGCCGCGCCGGCGCGCCAGTTCGGCCTCGTCCACCAGCAGATCCAGACGGCGGTTGGGGATGTCCACAAGGATGCGGTCGCCGTCGCGCACCAGCGCGATGGGTCCGCCGTTGGCGGCTTCCGGCGAGATATGGCCGATGGCCGCGCCATTGGTGCCGCCGGAGAAGCGCCCGTCGGTGAAGAGCGCCACATCCTTGCCGAGCCCCATGCCGGTGATGGCCGCCGTGGGCGACAGCATCTCGCGCATGCCCGGTCCGCCGCGCGGTCCCTCATAGCGCACCACGACCCCGTCGCCGGGCTTGATCTTGCCGTCCAGAATGGCCCGCATGGCGTCCTCCTCGCTGTCGAAGACGCGGGCCGTCACCTCGCGGCACATCATTTCCGGGGCCACGGCGGACTGTTTGACCACCGCGCCGTCAGGGGCCAGCGAACCCCGCAGGATGGCGATGCCGCCTTCCTTCGAGTAGGCCTTTTCCAGCGGACGGATGACCTCGGGATCGAGAATGCGGGCATGACGCTCCGCCAGGTTCTCACCCACGGTTTTCCCGGTCACGGTCAGGCAGTCCTTGTGGATGAGCCCCAGCTTGTCCAGCTCGCTCATCACGGCCGGGATGCCGCCGGCGTTGTCCAGGTCCACCATGTAGTGGCTCCCGGCGGGCGAGAGCTTGCAGAGGTTGGGCGATTTGCGGCTCACCTCGTCAAAGACGGAAAGGTCGATATCCAGCCCCGCCTCATGGAAGACGGCGGGCAGATGCAGGGTCGTATTGGTGGAGCAGCCCAGGGCCATGTCCACGGCGATGGCGTTCTCCACCGCGCCGCGGGTGACGATGTCGCGGGGCAGGATGTGACGCTCCAGCATCTCCATGACCCGCATGCCCGCCTGTTTGGCCAGCCGGATACGGGCGGCGTGCACGGCCGGGATGGTCCCGTTGCCGGGCAGGGCCACGCCGATGGTCTCGGCCAGGCAGTTCATGGAATTGGCCGTGAACATGCCCGCGCAGGAACCGCAGCCGGGGCAGGCGCGCTCTTCCCAGCGGGCGAGCTCCTCTTCGGTCATCCGACCGTTGCGCACGCGCCCCACGCCTTCGAAAACGGTGATGAGGTCGCCCTTGCGCGTCGTGTCCAGCGTGCCGGGCAGCATGGGCCCCCCGGAAACCAGGACGGACGGGATGTTCAGGCGCATCATGGCCATGAGCATGCCGGGCACGCACTTGTCGCAATTGGGGATGAAGACCAGCGCGTCAAAAGCGTGCGCGCGGGCCATGATCTCGATGGAATCGGCAATGAATTCCCGGGACGGCAGAGAGAAACGCATGCCCTCATGGTTCATGGCGATGCCGTCGCAAACGGCGATGGCGGGGAATTCCAGCGGCGTGCCGCCCGCCATGCGGACGCCCGCCTTGACCGCCTCGGCCAGCTTGCCGAGGTGAAGATGCCCGGGAACGACCTCGCTGGCCGCGTTGACCACTCCCACCAGCGGGCGCTCCATTTCCTCGCGGGTCAGACCCAGCGCGTACAGGAGGGAACGATGCGGGGCCTTTTCCAGCCCGGCTTTCATTTTTTTGCTGCGGCTTTCGTCCATGATGCCATCCTTGTGCTGTAAAACGAATTCGTCCGGCGCGTATCCCCGGACAGACTTTTTGTACGGCAAAAGCCCGACCTTGGGAAGAGCCGGCCCGACCTGTCCGCGCCATCCGGCGCCGGACATCCGCAAGCGGCAAATCCGCTTGAAATGGCCGGCAGGAATCGGCTAGTCTGGCGGGCATGCAACGCTCCACCCCCACCCTGGCCCGGCGCTACCTCTACAAACTGCTGGCCAATGTGGCCTCCGTACCGGTCTATCTGGTCATGGAAGCCATCCTGCCACGCGCGCTTGGCCCGCAGATGTACGGCAACTACAGCTTTGCCACCAATCTTTTCCAGCAGCTCTCCGGCTTTCTGGACATGGGCACATCCACCTGTTTTTACAACGCCCTGTCCCGCCGCCAGCATGAGACCGGCCTCATCGCCTTTTATCTGCGCGTCAGCCTGCTCGTGGCCTGCATCAGTCTGGGACTGGCCTGGCTCATGCAGATCCCCGCGGCGGGGAGCCTGCTCATGCCCGACGTGCCGGCCTGGCTGGCGCCGCTGGCCGCCGTCTGGGCCTTCCTCACCTGGTGGGGGCGGGTGCTGCGCTCCATGAACGATGCCGTGGGCGCCACCGTGCCCTCGGAGATGTCCCGCACCGTCATCGCCCTGCTGGCCGTCCTTGCACTGGCAAGCCTCTACTGGCTGGACATCCTCAATGTCTACAGCCTGTTCGGCCAGCAATACGCCATGCTGGCGGCCACGGCGCTGGGCTACTGGGCAGTGAGCAAAAAAACCTGGGAGGAGCGCTTCGGCCGGGAGGGACGCTTCAGCCTGCGGCTGACTGGCGGACAGACCCGTGCCTATGCCCGGGAGTTCTTCCATTACAGCCACCCGCTGTTCGTGCAGGCCCTGCTGACCTTCGCCATGCTCAGCGTGGAACGCTGGCTGCTCCAGTGGTTCGACGGCAGTACCCAGCAGGCCTACTACGCCCTTGCCCAGAAAGTCTGCATCGCCTGCTTCCTGTTCGTCTCCGCCATGACCCCGCTCATCATGCGCGAATTCTCCATTGCCTGGGGCAACAAGGACATGGAAGGCATGGGACGTCTCATGCAGCGCTTCGCCCCCCTGCTCTATGCCGTTGCCGCCTACTTTTCCTGTTTCAGCGCCGTGGAGGCCGGGGCCCTGGTCAACCTCTTCGGCGGCGCGGAATTCGCCCCCGCCGTCCTGCCGGTGCAGATCATGGCCTTTTACCCCCTCCATCAGGCCTATATGCAGCTTGCCAGCTCCGTTTTCCATGCCGCCGGCCGCACCCGCACCACCCGCAACATCACCATGCTGGACGCCGTCTACGGCTTTGCCGCCGTCTGGCTGCTGCTTGCGCCGGAGGAATATCTCGGCCTGCATCTGGGCGCTGTGGGGCTGGCCTGCAAGACCGTGGGCGTGCAGTTCATCACGGTCAACATCCAGCTCTACATGGCCTCGCGGCTCATCCCCTTTTCCTGGCTGCGCAACCTGGCCCATCAGTTCTGGTGTCTTGCCGTGCTGCTGGGGCTGGCCCTGGTCTGCCATGAACTGACGCTGCTGTGCGGCATTGGCGACGCCGTCTCCCTGCCGCGCTTTCTCTGCGCCGGCGTGCTCTACACGCTGTCCGCCCTGCTCGTCCTCTTTCTGCTGCCCGCGCTGGCCGGGCTGCGGCGTGACGAACTGACCGCCTTCCTGCGTCGTGTCCTGCCGCGGCGGACGCCCTCCTGACGCCGTCCCTCCGACGATCTGCCAGACATCCCGCCGACGCCCCGACACGCCAGCAAAGCGCCGCCCTCTTGCGGCACAGGCAAAAAAGCGGTCTTCTCCGCCCAGACGGAGAAGACCGCAACGATCGCGTCCCCATGACGGCAGGCAGCCCCTGCCCTTCCCCGCGGCGACGAACTCGCCGCGACATGCCGCGCCTAGAGCTCGCCCGTCCCCCAGGCGGTCACCACAAGGTCGTACAGCTTTTCCGAAAGCGCCTTGAGGTCGGGCTTGGTGTACTGGGCGTCGGCCCCCACCACGCCGCACTTGCGGGCCAGGCTCTCATTGATCATGGACGAGAAGATGGCCACGGGCAGCGCCTTGAGGATGGAATCCTCCTTGATGCGCTTGCAGAGGGCCAGACCGTCCATGGTCGGCATTTCGATATCCGTGATGATCCCCTGCAGGTAATGGGAGATGGGCACATTGTTCTCTTCACACAGACGGCGCAGGCGGCAGAGCTCGTTCCAGGCTTCCTGCCCGTTGACGCATTGCTGAACCTCGAAGCGTCCTTCCTTGGTCAGCAGGTCGAGCACCAGCACCCTGATGGAGGAGGAGTCGTCCACATGCAGAATCTTGTAGACGCGCCCGTCCACGGGGCGTTTGGCCGTATCCAGATCGAAACGGATGGCCATTGCCGGATGGAGCTCGGCCACGATGGCTTCCAGGTCGAGCAGGAAGATGACCCGCTCTTCCAGGCGCACAACGCCGATGACCGAACTCTGGCTGATGTTCTGCAGGAATTTGCCCGGCGCCTCCACATCCGTCCAGCTCAGGCGGTAGATGCGGTTGACGCCGGAAACCAGAAAGCCCGTGCAGACCGTATTGAACTCCGTCACGATGATCTTGGCGTCTTCGTTGGCAATGGGCGTGCTGCCCAGATATTTCGCCATGTCGATGAGCGGGACGATGCGCCCGTTGCGGTGGGAAAAGGCCCCCAGCACGGCGGGGTGGCGCATCTCCGGCATGGCCGTGACGTTCTGCCGCCGGATGATCTCGACCACCTTGGCCACATTCAGCCCGTAATGACCTTCGTACCCGTCCTGATTGACGTAAAACTCCACGATTTCCAGTTCATTGGTGCCGGTTTCAAGAAGAATGTTTGTCTGCGACATAGGTACTCCGGATGGGGCAATGCAAACGTCATCACACGTTTCCATCAAACCTTTACGGCAGCCCGCCAAAAAAGATTAGCGCCCCCGTCGAAAAGAGAGCGGGGGCGTCGGACGTAACGGTAACGGCGTGCCTACTTTGCAAAGAGTTCCGTGGACATGTAGCGTTCGCCCGTATCGCAGGCAAGGGTCACGATATTTTTGCCGCGCATGGCCGGCCGGGCCGCCACACGCAGCGCAGCCGCCACATTGGCTCCCGTGGAAATGCCCGCACAGACGCCGCAGGTACGCATGAGCAGGCGCGATGTGCGCAGGGCTTCTTCCGTGGAGACGGTCAACACGCCGTCCAGCAGCTCGCGGTCCAGGATGGCGGGCACGAAGTTCGCGCCGATGCCCTGGATGCCGTGCGGGCCGGCCTTGCCGCCGGAAAGCAGCGGGGATTCGGCCGGCTCCACCGCATACACGCTGACGTCCGTCCCGTTCTCCTTGAGGTAGCGCCCTATGCCCGTGATGGAAGACCCGGAGCCGACGGCGGCCACCAGCACCTGCATGGTTCCCACGCTGTCCTGGAAGATCTCCGGCCCGGTGGTGCTGTAGTGCGCTTCCACGGCCCAGGGATTGGTGAACTGCCCGAGGATGATGCCCCCGCGCTCCACCGCCAGCTGTTCCGCTTTCCTGACGGCGCCGCCCATGCCCTCCGCGGCCGGCGTCAGCACCAGCTCGGCCCCGAGGGCTTCCAGCAGCCGCCGGCGTTCGATGCTCATGGTCTCGGGCATGGTCAGAACGCATTTCAGGCCGCGCACGGCCGCCACCAGCGCCAGTCCGATGCCGAGATTGCCGCTGGTCGCCTCCACCAGTGTGCCGCCGGGGAGCACGTCGCCCCTGTCAAGGGCGCGGTCCACCATATGAAAAGCCACACGATCCTTGATGGAGCCGCCGGGATTGCAATTTTCCAGCTTGAGCCAGACCGTACCGGGCAGATCGCCGCACAGGGGGGAAAGTTGTAACAGGGGGGTATTGCCGATACTTTGCAGGACCGTCGTCAGCATGAAGACCTCTCTCCGGTGGATATTTTTCAAATAATAGGCCAAACAGTACCGGTTGGCAACGATGGTCCTTCTTGACAGTGCCGCGGGACAGGACGTAGTCTTTTCAAGAAAAACAGGCAGTGCCCCTGTCTGCGTATGTGCATCATCTGCCATCAAGGAGTTGCCCATGAAGAGCCTTCGAACCTGTCTGCTGATCCTTGCCGCATGCGCCCTCACCCTGCATCTCGGCGTCCGCGCGGCGGCGGCCAGGGCCGATGTGGTCGAAGTTTACGCCAATGCCGTCATCAGCGCCGACACGGAGATGCTGGAAAAGATCCTTGCCCCCAACTACTGGCATATCGCCGCCAACGGCCATATCCAGGACAAGGAACATTTCATTGCGAGCATCAGGAACAAAAAGCTCGTCATCGATCATCTGACCCTGTCCAACCTGCGCCGCAGCATGATCGGCGGCTGTACCCTCCTGACGGGCAACGGCATCCTGCGTGGTACGGCCACGCCCGCCCTGCCCGAAGGCTTGATGCGTTATTCCGTCGTCATCGCCAGGAATGGCGATACGGAACAGGTCGTCCTGTTCCAGGCTACCCCTGTCGTCCCGTCTGCCGACTGCAAGGACGGCAATTGCGCCATCCGCTGATCCGGGAGAGTCCCATGTACAAACCCCGTCTTTGCCTTGCGCCCTTTCGACCCTGACCCTGACGCCTCTTGCTGATGCCCGGGCCGGTTTTCTTGGCCCCAGCAGCAATGCCGCCTCACCCACGACCCGCTTGCGGAATGCGCCCGCGGCGAGGAGATGACCACCTGTTCCCTGACCGGACACCTGACCAGCCACGAGCACCGCAACCGCTATGTGTTCGAGGCCGGGGGCGGTCAGATGATCGTGGACATTCCGCCCCATGTCTTCGGGCAGACCGATGTCCGTCCGGAGCAGACCATCCGCATCACCGGCGAGATCGGCGGCAAGCGCCACCCGGATCGGCAGGACCCGCACCTGCGTGTCCGCTATATTGAAGTTCTGCCCTGAAAACAGTGAAAGCTGCCCCATTGCGGGAGAACTGAACCAGATGCCGCCGGCGACCCTGAAAATGGACAAGCCGGCGGCATAGCTGTATCCTGAGAGATACCATCACCCAGGACATATCCATGACCAGGCTCTGCTTCTTGCTGTTGCTGCTGGCCGCTTTGGGCGGTTTGCCCATGATCTTCAGCCCGTTATCCAACGAGGCCATCCTCGGACATAGCGCGCTGCTCTGTATCCCCCCCATCGTCATGGCCTTGCAGGCGGCCGCCCCCCGCAAAAATCCGGCGCTTTTCCTGATGGCCTTTGGCCTCAACTTCTGGGGGCTCACCAACGGGAACCTCGTCGGCGCGCTTCTGGTTCCGGCCTTTGCCGGTTGCCTGGCGCTGCCGTGCGGCCTGTTGCTCCACGCGGTCGTTCGCGCGTTCAGGCCCGGAGACCGGCGTCTCCTTCTGCTGCTGACCCTTTTTGCCGGCATCTTCGGGATGCATCGCTTCTATGCCGGGCGCCCCTTGTCCGGCCTCTGCATGCTGATGCTGACCCCGCTCGGTCTGATCCTCCTTGTGGCCTTCATTGGCGTGTTCCCGCTCAGCGCGGTGACGATCTGGATGCTGGTGGATCTTGTTTTCGTCGCAAGTGGGCGCTTCAGGGATGGACAGGGCCGCCGCATCACCGGGTGGCAGGATGAAGGAAGGGACGAGAGCAACTCGCGGAGCCGCCGCAGGCTTACGCTGCTGACCATTTTTCTGGGAGTCGTCGGGGCACACCGCTTCCTTGTCCGGCGTCCGTATACCGGGCTCTGCATGCTATGCCTGTTCCTGGTGAACGTGTACTCCCTGCAGTGTATCCCGCTCATGAGGGAGGCCACCGACTTCATGTGGATCCTCCTTACCTTCCCGTTGCAATTGAGCTGGCTGCTCAGCGACATCGCTGCCGTGAGCTGCGGCTGCTTCAGAGACGGCAGAGGACGCCCCGCCACCGCCTGAGAAGCGAAATAACTCAGTCGGCGGGAGAAAGACATCCTCCCCTCCTCTGGGGCGACAGCATGAACGCCGGGAAAGACCTGCTTCACGAGGCAGTGAGGCGAGGAGACGCGAGACGGCGGGGCAAGTCCGCGTCTTCGCGCATTAGGGCATTTTCAGTGTGAAACGCTCCGCGTTTCACACCATACAGCCTGGCGTTTCACGGAAAAACGCGGTCATTCCGCCTGATTTCGACGGGCGGCGCTGTGCCGCCGACCGCGTTCCGCCTTTTTCACAGGCAAAACGCCCTATGCGGGACGGCGCTCGGCCTGCGCGGCCTTGAGCTGACCGCAGGCGGCCTTGATGTCCTGCCCCTTGGACTTGCGGATGATGGCCGTGATGTGACGATCCCAGAGCATCTTCTCAAAGGCCAGCACCCGCTCCGGCGTGGGGGCTTCGTAGGGGGCGTTCTCGGCGGGATTGTAGACGATGAGGTTGAGCTTGCCCTTGATGTCGCTGACGATGCGCGCCAGTTCCCGCGCGTGTTCCGGCCCGTCGTTGACGCCGCCCAGCAGCAGGTATTCAAAGGTGATGCGTTCCCGTGTCTTCAGCGGATAGGACTTAAGGGCGGCCAGCAGCTCCTCCAGCGGCCAGCGTGCCGCCCTGGGCATGATGCGCGCCCGCAGCTCCTGCGTTGGCGCATGCAGCGAAACGGCCAGAAAGGCCAGGCCGCTTTCGCCCAGCTCGCGCAGGCCCTTTTCGATGCCGCAGGTGGAGACGGTGATGCGCCGCGGCGAGAAGTTGAGGCCCCTGTCGTCATTGAGGCTCTGGAGCGCCCGCATGACCTCGCGCAGATTCAGCAGCGGCTCGCCCATGCCCATGAAGACGAGATTACGCAGGATGGGCCAGTCCGGCCGGTTGTCACCCAGATGGGCGCGGGCCACGAGGATCTGACCCAGTATCTCGCCCATACGCATGTTGCGTTCAAAGCCCATCGTCCCCGTGCTGCAGAAGGTGCAGCCCATGGCGCAGCCCACCTGAGAGGACACGCACTGCGTCCAGCGGCGGCTGCCGTCCCGGGACTCCGAGGGGATGAGCACGGTCTCCACTTCCGCCCCGTCGGCAAGGCGCAGGAGGAACTTGGTCGTGCCGTCGCGGCTTTCCTGCACGCGTGTCACTTCCGGCCAGGCGATGGTCGCGCACTGGGCAAGACGGGCCCGGCAGGCTTTGGAGACGTTGGTCATCTCGTCAACGTCGCGGGCCATGCGCTGCCAGAGCCATTGCCAGACCTGCACGGCGCGGAAGCGGGGCTCCCCCAGCTCTTGCTGCATCCAGTCCGTCAGCTCCGGGAGCGTAAGATCGAGCAGATTGACCATATCGCCTAGCTGCCGACACGCCGGGCGTAGGCGCGCACGAAACGCACGGCGGACGCGTTGTCCGTCACTTCGCCGGCGATCTGGGCTTGCAGCAGCGCGTCACGGATGATGCCCACCAGCGGCCCGGGGGCCAGGCGGGTCTCGTTCATAATCTCATTGCCGTTGAGCAGGGGTTCGAGCATCTGTTCCGGCGTCTCGGCCCGCTCAAGGTATTTCATATTATGATTGAAGGCCGTGAAGTTGCCGTCCCGCGCTTCCACATCGGCACGGGCCATGGCGATGAGGCGGGGATATTCGTCCAGCGCCTTGAAGCGGCGGATGCCGCGGTCGGTCATCATGAAGTGGAAGCGCATGTGGTAGCGCACCAGATGGCAGAGCAGGTCGATGTCCTCCGTCGTCAGATGGAGACGGCGCAGGATCTTGCGCGTCACCTTGGCGCCCACCCGATGGTGCTGGTAGAAGGTCAGCTCGCCATCAAAATACTCGCCGGTGAAGAGTTTGCCCACATCATGGAAGAGCATGGCCAGCGTGCCCAGCCAGTCGTAGTGGAAATCCTTTTCAGGATAGTGCCGCATACACTGGAGCGTATGCTCGAACACGGACTGCTCCTCGCCCGTGTTGGTGTTGCGCTCGCGGATGCAGGCCAGCGCGGCCACTTCGGGGATGAGCCCCTGGAGGATCTGCGCGTCATAGAGCAGCCGGACGAAGCGGTGCATGGCCTCGGCCGATACCTGCCGCCATTCGCCCATGATGTCCGGCGCCGGCACATAATCCAGCACGCGGGAGGCGCTGCGCACGATGGCCAGCCAGGTATTGGGCTCGATGGGCACATCGAAATTGGCGGCGAAGCGCAGGGCACGGATGGCCAGCAGGTAATTATGACGCAGGGTCTCGTCCGGCAGGCCGGAAAGCCGGATGGCCCCGCTCTTGACCTCGGAAAAGCCGTCGTAGATGTTGCCGGTATCCTGCGGCGCGGCGCAGCCGCTCAGACGCAGGGTCAGCCGCTCGCGCGGCTCGAGCTGGGCCGCGATGGTCGGCGTGATCCGCATGAGCGAGAGCTCGGGATGGCTCGAGTCCTCCACCACCAGCGGATAAAAGCGGATGGTGACGCCCTCCTCCTCCAGCTGGGCAAGGAGGGGGCCCTCCTCCGCGGGCACAAGCGCGGGAAACAGCTTGCCGAGCACCTCGATATCCGGTTCGCAGGCAATGTCCACCGCCGAAACGTCGCTGGTCTCCAGCAAATGCTGTTGCAGGGGCGCATTGACGATATGGGCATCATATCCGTTGCGCAGCATGGTCGTGCAGATGGTGGTGGCTACCTTGAGCGCTTCGTGCATGGCAATCTCCTGTGACGGCATCAGGCGGGAAGAGACAATGGGGATCCTGCCGGTCGCCCGGCAACCCAAGGACTATACGCCAGAACGGCGCAGGCCGCAACGGTGCGTCCCGCGCATTTCCCCTTGCAGAAAAGGAAAAACCCCGTGCCGGGGCACGGGGTTCGGTAAAGCCAGGGCAGGAGAGACCTAGTCGCCGAAGTGACCCGCTTCCCGCTTCACGCCCAGGGCGATCTTCCAGAGCAGGGAGAGCACCAGGGCGCCGATGGCGTACACGCCGAGCGCAACGGCGATTTCCATGCAGGTGGGCGCGTAGTCGGTGATGCCTTCGAACATGTTGGGCGTAAAGCCGCCGATGAGCAGGCCGAGGCCCTTGTCGATCCAGCTGGCCACCACCAGCATGATCAGGGCAAGGGGCAGCAGGGGCCCGTTGCGCCATGCCGGCGGAATGAGGATGACCAGCGAACCCAGCGCCATGATCACGGCGCACCACATCCAGTTGCTCACCCAGGCCAGATGCCCGGCATGCGCGCCGAACAGGAAGGCGATGGGATGCTGATGCCCGGGGATGCCGGAATAGAAGGCCGTGAAGATCTCCAGCAGGTAGAAGAACACGTTGACGCACATGGCGTAGGTGATGATGGTCGTCAGGGTTTTCACGGCGTCGCGGCCGGGATCAAAGCCGGTGAGGCGGCGCACGATGAAGACCAGCAGCAGCAGGATGGCCGGACCGGAGCAGAACGCCGAGGACAGGAAGCGGGCGGCCATGATGGCGGTGAGCCAGTAATGGCGGCCGGGGATGCCGGCGTAGAGGAAGGCGGTCACGGTGTGGATGGAGAAGGCCCAGATAATGGACAAGTAGATGAGCGGCTTGATCCACTTGGGCGGTTCCACGTCCAGGCGTTCGGCTTCCAGGGTCACCCAGCCGATGATGGCATTGAGGGTCAGGTAGCCGATGAGCACCATCATGTCGTAGAACATGACGGAATTGGGCGTGGGATGCAGCATGACGTTGAGCATGCGCTGGGGCTGGCCGAGGTCCACCAGGATGAAGAGCGAGCACATGCACACGGCGGCGATGGCCATGAATTCGCCGAAGATGATCATGCGCTTGAATTTCTTGTAATGGTGGAAGTAGGCCGGCAGCACCAGCATGACGGCCGAGGCCGCCACACCCACGAAGTAGGTGAATTGCGAGATGTAAAGGCCCCACGAGACATCACGGCTCATGCCGGTGATGCTGAGGCCCTGCTGCAGCTGCTGCAGGTAGACGAGACCGCACCCCGCGATGACGCAGACCAGGAAGAGCAGCCACAGATAAAAGGTCCTGGGACCGGTAAGTACTTTTTCAAGCATAGCCAGTTCTCCCTAGATGAGGTAGTACACGCCGGGCTGCGTGCCGAGGTTCGGCTTGCGGCGAATGCTGTAGTTTTCGGCCAGGGCGTGCCGCACATCGGAGTTGGGATCGTCCAGATCGCCGAAGATGATGCGCCCGTTGGACGCCGCCACGCAGGCGGGCATCTGACCCACGGCCAGACGCTCGGCGCAGAAGGTGCACTTTTCCACCACGCCGATCATGCGGGTGGGGAAGGTCGGGTTGGGCACTTCCTTGGGCAGATGCTTACGCGGATCCATGAAGTTGAAGGAACGCGCGCCGTAGGGACAGCCCGCCATGCAGAAGCGGCAGCCGATGCAGCGGTGGTAGTCCATGGCCACGATGCCGTCGTGCATCTGATAGGTGGCCTGGGTGGGGCAGACGCGCACGCAGGGCGGGTTGGTGCAGTGGTTGCACAGCAGCGGGAACATGCGATCCTTGATGGCGGCCGTCTGGTAGGCGTTGATGTCATCCGGGAAGGCGCTGTCGAACTTGTCCAGCCAGAACCATTTGATGTTCTGGTTGCTGCCTTCGATGGTGGGCACGTTGTGCGCCTTGTGGCACGCATCGATCAGGGGCTGGTAGTCTTCCGGGCCCTTGAAGGCGCGCGTGTCGATGACCATGGCCCAGCGCCTGGCCTTGAGGGCCGCGGCGCCCACCTTGTAGCTGCTGCCGGGCATGGTGGCGGCCGCCTGAGCGGTGGAAGACAGGGCTGCCACACCACTGCTCAGGGCAAAGGCTGAAAGGCCCGCCACTTTGAGAAAGCTTCTTCTGCTCTTGTTCATTACTTCTTCCCCTCGGGAGTGATGTGGCAGGTCCAGCAGTACGGATACACGCTGTTGGCGATGTGGCACTTTTCGCAGAAATTGGCGTAGTCGTTGTGACACTTCAGACAGGTGTTCTGGAGACTGATGGTCCATTCCTTGCCGGTGGAGGAGACATAGACGCGCTTTTCGTTGCGCAGCGCCTGGTCACGCCACTGATTGAGCAGGGCCATGTGTTCGGCGCGCATGTATTCCACAGGCTCGACGCATTCCTTTTCGTTCTTGGGCAGCACCACGTCGGGCCGCTTGTAGTCGGCCTTGCCGACATTGAGCCAGAACGGCGAGCTGAACAGCGCCGCGAAGATGACGGCGCCGACAATAACTGCTTTGGCGTTATACATGGACTACTCCTCCCCCTGCTCCGCATCGTCTTCGGGTTCATCGGGATCCACATTGGGCAGGTCTTCCTGGCGCAGGTCCATGGTGCGCTTCTGTTCGCCCTTCATCACGAGGGCGTTGCCCACCAGCTCGTGCAGGCCGCTCACGGTCACGCCCGGGGCCCAGTAATTGGCCAGGGGGGTGAGGGTCGCACGGTCAATGGCGCAGACGCAGGCCATGTGGTTGACGTCGTACTTCTGCTGCACATAGCGCAGGGCATTACCGCGGGGCATGCCGGCGCGCATGCGCAGTTCCATGATCTCTTCGGTGTTCAGACCGGAACCGGAGCCGCAGCAGAAGGTCTGCTCGCGGATGGTGTTTTCCGGCATTTCCACGAAGTTGTTGCACACCGCCTTGAGGACGTAGCGGGGCTCTTCCAGCAGGCCCATGGCGCGCGCCGGGTTGCAGGAATCATGGAAGGTCGTGATGATGTGATCGTTCCGGCTGGGATCGAGCGTGATCTTGTTGTTTCGGATGAGGTCGGCCGTGAATTCGGCGATATGCACCATCTTGGTGGACGCGGCGTTCTCGAAGCGCGTGCCGGTGATGGGCGAAGTGGGCACGTCCATCATACAGGACGGGGCCGGACCGTTGTAGGTGGCCATATACTGGTTGACGACGCGCCACATGTGGCCGCATTCGCCGCCGAGGATCCATTTCGCGCCCAGGCGCTCGGCCTCGGCGTACATCTTGGCGTTCAGCTTCTTGGCCATGTTGAAGGACACGAAGGAGCCGAAGTTGCCGCCTTCCGAAGCATAGGTGGAGAAGGTGTAGTCGAGATCCAGCTCATGGAAGAGCAGCAGATACCCCATGAAGGTATAGATGCCCGGATCGGCGAACACGTCGCCGGAAGGCGTGATGAAGAGGATCTCGTGGCCTTTCTCGTTGAAAGGCGTCTTGGGGCGGATGCCGGTGATGGTCTCGCAGTCGTCGGCCAGCATCTCCACGATCTCCACGAAGGAGTGCGGCTGGATGCCCAGGTGGTTGCCCGTGAAGGAGCAGTTTTTCACCGGGTCCATGATCCAGTGCGTGCCGAGACCCACTTCATGCAGCAGTTCGCGCACGATGGCCGTGATTTCGGCCGTGTCGATGCCGTAGGGGCAGAAGAGGGAGCAGCGACGGCACTCGGTGCACTGATAGGCGTAGTAGAACAGTTCCTTGACCACGCTCTTGTCCCAGCCGCGCGCGCCCACGCTGACGCCGAGCAGCTTGCCCAGCATGGTGTAGTCGCGCCGGTAGAGGGAGCGCAGCAGTTCCGCGCGCAGCACCGGCATGTTCTTGGGGTCATTGGTCCCCAGGAAGAAATGGCACTTGTCGGCGCAGGCGCCGCAGCGCACGCAGATGTCCATGAAGAGTTTGAGGGAGCGGTGCTTTTCCAGCCGTTCCTCAAAGGCGTCGCAGAGGATCTTTTCCCAGTTGTCGGGCAGATTCCAGTCTTCGGCGGCCGGGTCCCACTCATGCGGGTGCGGCATGTGCAGGCGCTCCATGGTTTCGACCTTGGCCGGATAGCAGAAGCTGCCCGGCGCGAATTCCGGCTTTACGTCAAGCCAGCTGCCAGCGGGAAAGTCCTTGCGGCTGGCCATGAGTTCGTGTGGCGTAGGCAATTTAGCCATGATGTAAACTCCTTACTCGGCGGCCTTTTCGGGTTGCTTTTCCAGCGGCAGGCCAGCTTCGGCCATGAACTCGCGGTACTCATCCTCGTACTCGGCATAGGTGAAGAACTGCTTCGGAGGATTCCAGGGGTTGACGTGGCGCACGCGGCGGGTGTCGTTGGGCACGTTGCGCGTGGGGCTGAAGAAGATGCCCGGCATGTGCATGAGCTTGGAGAAGGGGAAGTACAGCAGCAGCACGCACACGAAGGTCAGATGCACCACGAAGAGCGACGGCAGACCCGCCGTGCTCACGGGCGAGAGATGCACGAGGCCCATGATGAACACCTTGACGGAGGCGATGTCGGCCTTGTCGAAATAGCGCATGCACAGCCCGGTGGCCACGATGCCGATGAGCAGCAGCAGCGGGAAGTAGTCATTGAGCAGCGAGATGTAGCGCACGCGCTCATTGACCAGACGGCGGGTCAGCAGGAAGAGCAGGGCCACCAGCAGCAGACCGCCGCTGACGTAGAAGCGCGGGACGCCCACCTGCATGAGGCCGTCGAAGGTCTCGATCCAGGTGATGCAGGCCGGCACGGGATCCAGGAAGAAGCGGAAATGCCGGATGATCACCACAAGGAAGCAGTAGTGGAACAGCAGGGCGAAGACCCACAGCCATTTGGAGGAATAGTAGACGACACGGGGGCCCTTGTTGACCGGGTCGTTCAGCAGCACTTCGGCATGCGTATTGCGGAAAAGAGACCGGAAGGTCAGCACTTCCAGCAGCATACGCACCACCGTCTGTCCGGTGGTACAGGGGCAGTCCCATTTTTCCTGTTTGATGAAGTCCAGGGACGCTTCCTGGCCGCCCGTCGTGGGGATGCGGAACGGCACGGGCGACTTCGCCCAATACACCATGCGCCTGATGACGCCCACTACAAAGATGATTACCGCCACATAGGGCAGCACCACGCTGAACAGGAAAGCAAGCCCGCCGGCCGCTCCCGCCCAGGCGATGCACCCGATGAGCGCCACCATCGCCAACGCTGCGATCATTCCCTACCTCGCTTGGAAATGTGTTAGCTTTTGCCCGAAACCGGGCTGCCATCCACCGTCTGCGCCCAGCGCACGACCTGCGCGCACTGGGAGCGGATCTCGGTGATGCGCGATTCGGCCAGCGTCTCGCGCGCCTCCGTGTACATATCAAAGGCCAGCAGCACGATGCTGTCCAGCCGTGATTCCGCATTGAGATACGCGGCACGGGCCCTGTCGCCCGTGCACAGCGGCAAGAGCTGCTCGCGCATGATGGGCTTGAGCAGGAAAAACACGCCGATGGCCTGACTGGGCGTCATCTTTTGCACGGCCCGCAGGCGGACAAAGCGGTCAATGGCCTGCCGCACCGTCACCGGGTCGGTGTCCTCCCCGGACACGGCATCGAACAGGCGTCCGGCCGCCTCGTGCGTCATGTCCCCCACCGGATTGGTGAAGGGATCTTTTCGTGTTCTGAGAAAACCTGTTGTTTCCAGCGGATAGGTGGCATAGACCGCTTCTATCCATTTGCTGATCACCGCTTCTTTCTGCGGGCGGAAGATATCATGAATTTTCATGGGCCCAACTTTTCACAAGCTAGAGTCAAAAGGCGTTTAGATATACGAAACAAGCGCACATCGCGTCAAGCCCTGTTCCGCGCGGAACAGGACACGACGCAGGCGTGACAGCAAGGCCGGGCGGACCCGGGCTATTCGGGGCAGGGTGTCTGCCCGCCGCAGCTTCCGGCAACCGGGTCCTCAAAAGGATCCGCGTTCCCGGACACCCCCTGTGCCCCCGTCCCGCCGCGCGGCGTCAGTCCCCCCATCACGGGCTCCAGCGGCAGCGAGGACGCGGAAGGTCGCGCGGCCGGCTCCCGGGCGGGGGCCTCCTCCTGCCGGCGGGCCCCGCCTTGCGGACGGGTTGCCAGCATGGACGGCAGGCCGCGATACTCGATGAAGGGAACGGTCTGCGAGCCGGAAAGGTAGACGTGCGCCTTGTTGCGCAGCAGACGCAGGCGCAGCCAGAGCATATCGGGCGACAGCGCGGCCAGTCCGCCGGGATCTTCCGCCTTTTTGGCCAGCTCAAGAGCTTCTTTCATGTTGTGACCGCGCTCCACGGCCTCACGCATGGCGGCGACCATGTACACATCCTCAGGCGTTTCGGCCACAGGATAGAAGGCCACGCTCACATTGCCGGACAGGGCATCGATGGCCTGGGCACAGGCCGTGCAGGACGGCGAATAGAACACGCGCACCGAGGGCGCGCCGCTGGGGTCGCTGATGCTCCAGACCGACGCGGCAAGGCGAGCCGAAGCGCCGGCATTGATGAGGAAGAGCACGAGCCAGCACAGCACCAGGAGGGATCGCCGGACCGGCGCGCCCTTGCCCTGCGGGTCCATGTCCGCCCGCCGGAAGCAGGCGTACACGCCGGCAAAGAACACGGCCGCCCCGAGGCAGCTGATGCACGGGGCCGTGGCGGCCATGAGCAGCAGCAGCAGGATGTCCCCCGCCAGGGCAAGCCCGGCGATGACGCGGCCCACGCGCGCCGCCCCCACAAGCGCCAGCAGCGCCAGCACGGCGAAGGTGACGGCGCCGATCCACCAGAGGGATACGCCGCCAAGATTGGCGTCCTGATACAGGCTGCACCCCTCGGTCACACAGACATTGACGTCATTGCCGAAAGCTGTCCAGACACAGTAGACGACCGCCACAAGGGCAAGACTGAGTGTGCCGCTTAGCACGCCGTGCGAATTCTTCATGAGCTCCTGCCGGGTCACGCCTGAGGCGCGTTGTGAATTTTTTTATTCATAGGCCATTACGCCGCCTTCGTAAAGCCTTCTCTTCCGGACGGGGTTGTGCTATCGGGAACATGCTCCCGCCGCGGGAGCAGCAGGGAGGTCGGCCATGTCGTTCGGATGGCTTGTCTACGCCTATGTGGCGTGTTCGGTTTTTGTGGCGGGCATCATCCGCGGGGCCACAGGCTTCGGCTTTTCCATGCTGGCGCTGGTGCTGCTGACCTTCGTTTTGCCACCGGCGCAGGTCGTGCCGCTCCTGCTGCTCTGGGAGATCTGGGCCAGCGCGGCGCATGCGCCCCTTGTCTGGCGGCAGTGCCACTGGAAGCTGATGGGCCTGCTCCTGCTGGGGGTCATCCCTCTCACGCCCGTGGGCATGTCCCTGCTCCTGCACATCCCGGCGCAGGCCATGACCGTAGGCGTCAATGCTCTTGTCCTTATCCTGACGCTGGCGCTGCTCTCCGGCATCAGGCCGTCGCGCCCGCTGGGACCGCTCGGGGTCGTGGCCGTGGGCGCGGCCACCGGTTTCGTCAACGGCGCATCATCCAACGGCGGCCCGCCGGTGGTGCTGTTCATGCTGATCACCCTGCCGGCCGCAGCGGCACGGGCCACGCTCATCGTCTTCTTTCTGGCGCTGGATGTGCTGACATCAGCCTTTTTCATCCACTCCGGCCTCATGTCCCGGCAAAGCCTGAATGACGCCCTTGTGGCGCTGCCTTTCATGTGGCTGGGCATGTGGATCGGCACGCGCTGGTTCCACCGCGTGGATGAGGCGCGCTTCAAGCGCTATGTGCTGCTTTTCCTCATATTGATTTCCGTGATCGGCATGGGGCGGGCGCTGTTGCGCTGACGCTCCCGCCCCCCGGTCAACACGCACAGGAGAAATGTTATGAAAGCACTGGTTCCGGCACTTTGCCTGCTTGCCGCGCTGACCGCCGGGTGCGGCGGCGCCAACACCGCCCGCCTGCCTGACGGCACGGAGGGCTATTCCGTCAACTGCAACGGCATGGATAATGACTGGGCCGAATGCTACAACAAGGCCGCCGACATGTGCGACGGCGGCAAATACCAGATCATGTCCCAGAACACGTCCGCCGTGGGGGAAACCCCCATGCGCAACCTGATCATCAAGTGCGAATGACCCCTCGCGCGCAGCCGTCCGGCACGAGCGCATGAGCGCCCTGCCGCCGGCCATCTCTGACGAAAGCCCGCACCCGGCCCGCCAATGACGCGGGATACCGGGTGCGGGCCTTGCTTTCAGCCGGCCGGGGAGATGTCTCCCCCTGGAGCCCGCCAGTATGAATCCGCTTATTGCAGTGGATAAAAATCATCCATACACGATCCGTCCGCCGTTGGGACGGGCTTGCCTCGTCTGCCCGACGCTTCCCCGGCAAACGCGCTCTGGAGAAGGGATGAGAGGGCTTGGGGGGGAAGGGAGCGAGCGAAAGGCGGCCCGCAGGGCCGTGCCCGTCAGGCGACGCAGACGCCTTACGGGTATCGACGGCAGAGCGAGGAGTTTCCCTTCCCCCAAACAGACAGCGACTCGCGTCAACAGACCCGACGCCCCTAAATGACCTTGTTCAGCGCGTACTCGATGATGCCCTCGGCGCCGGCCTGACGCAGGCGCGGGATGAGATCGCGCACCACATCGATATTGACCACCGTTTCCACGGAAAGCCATTTTTCGTTCTGGAGCGGAGACACCGTGGGCGAATTGAGCGAGGGCAGCATGCGCAGGATGTCGTCAAGGCGGTCCGCCGGCGCGTTCATCTTGATGGCCACCAGGTTTTCCGCCCGCAACGCCCCCTGAAGGAGCAGGTCGATCTGTTCGATCTTGGCGCGCTTGCGCGGGTCGGCCCAGGCGTCGCGGTTGGCGATGAGCACGGGGTACGAGCACATCACCTCGTCGATGATGCGCAGCCCGTGGGCCCGGATGGTCGTGCCGGTCTCCGTCACCTCCACGATGCCGTCGGCCAGCCCTTCCACCACCTTGGCCTCGGTGGCGCCCCAGGAATAGAAGATGTCCACGTCGATGCCCAGTCCGGCAAAATATTTGCGCGTCAGCCCCTGCAATTCGGTGGCGATGCGCTTGCCGGCCAGATCCTGCGGCTTCTGGTAGGGCGAATCGCCGGCCACGGCCAGCACCCAGCGGCAAGGGCGGCTCGATGTCTTGGAATAGGTCAGCTCGGAAATGATCTGCACATCCTTGTCGTGCTCCACCTCATGCAGCCAGTCCAGGCCCACGATGCCCACATCCAGGATGCCCGCCGCGATGTAGCCCCCGATCTCCTGCACCCGGCAGAGGGAAGCGCTGATCTCCGGGTCGTTGATCTCGGGGAAATAGTTGCGCGTGTGCTTGCGGATCTTCCAGCCGGCGCGGTCGAAGAGGTTGATGGTGGCTTCTTCCAGCGACCCCTTGGGGACGCCCAGTTTGACGATGGGTTGTGGTTGTGCGTTCATGCATTGGCTCCGGGCGAATGCGCCCTGTTGTGTTAAGCGTGCAGCGCGCCCGGCCTTTCAGCGGCCGTAGACGCTCTGGGTGTCAAACACCACGGGAGAACAGTCGCTGACCGTGCCGTCCTTCCATTCGCGGTAAAAACAGGAGCGGTGTCCGGTGTGGCAGGCCGCGCCGCCGATCTGCTCGATGCGCAGCAGGATGGTGTCGTTGTCGCAGTCCAGACGGATGGAGCGGACTTTCTGCACATGGCCGGACGTCCCGCCCTTGTGCCAGAGTTCGCCACGGCTGCGGCTCCAGTAGTGGGCCTCGCCCGTGGCAAGCGTGCGCTGCCAGGCCTCCTCGTTCATGTAGGCCAGCATGAGCACTTCGCCCGTTGCCGCATCCTGCGCGATGGCAGGCACGAGCCCCTTGCTGAAATCAGGGCAAAACGCCGTGGACATAGCAGTTCTCCTTATGGGATGGATCGCGCGCCTGCCGTCCGAAGCGGATGGCGGCGACCGCGGACAGATGCACGCTAGCCGCAAATGCCCGGAGACGCAAGGGCGATGCGTGCCATCCGTCTCTCGTTTTCGTGAAGCTTGCGTGACGCGTCGCGGCTTCCCCGCCCCTCCGACGCGCGCAGCCGGCCTGCTGTCATGCAGCAGGCCGGCTGTTGTGTGCGGGACATATCCCAGCTTGGCTCACTACGGCCGCGCCGGAGCTATTGCTTATAGACGCTCGGGATGCGTCGAGGCGGCAAACCGCTGAGGCGCTGCCTGGCCGCCGCATCCTCCGCCTCCGCCGCGGGCGCGGCAGCCGCCCGGGGCTGTGACTGTGCCGCGGCGGGGCCGGCAGGACTGACGCCGGGCCGGGCCATCTGCTGCGCCGCGAGGGGCGCGGCGACGGGCGGCTCCGCAGGGGAGGAAGGCTGGGGCGATGCCGCCACGGCGGCGTCCGCGACCGGCTCCTCAAGCCGCATGGCATTCCGTCCGTAAGCCGCCTGCGCCATAGCTCTGGGCATGTGTCCACCGGCCAGACCGGACAGGCCGGACATGGCCTGCGGCACGGCCTTACGCTGCTGCATGGAAGCGGCGGGCTTCATGCGGGCGGAGATCTCGGCGACAGCCTGCTTGGCTTCGGGCTTGTCGATGATCTGGGCATACGCGCTGCGCAGCCCGGACAGTATCTGGGAAACGCTGTCCAGCCGCTCGACGCTCATCTTGAGATTGGCCTCAAGCAGGCGTGCCGTACATAAAAAGTACAAGTTGCTGAGATTGACCGCCAGATCCCCTCCCCGCTCCATGTTCAGCGAGGAGGAGAGCTCATTGACGATATCGATGACTTTGGAAATAAGGATGCCCTTGGCGGCATAATCCTTTTCCAGCATCTTTTCGCGGGCCTGCTGCAGGAATTTCAGCGCCCCGTCATAGAGCATCAGCAAGAGATGCCCCTGATCGGCCGTACCGACGTTGGTCTGCATATAGGCTTGCGTAGCGCGAGTATTCATCCGTTCCGTTCCTTCCTGAAAGCGGCTGTCACTCCGTCTGTTAACTGCCGCTCAACTGACCGATCTGGCTCTCAAGGGCTGTCTGCGTCTTATTATACTGGGCAAGCAGGGTCTCCAGCCGGGCAAATGCCGCCTTCTGTCGCTCTTCCCAAAGCGAGATACGCTCATTTTCCCGGTCGATCTTGTCCTGTATATTCTCCATGATGGTCTTGTAGTTGTCCTGCAGGATCATCAGGGCGCCGTTCTGGGACTTGATGGCCAGCGAATCGTCATCGATGGACGAGCCGGTATCCTGCCAGGTGAGTTCCTGCTTGAGGAAGTTGTCCACCGTGTCCAGCAGGCCGTACTTGATGCGCACCTGGCCTTCGTGCGTGCCCGGCGAAAGGTCGTCGATGATGATGGACAGACCGCGGGCGTCTCCCGATGGGCAGGAATAGTAATTGCTGCCCATGCTGGGGTCATTGCTTGCCTTGACGCCGTTGATGTAAACTTCGAGGATATTGCCGGCGCTGTCAACCTCGTAGCTCACGTCGTAGGTGCCGGCCTGCGTGATGCCCTGCACGCTGCTGGCGTAGCGGAAGGCGTTGGTGGTGGACGTGCCCGGCGTGCTCGGCCCGCAGAAGAAGTCCACCACCGCTTCCATGTTCTCGGTGAGCATGGTGTTGTAATTTTCCTTGTCCAGATCCTGGAGGGAACCGATGCCGGAGGACGGCGCGATGACCAGCTGGCCGTAGGTCTCGCTTTTCTGGTCGGTATCGGTCTTGATGCCCAGGTTGGCCAGGTTGGCCAGCAGGTCGCCGGACAGGATGTCGTCCGCCGAGGTCCGGCCCTGATAACCGGCCGGGGTCCCGCTCAATACGGACTTGAAGCGCGAATTGAAGAGCTGTACGCCGTAGTTGCCCTGCAGAAGGCCGCCCTTCTGCGAGGTCAGCTGGGACATGCTGTAGTTGTCGTCGTCCGGGTCGGTGGACGTGGTTTCCGCGTTCTCGTCGTACGCTGTGAAGGTCTGCACCGTCACCAGCAGGCTGTTCACGGCATCCAGGAACGTCTGGACGCTTTCCTGGAGGGCGTCCACGTCCGTATTGACGTTGATGGTGGCCTCGCCGACGCTCTGAATGTTGAAGGTCACCCCTTCGATGACGTCCGTCACGGAGTTGGACTCGCTCTCCAGCTCCATGGGCCAGTTGTCCACCGTATAGATGGCGTTGGCGGACTGCTTGATGTTCCAGTTGTCCGAATCCGTGATCTGGCCGGTGATGCCGGGGCCGGTCAGAGACACGATATCCTTGACGACCAGCTTGCCTTCGCTGTCAACACTCACGTTGCCGGCCCCGAGCTGCCTCTCGAGCTCGTCCACCACATCCTGCATGGTCGAGCCGCTGGCAAGAGTGACCTTCACTTCCGACCCATCATTCTTCACCACGGTGTATTCAAGCTGCGGCGGCGTCTCCAGCAGGCCGCTGCCGTTGCCCCCACTCCCAGGCTGGGGGGCAACACTATTCGCCTGGATCGTCATTTCCGCATTGACCGTGGCGCTGTAGCCCTGATCGCTCACATAGCCCTGCGTCAGCGTCATGCCGCGCACATCGGCCAGCTTGAGCGTCTTGTCGCCGTTGCTTTCGGTGACGATACTGCCGCCCATAGCCTGATTAATGGCATTGAGCAGCTCCTCATTGGTCTTGTTGCTGTCGATGGTGACGGTCTTCGTCGTGCCATCCTTCATGGTGAAGGTATAGACAAGCTCCTTCGGCGGATCGGCATCGCTCAACTGATTGGTCAGCTTGTCCTTGGTAAAGGTCAGGGTCGTGTCGAAGGTCGTGGTTGTACCGGCGTCAAAATCTTCAGCATTCCCCGTCGCCGCCACCTGTTCCACGGTGATGCCGGAAGGCATGCTGCCGCTGCCGCCGACGGGCGTGATGTTCTCCACGCCGGCAAGACTCATGTACCAGCGACCGTCGTCGTCCATGGACATATTGGCCGTGTTGCCCGTGGCCTGGGCCAGGGTGGCCAGGAATTCCTCGCGGGTCACATTGTCCTTGACCGTCACGGAAATAGTGCTCGTGTAGCCGAGGCCCTTGTCCACCTCCACGTTGAAGGTCAGTTCGGTCGCGCCGGTGCCGCCGGGAACCAGAAGTTCGTCCATGTCGTCCTGCGTCCCGGCATAGACCTTGACGCTGGGGGGCACGTCCGCGTCTTCCGAGCTCTCACGGCGCTTGAAGGACTGCACGCCGTCCAGCTTCAGGTTGCCGCTGGAATCGAGGCTCGCGATCGACCGCCCCGTCTGGGAATTGATGGCGGACACAAGGTCGTTCAGGGTGGACGCCCCGCTGATGGTAATGGACTTCTTCGTGCCGTTGTCGTAGACGAGGTCGAAGACGAAATCACTGGGATCGGTGAGCACCTCGCCAAGATCCACCTCCTTGCTGGTGGACCAGGAGGAGCTCGTCCCCGCCGCGGACATGCCCGTCAGATCGCAGTTGTAGATGACGAGGTTGTTTTCCTCCCCCGTATCCTGACCGGCCACCTGGAAGAGATAGCCGCCGCTCGTCTTCACCGTGCTGACCGTGATGCCCGGATTGTCCTTGGAATTGTTCACCAGACTCACGAAGGAATCCAGCGTGGTGTTGGGCGGGATGGAGATGGACACCGTCTTGCCGCCGTAGGTGAACTTGAAGTCCACCGCATGGTCGGTTCCGTTGATGATGTCGTTTTTGGAGGAAAAGACGTGCTTGTTCGCCCAGACGGAGTTGCTGGCCACCTGCTTCACATTGATGGTGTGCTGCATGTCCTGGGCATTGGAGTTGGCCGTCCCCGTCACCACGCTGTCATCGGAGCTGGTCACCAGCTTTGAGACGAAGTTGTCACGATTCTTGAGCGTCGCGATCTGGCTCTTGGTGCTCTGGGCGGCCTCGATGATCTTGCCGAAGGCCTGGTAGCGCAGGTTCCAGTCGTCCTGCCACGCCTTGAGGCGATTGAGCTGGATGGATTCGATCTGCTTGAGCTGCTCCAGAGTCTGGGTCCAGTCGGTACCCGAACCGCTCAGGCCGGAATAATATATGGAGCCGGAGATGGAACTCGACATGGCGACCTCGCTTGATAGTAAAAGACGGTAGGCGTTCCCCGGGAAAGACTTTCCCGGCAAAGCATTTTTGCAAGATCCGCGCCAAGGACACCACCCAGGACACGCCTCAGGGACGCTCTCGCCGCATGTATCTTTTGTTCCTAACGGCGTATCCCGGCAAATATTTAGGGCCTGCCCGGCCAGACGTCCAGCAGGGCCCGCAGGGCCCTGCCACGGTGGCTGCGGGCCATCTTTTCCTCGCGGGAGAGCTCGGCCGCGCCGCGCCCCAGCCCGGGGTCCCAAAACACCGGATCGTAGCCGAAGCCGTTCTCTCCGCGGGGGGTCGTGAGCAGACGCCCTTCCCATATCCCGCGCACGGTCCATTCCCGTCCGCCCAACGACGGCGGGAAGACCACGGCCATGCAGCAGACGAAACGGCAGCCCCGCGCCGTCTCGGGCACATCGCGCAGGGCATGCAGCAGCTTGCGGATGTTGCGCGCGTCCCGGCTTTCTCCGGCAAGAAATTCCCAGTCGTCGGCATAGCGGGCCGAATGGATGCCCGGCGCGCCGTGCAGGGCGTCCACTTCCAGGCCGGAATCGTCGGCGATACTGACAAGCCCGGTGTGGGCGGCCACGGCCCGCGCCTTGATAAGGGCATTGGCCTCGAAGCTGTCTCCATCCTCCACGATGTCGCCCAGCCCGGGGAAGCCGTCCAGCCCGAGCACCCTCACCCCCAGGGCGCCCAGCGGTCCGGCCAGTTCCCGCACTTTGCCGGCATTGCTGGTGGCAAGGACCACCTGTTCGCACGTCGTCATGTTCTCCTCCTCATAAGATCAGGATGGCGTCCTGTGCGTCTGCAGGGTGGCCGTCACGATGCCGCCCACGATGAGCAGCCCGCCCACCGCCTGCGCGGCGGTCACCGCCTCCCCCAGCACCAGCCAGGCGGCCAGCGCCGCATAGAGCGGCAGGGAATAATACACGATGCCGGCCCGTACCGGCCCGATGCCGGCAATGGCCCGCGTCCAGAGACTGAAAGACACGAAGGAACAGCCCACGCCCGCGTAGAGGATGCCGATCACGACCTCCCGGCTCCAGTCCACGGGCGGCAGAAAAGCCATCTCGGCCAGGACGGCGGGCAGACAGAACAGGCTCCCCAGCCCGAAGGTCGTCGCGCAGAACCCCAGCGTGGACAGCCCGGCCGGCCGCGAGCGCATGAACAGCGAATACAGCCCGAAGCTCAGCGCCCCGCCCAGCGACCAGAGATCGCCGCCGGCAAAGCGCAGGCCCGCCAGCCGCTGCCAGTCGCCCCGGCTGACCAGCACCACGATGCCCGCCATGACCACGCACATGCCCGCCAGACGGCGGGGGCTGATGGGTTCGCCGTAGATGATGCGGGACAGGAGCAGGATGATGACCGGCGCCGTGGGCGCGATGAGGGCCATGTTCAGACTGGGCGTGGTCTGTCCGGCCTTGTAGAAAAAGGTATTCATAAGCGACACGCCCAGCAGCGCCATGAGCGAGACGTAACGCCAGTGGCGGCGCAACAGGGGCGCATCCCGCCGGATATGCCGCCAGGCGAAGGGCAGACAGACCACGAAGGCCACGGCCCAGCGCCAGAAATTGCACTGCCAGGGCGGGATCATGTCCGCCACGGCCCGCGCCACCACGAAATTGCCCGACCAGATGACGGTGGCCAGCAGGGCCATGCCGTATCCGGCTGCCGCTTCCCGCATGTTCTCCCTCCCCCGCAAGGCGCTTTCCCGGGGCGGAAGGCCCCGCCGGCGGTCTGCCGCCGGTCAGGCGACCCTAGCCGCAGGGGACGCCGGCGTCAATGCGTCCGTCAGCCCTGCGGGGGAACCGGCCGCGCCGGCTCTTCCCTTTTGACGATGAAGCGGCTAGGCTCGGCAAGGGCCGGTCCTTGCCGTGCGGCCGCCCTCTTCCCTGACGGCACGGCCTTTCGGAGCATACATGAACATGACCTCGTCCCTTTCCGCGCGTCTTGCGCGGTGTTTCTTCCTGAGTCTGACGCTGGCCCTGCCGCCCGCCGTCCCACAGGCCGCCCCGGCCAAAGCGCCCGCCGCTCCGGCGGCCGCCACGGCGTCACAGGACACGGCCGGCGAAAACGCCCCCTCGCCCGAGGCGCAAAAACTGGCCGCCGAACAGGGCAAGGCCCTGCAGGCCGTGCAAAAGGCGCTGGACGCCGGCGAGTTCTCCCGGGCCGCGGATCTGGCGGAACCGCTGGCCAGGGCCGAGAACCCGGAAGCCCTCTATGTGCTGGGCGAACTGACCATGCAGGGCAAGGGCGTCAAGCGGAATGCCAGGCAAGGGGCCATCCTCCTGAAGAAGGCGGCCGACAAGGGCGAGATGCGCGCCCAGACCGCCTTTGCCACGGCCCTTTGCACCGGCAGCGGCGTCAAACGCAACTTCAAGGAGGCCGCACGCTGGTACCGCAAGGCCGCCGAACAGGGGCTGGCCGAAGCCCAGTTCGCGCTGGGCTACCTCTACGCGCACGGGCGCGGCGTCCCCAAGCGGGAAAACGACGCCATCGACTGGTACGGCCGGGCCGCCAGCCAGGGCCTGGCCGACGCCCAGTACACTCTCGGCTGGACCTACCTCAACGCCAAGGGCAGCAATCAGAGCGACACCAAGGCCGCGCACTGGTTCGAGCGGGCCGCGCAGCAGGATCACGTCAAGGCCATGAACAACCTGGCCTTCATGTACGCCGAGGGCCGGGGCTTCGCGCAGGACAACGCCCGCGCCGTGGAATGGTACACCCGCGCCGCCGAGGCCGGCTATGCCGAGGCCCAGTATAATCTGGGCTACATGTACGAACAGGGGCGCGGCGTGCCGCAGGATTACGCCAAGGCCGTGGAATGGTACCGCAAGGCGGCGGACAACGGCGAGGCGGCCGCCATGTACAGCATGGGGCTCATGTACGATCAGGGCACGGGCGTACAGGCCAACCTCAGCGAGGCCCAGCGCTGGTACGAGCTGGCCGCCAAAAACGGCGATCCCGACGCCAAAGCCCACCTGCGGGCGCAGCAGCGGGACAGCCGGAAATAAGGTCGCCAACCGCGGCCATCCCTGTGAAAAAAGACGCCGGACGCGGGGCGGACGGCCTGCCGCCCCTTGTCTTCCCTTTGCATTTCTGCTATGGTCGCTCACCCTCAAAAATATGAGGGAAATATTTGTTTGGAGGCATGGCAGATGGCTGACAAGGAAACCGGGCACGAAAACGAAATGAATTTCGAAAGCGCCCTTGAAAACTACCTCAACACCGACTTCGGCGAACTCGAAGAAGGCTCCATCGTCAAGGGCGAGATCGTTCGCGTTGACGACGACAATGTGCTGGTGGACGTGAATTTCAAGTCCGAAGGTCAGATCCCGGCGAGCGAATTCCGTGATTCCGCCGGCAACATGACCGTGAAGGTGGGCGATACGGTGGATGTGTACGTCGTTCGCAAGAACGAAGGCGAAGGCACCATCACCCTCTCCTTTGAAAAAGCCAAGCGCATGCAGGTCTTCGACAAGCTTGAGGACGTGCAGGAGACCAATCAGGTCATCAAGGGTCACATCGTGCGCCGCATCAAGGGCGGCTACACCGTGGACATCGGCGGTGTGGAAGCCTTCCTGCCCGGCTCCCATGTAGATTTGCGCCCCGTGCCGGACATGGACGCGCTGGTCAATCAGGAATTCGAATTCCGCGTGCTCAAGATCAACCGCCGCCGCAGCAACGTCATCGTGTCCCGCCGCGTCCTGCTGGAAGAGGAGCGCGATTCCAAGCGACAGGATCTGCTCCGCACGCTGGAAGAAGGCCAGATCGTGCACGGCAAGGCCAAGAACATCACCGAATACGGCGTGTTCGTGGATCTGGGCGGCCTCGACGGCCTGCTGCACATCACGGACATGAGCTGGAAGCGCATCCGCCATCCCAAGGAAATGATCACCATGGGTCAGGACCTGACCCTCAAGGTGCTCTCCTTCGACCGCGAGAACAACAAGGTCTCCCTCGGCCTCAAGCAGCTCGTGCCCGATCCGTGGCAGGACATCTCCGCCCGCTTCCCCGAAGGGGCCAAGTGCACCGGCAAGGTCACCAACCTTGTGGACTACGGCGCCTTCGTGGAGCTGGAACCCGGCGTGGAAGGCCTCGTGCACATCTCCGAAATGTCCTGGACCCGCAAGCTGCGTCATCCTTCCCAGATGGTGCACACCGGCGATGAAGTGGAAGTGGTCATCCTCGGCGTGGACGGCGAAAAGAAGCGCATCAGCCTCGGCATGAAGCAGGTGCGTCCCAACCCCTGGGAACTGGTGGCCGAAAAGTATCCTGAAGGCACCATCCTGGAAGGCGTCATCAAGAACATCACCGAATTCGGCATGTTCATCGGCATCGAGGACGGCATCGACGGCCTCATCCACGTCTCCGACATCAGCTGGACCAAGAAGGTGCGCCACCCCAACGAACTCTACAAGGTGGGCGACACCGTGCAGGCCAAGGTCCTCACCGTGGACCAGGAAAACGAAAAGTTCACCCTCGGCATCAAGCAGCTGGTGGACGATCCGTGGGGCCATGTGCCCAGCACCTACCCCGTGGGCTGCACCGTCAAGGGCGTGATCACCAACATCACGGACTTCGGCCTCTTCGTGGAAGTGGAAGAAGGCATCGAGGGCCTCGTGCATGTGTCCGAACTGTCGGGCAAGAAGGTCAAGACCCCGGCCGAAATGTACAAGGAAGGCCAGGAAATCGAAGCCAAGGTCATCCATGTCAGCGCCGAAGAACGCCGCCTCGGTCTGTCCATCAAGCAGATCCGCGACGAGGAAGAACGCCGCAAGCCCAAGGAATTCCATGCCGGCCCGCAGGAATCCGGCCAGAGCCTGGGCGAACTGCTCAAGGCCGCGCAGGAAAACAGCGAAAACTGATCTTCCGGCGGATAACAGCGTATATGGCAAGGGGAGGCTTCGGCCTCCCCTTTTTTGTCGCGGCGACGCGCTCCGTCCGCTGTCCGACGCAACAGGCCTGTCACCACTATTCACACCCTTCCCCCAAGCCCCCATCCCTTCCCCAGCGCGCTTTTTCCGGGAGGAGAATCGGGAACACGAGGCATGCCCGCCCCAAAAAGCGCGGGACATGCACAAACTATTCTGCATATCCATTGAAATTATTTATAAAATTTGTGGTGGCAGCCCCTGGGACATTTTCCGTGTGAGACGCTTGGCGTTTCATCCCCTACGGCCTGTCGTTTCGAGGAAAAAACGCGATCCTTCCGCTTGGTTTGGGCCGGGCGGCGCTGTGCCGCCACCTCGCGTTTTCCCTTTCTAAAGGAAAACGCTCCAGACCTACGCCTTGCAGGGCCGCCCTATCCACGCTATCAACGAGGATGCCCCGCCCGAATACAAGGAGAACACCATGCCTGCTGACGACGCCTCCAGTAAGGAAAACGTATCTATCCGGCCGCTCGACGAGGACGGATATGCCTGGCTACTTCCGGAGCAACTGCCCGATGCCGTCCGGCGGCAGCTTTTCTGGGTCATCAAGCGTCACAGCTCCTACACGGCCTGGGCGCGCGCCTTTGCCGCCTTTGACGCGGTCATCAACAAAATGGAGAGCCTGCTCCCCGAACTCGCCACCAAACCTTTCGGCACCTACGGTGTCGGGCTGCCCCCTGACACCAAACCGTTCACCATCTGGCCAGGCTGGGAGTACAAGCTCAAATGGCGCTGTGAGTACCGCGCCGCCCTGGCCCGCTTGCGCAGGGGGGACAAGCGCGCCCTCGGCATCGTACCGCCAGCTCCCCTTCTCGCTTCGCAGGCCAAACGCTGCCTGTTTAATCTGGCCTGGTTTTTCCAGGGAATACACCCCAGAGAAGGCTACCACTCCATGTATGATCCCATCATCCCGGAAAAAGCCGCACTGACCATGCTGGCCTGGCAAGCCTTCCGTCTCGCCGCTGAAAACGTCACACTCACGGGAACGCCAGAAGGAATAGCCCCCTATTGCGTGGACATCTCGCAAATGTATTCCTCGGAACACTCCATGCTGAAAGATTATTTACCTCAACGATCTGATATGCCGGACTTTGCGTTCGAATCAGAATTCTATGAAGCTCTCAGCCGCTACCCCATCCCGGCGGACCTGCCGCCCGTGCCCGAGCCCGTCATCCTGCCAAACCAGAACGCCCCCTGGTGGGCTCCCGCAGGACAACGCGGCGGCCCGCTGGTCTGCCGAAGCAATGATATAGTCTTCGTGCCCGGCATCTATCTCTCCGCTCCCTACGGAGACATCCGTTACCTGCACGTCGATATGCCCGCCCCTTTTATTACTTTAGTCACGCTGGAAGACGATCTGCCCTGCACCTGGACACTCATCTGGCGGGACGACCGCTACGAGAACGGCGCGGACATCCCGGAGGAGGAAGCCCGCTACTTCCCCGAGGACTGAAGCGGCCCGCCTTGCAGGGCCGACAGGACACGCCCGCCGCGGACTGCGCGCACCGCCCGCGACCTTACAGAAAAACAACGGCGGATTTTCCGACCGGCGGCACATGCCGTACAAAAGGGAGGCTTCGGCCTCCCTTTTTTTTTCGCGCCCGTGCCGGGGCGCACCGCTCTCCGCCCCGCGCTTCCGCGCTCCTAGGGCCTGTTAACGCTATTGATGTTTTTATGGTCATGGGGTAAGCTTGACCCCATGACCATAACTAAAGAACAC
>NZ_CALUYG010000017.1 GCF_944324935.1 uncultured Desulfovibrio sp. | reverse complement strand
TGTTAGGGCGCGGCTGGTAAAAAAGCCTTATAGGCGCATATGAAGAACCACCGGCTTTGCCGGTGGGTTCCTTTTTTGTTGCCACGGCAGAGCCTGCGAGGACGGGCGAGGATGACAGAAGACGGCTTTTCTGCTATGCTGTGAAGCTGGTGGAAAAGATGGACCCGCCGGCGTCTGTGCTGCTTCTTCAAAGGGGACGGATCGTCCGTCCAGGAGCGGCCGCGCGCCGGCAGCAACAGGAGACGACAGGGTATGCGCGCTGAATACTGGCTGGTAGCCGGCCTCCTGCTTGGCGTCATCGAGGCGTTTTTCCCGGCAGGAGTATTCCTTTTCTTTGGCCTGGGTGCGCTGACAAGCGCGCTGCTTGCGCTGGTGGATGGCCAGCTTGTCTGGCAGGTGGTCTGCTTTGCGGTGGTCTCGCTGCTCAGTCTCGTACTGCTGCGGCAGCGCTGGCGCCGGCTTTTCAGCGGCAAGCGGCTGTCTCCCGGCAGCGAGGTGGCGCATCCGCTGGAAGGGCAGCTCGGGCATGTGCGGGAAACGGTGTCCGCCGAACAGCCGGGGGTGGTGGAAGTCGGCGGCTCATTCTGGCGGGCCGTGCCCGAAAACAGGGAGGCCATCCTGGCGGCGGGGACGTCGGTCCGGGTCCTCGGCGCGCTGCCGCAAAATGGGCTGGTGCTGCGGGTGATGGCCGGCGGCGGCGAAACCGTCGCCCGGCAAACGCCCGCAGAGGAAAAGCTGGATCGCTGACGTGGGCGGCTGATCTTCCGCCTTGCCGCCGGGCGCAACATAACGAAACGATTCGGGGAGGAGAAGCATGGAGCTTTGGGGCATGGGATTTGACGTCACCTGGCTGATTTCCGGGGCCATCCTGTTGTTCATCATTGTTTTTCTGGCGCGCTGCGTGGTCATCGTGCCGACCCAGTCCGCCTTCGTCGTCGAGCGGCTCGGCAAGTTTCGCGGCGTGCTGCATGCCGGCTTTCATGTGCTGATGCCGTTTTTTGACCGCATCGCCTACCGGCGTTCCCTCAAGGAGCAGGTGCTGGATGTGCCCGAACAGACCTGCATCACCCGCGACAATGTGAGCGTGAGCATCGACGGCGTGCTGTTCCTTCAGGTGCTCTCGCCCGAAAAATCCGCCTACGGCATCTCGGACTACGAGTGGGGCGCCATCCAGCTGGCACAGACGACCCTGCGTTCGGCCATCGGCAAGCTGGAGATGGACAAGACCTTTGAGGAGCGCTCCCGCATCAATCAGGAAGTGGTGGAAGCGCTGGACGATGCCACCGCCTCATGGGGCGTCAAGGTGCTGCGCTATGAGATCCGCGACATCACGCCCCCGGCCTCGGTGATGGAAGCCATGGAAAAACAGATGCGCGCCGAACGCGAAAAGCGCGCGGCCATCGCCCAGTCCGAAGGGGAGATGCAGTCCCAGATCAATCTTGCCGAAGGCGCCAAGGCCGCGGCCATCGCCGAATCGGAGGGCCTCAAGCAGGCCATGATCAACAAGGCCGAAGGGGAAGCGACGCAGATACGCACCGTGGCCCAGGCGACGGCCGACGGTCTGGATGCCGTGGCGCAGCGGCTTGGCGCCCAGGGCGGCGTGGCGGCGGCCCAGCTGCGCCTTGCCGAGGCCTATGTGGAAAAGTTCGGCGAGCTGGCCAGGCAGGGCACGACGACCATCATCCCCGCCAATGTGGGCGATGTGGCGGGCATGGTGGCCACGATGACCCAGTTCCTGCGGCCCGGCGAAGGGCTTTCGGCGCAGTCGCCCCAAACGGGCGGCAAGGTCTGAGCGCGGGCGTATATCCTGTGAAAAAAGTCTGCCCGGGGCATACGCTCCAGGCAGACTTTTTTTGATGACGGGGCCGGCATGCCGGCGGTTGTCGGCGGACGTCAGGCGTGATTGGCCATGTCGATGTGGTGCAGCAGGGCCTTGGTCATGCGCGTCATCAGGGCGGCATCCCCGCGCGCTTCCACATTGAGGCGGAGGAGAGGCTCGGTATTGGAGGGGCGCAGATTGAAGCGCCAGTCCTTGAAGCTCAGAGAGAGGCCGTCCAGGCGGCTTTCCTCCAGCGCCTGCGGGGCATAATCCCGATAGACGGCCTCCATGACCGCGGCGGCATCCCGCACGCTGCGGTTGATCTCGCCGCTGCAGGGGTAAGCCGCCATGCGGGTCGCCACAAGCTCTCTGAGGCTCTTGCCGCTGCGGCTGACGATGCGGGCCACCATGAGCCACGGCAGCATGCCGGAATCGCAGTAGGCGAAGTCCCGGAAAAAGTGATGGGCGCTCATCTCGCCGCCATAGACGGCATCCACGGCGCGCATGGTCTCTTTCATGAAGGCATGGCCGGCCTTGGAGAGGACGGGTTTGCCACCGGCCGCCGTGACCACTTCCTGCGTGTTCCAGACAAGGCGCGGATCATGCACGATCTTGCCGCCGGGGTGCTTTTCCAGCACGGCCTCGGCCAGCAGACCCACAAGGTAGTAGCCTTCGATGAAGGTCCCCTCATGGTCATAGAAAAAACAGCGGTCAAAGTCGCCGTCCCAGGCCAGCCCCATGTCCGCGCCGTGTTCCCGCACGGCCCGGGCCGTGGCCTCGCGCTTTTCGGGCAGCAGCGGATTGGGGACCCCGTGCGGGAAGTGTCCGTCCGGCTCCTCATTGCTGAACGTGAAGACATAGGGCAGATGCGGGGCCAGTTCCCGCAGGACGAGGCCGGCGCAGCCGTTGCCGGCATCGCAATGGATCTTCAGGGGACGCAGGCCGTCCGTGCCCGCCAGGCGCAGCAGAAGGGCCACATAGTCGGCGCGGTATCCGGCGGCATGCAGGGGCGCAAGTTCGCCCGCGGGCGGCGTATCGCCGGTCAGCGTGCGCAGCTCCGCCGCCGTGCGGTCACGGATGGCGTGCAGGCCCGAGTCCCCGCTGATGGGGACGGCCCCGGCCCTGACCATCTTGAGGCCGTTCTCGTTGGCGGGATTGTGTGAGCCCGTGACCATGATACCGCCGTCAAAGGGCCGGGAAAAGGCGGCGTAATAGATTTCTTCCGTACCGCACATGCCGATGTCCGTGACGGCGCAGCCGGATTCACGCAGCCCGAGACAGAGGGCGTCGCGCAGGAGCGGGCCGGACAGGCGGGCGTCCCGCCCGATGACGACATGGCGTGCCCCGGTCTCGACCGCAAAGGCACGTCCGGCAGCCCGGGCAAGCCGGGGCGAAAGGACATCCGGCACGACGCCGCGCACGTCATAGGCCTTGAAGCAGTCAAGTTCGCTCATGGTGTCTCCTTGGGATTTGCGAGGGGGGCGGGCGGCTGATCCGTGCGGCCGTAGACGTCGCTGATGCGCACGATGTCGTCCTCACCCAGATAGCTGCCTGTCTGGATCTCGATGAGCAGCAGCGGGAGCTTGCCGGGGTTCCTGAGGCGGTGCAGGCTGCCCTGGGGGATATAGATGGATTCGTTTTCCGTCACCAGCCGCACCTCATCGTCCAGCGTCACCTCGGCCACGCCGCCCACCACCACCCAGTGCTCGGCACGATGATAATGCTTCTGCAGGGAGAGCGTCTCTCCCGGTTCCACCACGATGCGCTTGACCTGAAAGCGCTCGCCTTCCGCCAGACGTTCATAGCTGCCCCACGGACGGCAGACCCGCGGATGCAGGGCATGTTCGGGGCGGTTTTCCTTTTCCAGCCGCTGCACGATGCGTTTGACGTCCTGCACGCGGTCGCGGCGGGCCACCAGCACGGCGTCCCGGGTCTCCACCACGGCCAGATCCTCCACGCCCACGGCCGCCAGCAGCCGTCCGGTACTGTGCAGATAGCAGTTGCGGCAATCTTCCAGCATGACGTCCCCCTGGCGGGCGTTGCCGTGGTCGTCATGCGGGCTGATCTCGTAGAAGGCCTCCCAGGAGCCGAGGTCGTTCCAGCGCAGGGGCAGGGGGATGACGGCCGCCCGGTCGGTCTTCTCCATGATGGCATAGTCGATGGAGTCCGCCAGGCTGGCGCAAAAGGCCTCGGCCGCGGGCCGCAGGAAGCGTCCGTCCGTATGGCGTCCCTGCCAGGCGGCGCTGACGGCGGCAAAGATGTCGGGGCGAAAGCGCTGGAGCTCTTCCAGATAGCGGTCCGCCCGGAAGAGGAACATGCCGCTGTTCCAGAGCGCCGTGCCTGACGCCAGCAGGCGGCGTGCCGTTGCCGCGTCGGGTTTTTCCTGAAAGCGGCTGACCTCATAAAGCCCGCCCGGCAGCTCGGCGCCGGTGATGATGTAGCCGAAGCCCGTGGCCGGGGTCGAAGGCGTGATGCCGAAAGTGACGATCCGCCCGTCGGCTGCGGCGGGCAGGGCCTTGCATACGGCCTCGGCAAAGACCTCTTCGGGATCCATGCGATGGTCGGCCGGCAGCACCAGCAGCAGGGCCTGTGCTCCCCCGGCCTCCTGTGCCCGGAAGGCCGCCAGGGCAATGGCCGGTGCGGTATTGCGCTGCGTGGGCTCAAGGATGATGTCCGCCGCCGGGAACGCCCTGACGGCATCCTTGACGTGGAAGCGGTGCTCCTCATTGCTGACGACGATCAGCTGCGCATGTTCCAGCCGTGCGCAGCGGGCAAGGGTGTCGGCCAGCAGGCTGCTCGTGCCGAATTCAATGAATTGCTTGGGATGGCCGGCGCGGGAAAGCGGCCAGAGCCGGGAGCCGGTCCCCCCGCAGAGGATGACAGGAAAGAGTGACGCCATAGGATCGACCTTTGCTCAAAAGGCGGCATGCAGTGGTTTCACTGACAGGGTACCGCAGGAGAGGGAAAAATCAAAGGGAGAGATCGCGAACAGTCGCCGGACGTGAGGCCGGGCCGATGCATTGCCGGCACGGTGCGGGGCGGATCGTGTCAAAAACCGAAACCCTGGTCGTCGGCGGGGCGGCTGCCAAAACCGAATCCCTCTTCCGCCGGGGCGGACGTTTCGGCCGAAGGCGCGGCCTCCGTCCGGGCGGACTGCTGCAGGTGCTCCACCTGACGGCGGAGCTGGGCCAGTTCGTCTTCCGCGGCGCGAAGGCGGCTGTGCAGTTGCCGTACTTCCGCCTGGGCGGCTTCGAGTTTGCGCTGTTCCCGCAGCAGCTCGGCGGCTGCCGGTTCCAGTTCCGCCAGCCGTCCGGCCTGCCGGCTCACCTGGCCGGCAAGATCCTGTGCGGTGCGGAGACGTTCTTCCCAATCGTCGGCATGCGAATGGACAAGCTGCCGCAATGCTCCCTGAAGGGGCATGACGGAAACGGCATCGGCCGCCAGCAGACGGCGGGCGGCGGCATGGAGCGCCTGTTCGCCGTCGGGCGCGCTTGCGCCGGCCGCCCAGTCCAGCTGGGAGAGGTCCGGGCAGAGGCAGACCAGCCAGGCCACGGCCACGGGCCGCAGCCGGTCCAGCGCCACATCGCTCAGGTCGGAGCGCTGCAGCAGGAAGCGGAGCAGCTCCCGCAGCGAGGGGGACAGGGAAGAGGCCGGGCTGGAGGCGGCGGTGCAGAGCGCCAGCACGTCTTCCAGCGGCACGACAAGACGTTCGATCGGGGGGCAGGCCATGTCAGGCGTCCTTTGCATCGGAAGAGGCGGAAAAGGTGTGAGGGCGGCAGCGGCCGTACCGGCGCACACGGAACAGGGCGACCGTACGGTAGACCAGATGCGCCAGCGGCGACCACGGCAGACCGGCAAAAAGCGCCCAGACCAGCGCCAGATGCAGGGTATAGACCGCGTACGCCGCCGGCGTGCCGGCAAGACGCAGCCACTGGGCGGCCAGACCGCTGAGGGTGATGCCGAAAAACAACAGCAGCATCTGCCGGCCCTGCGGCAGGAGACGGCGATGTCGCTGCTCCGCATGGCGGCGGCGCCACAGTTGCCACAGGCCCAGCAGCAGGGTGAAGGCGGCCAGATTGGCGGCCAGCTTCACCGGATCGCGCAGGGGGAGGGGGCTGGCAAAGGCCCAGCTCCATCCCAGCAGTCCGGCCCAGTGGCCCACGGCCACATAGCCGCTGACCGCCGCCAGGACGAGCAGGGATCCCGTCAGCAGGAGATGGCCCAGGCGCAGTGGGCGGCTCGTGTCCGCATCCGTCGTCTGTCCGGCCGCATCCCTTCCTCCGGTTTCCGGCGGGAAGGGAGCCGCGGGCATGCGGCAGCGGGCGAAGTCCCGCCCGGAAAGACCATCTCGCAGAACCGCCCAGAGGTCGGACAGGGCGGATGTCCGCGGGCCAGCGCGCAGCAGTTTTCCCGGCGGGGCATAGGCCCGCCATTGCCGGCATGCGCCACGCCCGAGAATGAGCAGGACGATCAGCGTCGTCAGCAGGAAAATGGCGTCGATGAGCCCCACGGGGTAGAGGGCGGCAAAGAGGATGCCGTTTGCCTCCGGCGTGGTGCGGGCGACAGGGAACCAGCTCCCCGTCTGGACGGCCCGCACGAGCCAGACGATGCCCCAGCCCAGCAGGGCCGTCAGCAGCAGCCCCCATATGCCCAGTCGGGCGGACAGCCGGGCCCACGGCAGATTGCCGGACAAACGGCGGCAGGCATCGACCCGCAGGGCGGCCATGACGGCGGCGGGATCCGCCCCGCGCGGACAGAGCCGGGCACAGTGACCGCAATCACGGCAGAGCCAGATGTCAGGATCCCGCTGGAGACGGTCGTGCCGGCCCCAGCCCAGCCAGAGCATCTCCTTTCGCGGCCACGGCGCGATGTCGGGGGCGTGCGGACAGACGACGCTGCACATGCCGCATTGCAGGCAGGAGAGCGCCTTGCCGCCGGCATCGCGCAGCAGGCGGGAGGCGTCCGGTCGAGGACAGGCGGAGGAGGGATGGTCAGGGGCGGCGGGCATGGGGCATCCTTGCGGTTTGCGGGAGGGCGGACGAGGGATGGAGGCCGTCAATCCCGGGTAAAGGGATTGGGCCCCAGCGCCGCCAGACTTTCCAGAAAGTTGTCGATGCGCTCAGGCAGTACGGCGGCATCATCGCGGGCTGTCGGCTCCAGGCGCACCCGGCGGGCATCCAGGCCTCTTTCGCGCAGGGTATCCGCCAGATTGCACAGCCGCTGCCGGCAGAGCGCCGAGCCTGTGCCGAAATGGCACTGGGCGTCCTCGCCGTCGGCACAGCCCAGCAGCAGGACACCGTCATAATGGCCGGTAAGGGCGTCCACCAGCCATTGCATATTGACCGATCCCAGACAGCGGACACCCATGATGCGTACGGCCGGATGCGCGCCCTGGCCGGCCTGCGCCGTCCGCAGGGCCGGAAGGGCGTCATTTTCGCAGGCCAGCACCAGCGCCAGCGGCCGGAGACTGGCGTCTGGCGGGGGCAGGGAGACGGCGTCCAGCATGTCCTGTCCCATGCGCATATTGTGTCCCGCCAGCGAGACGACGCGCTCCGGGCAGGCGCCGAAGCAGGCGCCGCAGCGCCGGCAGCGGCCCGGATAATGCCGCGGCAGTCCCTCGGCGTCCACTTCCAGCGCGCCGAAGGGGCATTCTTCCACACAACGGTTGCAGCGCGTGCAGCGGGCAAGATCGAACCGGGGGCAGTCGCCGTCGCCGCTGCGGGGATGCGGCGCAACGCCGTGGGCCGCCGCCCGCATGTCCCGCAGCAGGGTCAGCACCGCGCCCTGGGCATCTTCCTCGCAGCTTTCCAGGGGCTGCGGCTCGCGGGCGCAGCCCGCGGCGGCAATGCCGGTGCGCCGGATCTCGTAGGGGAAACAGATGAAATTGGACGCCGCGTAGCCGTCAAAACGTCCGCAATCAGGCAGCCGCGCCACCTGATCGCCGTCGGAAAGCGGCAGCATGGCGTCTTCGCCCGCGGGGGCCATGCGTTCCGGCAGTACGAGCAGATCCGCCGTCAGTTCCGCTATGCCGTCACCTCCTCCCAGGCCGGGCTGGCGGAAACGCACGCGCACGCCCGCATCCTCCGTGGTGACGGCAAGAGCCTCGCCGCGCGCGAGCCGCAGGGCCGGATGCGCCTGCGCCTTGCGATAGTAGCGCTCCAGGAGGCCGGGAAGCGTCATGTGGCGGAAAAGCAGCGTGCTTGCCGGGCGCAGTTCGGGGGAGCGCTCCGCCACGGCCCGGGCCAGGCTGAGCATGCCGAGGCTGTTGACGGCATGCGATGCGCCAAGTTGTCGCAGGCGGCGTTGAAGCGCCGGCCGTTCCGCTTCCGTCGCCCGCTCGAGCGCCTGCTGTTCCAGGGCCAGCGTGTCCGTCAGGAAGAGGATGTGGGAGGCCGTGATCCGCCCCGTGCGGAATTGCCGGATGAACTCCCATGCCGTCAGTACCGCGGGATGTCCCGCCGGCTCCGGCAGGACGGGCGTGCCCGACGGCTGCCAGCCGGTAGCGAGCAGCACGCTGCCGCAGGCGTGGCGGCTGCCGTCGGAGAGGGTCGCCAGAAAGTCGCCGGGCTGCCCGGTGAGCGCGGCCAGTCTGACGCCGCAGACCACCTCGACGGACGGGTGATCCAGCACGGCCCGTATGCGTTCATCAAGACGCAGGGGGACTGCTTCGTCCCAGGGGGCGGCGCAGGGGAGTTCCTGCGGCAGGAAGCGCGCCGCCCCGCCCAGCGCATCGCTTTTTTCGACCAGCAGGACGGACAGGCCGCAGTCGGCCGCCGCACGGGCCGCCGCAAGGCCGGTCCAGCCGCCGCCAAGGATCAGCAGCCGCAGGCTGCGGGACGGTGCGCTCTGCAAGGTGACGGACTGCTGCGCCAGCAGGCGCGCCACGGCCATGTGCAGGCAGTCATGGCGGGCCTGGCGCGCGGCCTCGCGCGTCTGTTCGAGGGTCGGCGCGGGCGCAGGGGAAGCGTCAGGCGGCGCGTAAAGCTCGCTGCGCCGGCAGTGGGCCGCATGCTGCCGGTCAAGGGCCGTACCGGTGGGGAGGGGGGGCAACGGACAGCCGTGCAGGGGCAGGCGCGTGCCGTCGGGCGCACGCCAGGTCGGCGCGGCGTATCCCGGCGGCAGGCTGGGCGGACCGTCGCTGACCAGCAGAAGAGCGTCCAGGCCGTGTCGGCGGCAGTGCTCCGCCATTTCCTCATCTGATGGCGGTGCGGAAAGACGGCGGATCGTCCCCAGGCGTGTGCCCCAGCGCGCCGCAAGGCAGGCGGAAAGCTCTTCCGCATCCGGGCAGGAAAGCAGAAAGATCCCCAGACGATCAGGCATGGTCCCCCTCCTGGCGGGCAGCCTGTCGCGTGCCGGCCGCGCCCGTGCCCCGGTGCAGATGCGCGAGCGCCCGCATGGCGGCGGCCGCCCCTGAGCGGACGCTTTCGGCGACGTTCATGGGCCTGACGGCGCAGCCCGCCGCAAAGATGCCCGCCTGGCCGCTCTCCATGACGAATCCCTGCCGGTCCAGCAGCAGCGGCAGGGGGAGCGTCTCTGCCTGCGGCAGCGGCTGTCCCTGCCAGTTTTCCGGCAGATTGGGCCAGGCCGCCGCTGATATGTCATGCGGGGAAAGGCTGGGCCGCATGCCTGTCGCCCAGACGGCAAGATCGTAGCGGTATGCCAGGCGTTCGCCAGTCAGGCTGTTCTCAGCGGGCAGACGGATGCCATCGCCGTCCGGCTCGGCACGATGGGGACGCGCCGGGAGAAAACGCAGGCGGCCAGCGCGTTCATGCTCCGTCAGGGCCTCGCGCAGCAGAAAGAGCCGCCCCGGCGTCCTGAGATCCATATAATATACATCGATGTGCAGATCCGGCAGGCGCTCCAGAAGGATACGGCAGTGCTTGAGGGTGGCGGAACAGCAGACAGCCGAACAATGGGGCAGATGATTGACGTCGCGGGAGCCCGCACACTGCAGAAAAGCCATGCGTCGCGGCGGTACGCCCGTATCCGGGCGGAGGGCGCGTCCGCCGGTGGGGCCGTCCGGGGAAAGCAGGCGTTCAAGCTGCACGTTGGTCAGGCAGAGAGGATGCCCCACGCCACGATCGGCCAGGTGTGCGACAGGGTAGGGACGCCAGCCGGTGGCGACGATGACGGCATCACAGCGGATGGCGGAAGGGGCTGCCGGCTCGTCCTGACCGTCGCCGGTCGGGGCAAGCGACTGCAACACGAGCTCGTGGCGACCGTCCGATGCGGCATAGCCGGCAAGACGGGTGGAAAGATGCAGTCTGACGCGAGGGTGACGCCGCAGTCTGCCTTCTAGCAGCTCGAGTCCGCAGGAAGGCGGGCACATCTTGGGAAAATAACTGGCCAAAGCACGAACACGACCGCCAAGAGAGGAAGAGATCTCCACGAGATGGGTGGAGATACCGCATTCGGCGGCCTCGACGGCGGCCGTCAGACCAGCCATGCCGCCGCCCAGGACGGCAAGTGAGGCTGACGGGGAAAAGCGGGGGAAAGAGGTCTCTATCATAGGCAGTGGATTGACTATGTACCGCAAGGAAGAATGATTGGCAAGGCACTGCGGGGGAGAGGACATCCCGACCTTGACAGGCGGAGGAGAAAAAAGGAGTTTCGGCGAAAAGGAGAAGAACGTATGGCCTATTTTGCCGCACGCCAGGCACAGACGACACTGTCTTGTCCGCACTGCGGACAGGCGCTGCTCGTGGAGCGCTCCTGCCGGGAGGCGCATATGTATTGCGCCGCCTGCCGGCGGCGTTTCGACCTCAAGCCCTTCATCGCCCAGGCGGACGAAGCGCTGGAGACATTTCTGGAAGGGCTCTATTTGGACAGAATTTAATACTGTAAAATCGTGATGATAGACATAAAAAAAGAAAAAAGGGATTTTTTTTGAAAAAAAAGCTTGCCAAGCGTGCCGGTTTCGCCTAAAAGCATCGTTGCTGCGAGTGTGTCGCCGAAAGCGCTGCCGCAGCCCACTGCACATCTTCTGATGCAAGATGACTGTGGAGGGGTTCCCGAGTGGCCAAAGGGAACAGACTGTAAATCTGTCGTCGTAAGACTTCGGTGGTTCAAATCCACCCCCCTCCACCACACTGCTTTGTGGCTGTATTGGAAAACTGCCTTGACTGTAGGAGACAGGTGGCTGTCGGGAACTACGGTGCAGCGGTTGGGGACTCAAGCCGAAGGGCTCGGAAGGCCAACCGTCAAACGAGCATCGCCGGTATGCGGGAATAGCTCAACGGCTAGAGCATCAGCCTTCCAAGCTGAGGGTTGCGGGTTCGAATCCCGTTTCCCGCTCCATTCCTGCGTTTCCCAACAGTTGTTTTTCCCGTCAAGCACGTTCCCTGGCAAACAGGGATTATGCGGGTGTCCCGTGAGAGCGGGATACTCTGGTATCGAATACTTAAACGCAAAAAAATTTCTCCAGGGAGACGTACAATGGGCAAGGAAAAATACGAACGCACAAAGCCCCATGTCAACATCGGCACCATCGGTCACATCGACCACGGCAAGACCACGCTGACCGCCGCCATCACCAAGATCGCCGGTCTGAAGGGCGAAGGCAAGTTCATCTCCTACGACGAAATCGACAAGGCTCCTGAAGAAAAGGAACGCGGCATCACCATCGCCACCGCCCACGTCGAATACGAAACCGACAAGCGTCACTATGCTCACGTGGACTGCCCCGGTCACGCCGACTACATCAAGAACATGATCACCGGCGCTGCCCAGATGGACGGCGGCATCCTCGTGGTGGCCGCCACCGACGGCCCCATGCCCCAGACCCGTGAACACATCCTGCTTGCCCGTCAGGTAGGCGTGCCGCAGCTGGTGGTCTTCCTCAACAAGTGCGACCTCGTCGACGACGAAGAACTGCTTGAACTGGTGGAACTGGAAGTGCGCGAACTGCTCTCTTCCTACGACTTCCCCGGCGACGACGTTCCGGTGATCCGCGGCTCCGCTCTGAAGGCTCTGGAATGCGACGATCCCAATGCGCCTGAAGCCAAGTGCATCATCGACCTGCTGCAGGCCTGCGACGATTTCATCCCCGAGCCGCAGCGCGACATCGACAAGCCCTTCCTCATGCCCATTGAAGACGTGTTCTCCATCTCCGGCCGCGGTACCGTGGTGACCGGTCGTGTGGAACGCGGCATCATCAAGGTCGGCGACGAAGTGGAAATCGTGGGCATCAAGGACACCGCCAAGACCACCTGCACCGGCGTGGAAATGTTCCGCAAGCTGCTTGACCAGGGTCAGGCCGGCGACAACATCGGCGCGCTGCTGCGCGGCACCAAGCGTGACGAAGTGGAACGCGGCCAGGTGCTTGCCGCTCCCAAGTCCATCACGCCTCACAAGAAGTTCAAGGCTGAAGTGTACGTCCTGTCCAAGGATGAAGGCGGCCGTCACACCCCCTTCTTCTCCGGCTATCGTCCTCAGTTCTATTTCCGTACCACCGACATCACCGGCGTGATCAACCTGCCTGAAGGTGTGGAAATGGTCATGCCCGGCGATAACAGCCAGTTCATCGTCGAACTGATCGCCCCCATCGCCATGGAAGCCGGTCTGCGTTTCGCCATCCGTGAAGGTGGCCGTACCGTGGGTTCCGGTGTGGTGACGGAAATCATCGAGTAGTGCCATGAGAGTGAATATCATTCTGGCCTGCACCGAGTGCAAACGCCGTAACTACAGCACCGTGAAGAACAAGCGCAATACCACGGGTCGCCTGGAAGTGAAAAAGTATTGTCCTTGGGATAAGAAACATACGGTGCACCGGGAAACCAGGTAACAATTCTTCCGCCGGGGGGATCCCCTCCCCCCGGTCGGTACGCAGGGCAGTAGCTCTAACGGCTAGAGCGGCGGTCTCCAAAACCGCAAGTTGGGGGTTCGAATCCCTCCTGCCCTGCCATTTTTATATCTTTGAGTAGGCATCATGGCAAAGAAAGCAGCACAACCTTCAGAGGCCAGATCGGATAACGCAAGCAACCCGGTAGCCCGCTTCACAAAATATGTGGAAGACTCCCGCGCCGAATTGCGCAAGGTCACTTGGCCGACCGTCAAGGATACCCGCAAAGCAACTCTTGTGGTTCTGATCATCGTGGCGGTCATGGCGGTCGTGCTGGGGACAGTGGATCTCATCCTTTCCAGTCTTATCAAGTACATCCTCTCCTGAGGCTTTCCATGAATGAAGTTGTCATTGACGAAAATTCCGAGCTGGGCAAAAAGTCTCGGTGGTATATCGTGCACACCTACTCCGGCTTTGAGCAGCGTGTGCAGAAGACCATCAATGAGATGATCCGCACCGGCCAGGATGAAGGCCTCATTCAGGAAGTCATCGTGCCGACCGAAAAGGTGATGGAGCTTGGCAAGGGCGGCGAAAAGCGGACGACGACCCGCAAGTTTTATCCCGGTTATATCATGGTCAAGATGATCATGACTGACCTTTCTTGGCATCTGGTGCAATCCATTCCCAAAGTTACGGGCTTTGTGGGCGGAAAAAACCGCCCGACTCCCATGCGTGACAGCGAGGCCGAGCGCATCCTCTCTCTCATGGAGAGCCGTCAGGAAACGCCGCGACCCAAGTTCAACTTTGATCGTGGCGATGACGTGCGCGTTATCGACGGGCCCTTCGGCGGCTTCAACGGCGTTGTGGAAGATGTCAACTACGACAAGGGCAAGCTGCGCGTTTCCGTTTCGATCTTTGGTCGTCAGACGCCAGTCGAGCTGGATTTCGTGCAGGTTTCCAAGGGCTAGCAAAGATCCGGGCGCCTCACCCTGCCCCCGGAGACAAAAGGACAACAGAACATGGCCAAAAAAGAAGTCGCCAAGATCAAGCTGCAGATCCCTGCCGGTGCTGCCAATCCTTCTCCGCCGGTCGGTCCTGCGCTTGGTCAGCACGGTCTGAACATCATGGGCTTCTGCAAGGAGTTCAATGCGCGTACCCAGGACCAGAAGGGCATGATCATCCCTGTGGTGATCACGGTGTACGCTGACCGCTCCTTCACCTTCATCACCAAGACGCCTCCGGCTTCCGTGCTGATCATGAAGGCCGCCAAGATCGAAAAGGGCTCCGGCGAACCCAACCGCAAGAAGGTCGGCAGCCTCAGCATGGCCCAGATCGAAGAAATCGCCAAGCTGAAACTGCCGGATCTCAATGCTGTCGATCTGGAAGCCGCCGTCAAGTCCATCATGGGCACGGCGCGCAGCATGGGCATTGACGTCAAGTAGGGCGCTGTGCGCTCCCTGGGCGGCGGCAAGCCCGCCCGCGTTTGCATCAATTGTACTGCCGGGACCACGCAAGATGGCTCCCGACAGGAGATAAGACGATAAGGAAAGTATCATGCCCAAGCATGGAAAGAATTTTCGCAAGGCGCTGGAAGGTGTGAATCTGCAGGAGCGCTTCAGCATCGAAGACGCTGTGAGCAAATCCCTTGCCGCTTCCTTCGCCAAGTTTGATGAAACGGTCGACGTGGCCATCCGGCTCGGCGTCGATCCCAAGTATTCCGATCAAATGGTGCGCGGCGCCGTGACCCTGCCTCACGGTCTGGGCAAGACGGTGCGCGTTGCCGTGTTCTGTAAGGGTGAAAAGCAGGCCGAAGCGAAGAACGCCGGTGCGGACATCGTGGGCGCCGAAGACCTCGTGGCCAAGGTCAAGGAAGGCTGGCTCGAATTCGATGCCGCCGTGGCCACGCCTGACGTGATGGCTCTGGTGGGCCAGATCGGCCGCCAGCTTGGCCCCCGCGGGCTCATGCCCAACGCCAAGACCGGTTCGGTGACCTTTGATGTCGCCAAGGCCGTCAATGAACTCAAGGCCGGGCGTGTGGACTTCAAGGTGGACAAGGCAGGCGTGCTGCATGCTCCCCTTGGCAAGGTCTCTTTCGGCAGCGAAAAGATCCTGGGCAACCTCAAGGCCCTGCTTGAAACGGTCAATCGTCTGAAGCCCTCCGGAGCCAAGGGGACGTACATGCTCTCCATGGCTGTCTCCACCACTATGGGCCCGGGCTTCAAGATCGATATGACCCAGGTCAAGAAATTTCTCGAAGGCTAAGCCTTCGGAAAGCGGCCGGAGACCTCTCCGGCCGCATTCGGCTAAGGCAAGGGATTTCGAGTCGAAGACGACAGGGAGAGTTTTCTGTAAATATCCTGTCCAGACTATCTTTGGCTCGGCATTCCACACGGCAACCCCCAACGTGAGGAGTATCACGTGGATAGGTCTCAAAAAGCAGCAGTCATCGAAGCGATCAAGTCTCGTGCTGAAAGCGCTTCCTTTGCTGTGCTGACCGATTTCAAGGGTATGACGGTGGAAGAGCTGACGGGCCTCAGGGACAGCCTGCGCAAGGCTGGCGGCGAATACTACGTCGTCAAAAATACCCTGGCCCGGATCGCGTTCACCGGTGGGCCGCATGACGTGGTGAAGGACAAGTTCCATGAAAACTGCGCCATTGCCCTTGGATTTGACGACCCGGTGGCGGTGGCCAAAGCGTTGAGCGATTTTGCCAAGAAGAGCAAGCTCTTCTCTCTGCGGGCTGCCAGCCTTGAAGGCAAGGAAATGACTCCTGCCCAGGTTGAAGCTCTGGCGACGCTCCCGTCCAAGGATCAGCTGCTCGGCCAGGTCCTTGGCACCATGAACGCTGTGCCCACCAATTTTGTTTCGCTCTTTGCCAACATCATTCGCGGCATGCTGTATGCTCTCAAGGCCATTGAAGAGCAGAAGGCCAAGGCTGCCTAAGGCAAACGGCGCAACCCCTCAACACTTTGCCAAAGATCTCAGGAGAATACCATGTCTGACGTGACCAAAGAACAAGTTGTCGAGTTCATCTCCAACATGACCGTGCTGGAACTTTCCGAGTTCATCAAGGAACTGGAAGAAAAGTTCGGCGTTTCCGCCGCCGCTCCCGCCGCTGCCATGGTGATGGCCGCTCCCGCCGCCGGCGCCGCTGCTGAAGCCGCTGAAGAAAAGACCGAATTCGACGTCATCCTGAAGGATGCCGGCGCCAACAAGATCGGCGTCATCAAGGTCGTGCGCGCCCTCACCAGCCTTGGCCTCAAGGAAGCCAAGGAAAAGGTGGACGGTTGCCCCTCCACCCTCAAGGAGGGCGTTTCCAAGGAAGAAGCCGAAGAAGCCAAGAAGCAGCTCACCGAAGCTGGTGCGACTGTCGAAGTCAAGTAGTGTTTTGCTGCTTGCGGCATGTACAAGAGGGTGGGGATCGTCTCCACCCTTTTTTTTTCCGGGAAGTATATCTCATATCCATAATCTGCCGATGGTATAGTATAGGGTTCGTTCGGCTTCAGCGGTATCCCGCTGACCGTCCGACCTGTGAGGAGATGCATGCATACTCTGCAGCTTGACAGTGAACGTGAGCGCTGGATGTGGCATTGCTGTGTGGCTGCCCTCCAGGCGAGCATTGCCTCCTGGAAACGGCGAAACACACATTTGCTGGAGATCAACTGCGGCGCCGGTGCGTGCCTTCAGGTGCTCTGGGAATGCGGGTTCGATGTTACCGGGACGGGCGCCGACCCCGAGCTGCGCAGACTTGCGGTGCAGACCGCCCCTTGCGGGACGGAGGTCCTTGCCGGCGTTGATGATGATCTCCCTGTCGAGACGGACGCCTTCGACTGGGTGATCCTGCATCTCGGCGACCATACAGCCGAGCAGACGCGCTCAGCCGTGCGGGAGGCGGCACGCATTGCCTCCCGAGGGCTTGTTGTGACGTTTTGGAACAGAAGCTCCTTGTTGCGGCTTCTGCCAGTCATGCTGCGCAGGCGTTTTCCTATTCCCTGCCGAGGTCAGTTCCTCTGGCAGGTGTTTGCTGCTGTGCAAGGGCTTTCTGGCCGAAAATGGATCAGTGGTTGTCTCCCGTTTGCCTCGTTGCAGCGTCATCTTGGGCCAATGGGAGTCTTCGGGCGACTTTGCTCGGCAATCGTCGGTGTCTGGGCAATGGTGCGGATTGACTTTGATGCCGCAGCGCGCGGGACCCCGCTTGGCGTGCGTGTCGGCGCTGCGGGATCGCTTGTGCGTGAAGCCGCCGTAATGGAGTGTCGTGCCGACGCTCAAGAACAGCAAAAGGATGCGTTATATGTCCCTGAAGGAAACTCTGCTGAAAGCCAAGCTGAAGATCGCGCTCGTGCTGCTCGTGCTTGCCCTGGGCTACAGCGCCTGGGAAGGCTGGAAGTATTACCAGTACCGTCAAAGCAGTCAGTGCGCCTTTGATACGCTCAGTGAAACGCTGAAAAGCATTGATGAGGAAAAGCTCGCACAGCAGGTGGACTTCTCCAGCCTTGCGCAGCATGTCGCCCAATGCGTTGCGGAATTCTACCCATTCATCGAGCAGGGAAGCAATCAGCGAACCGCCATTACGGGACGGCTCCAGAGTTATTTGCTCGAACGCCTTCTTGCCAAGGAAAAGGGCCGGCAGCATGCCGCGCTGAGCCCAGAGGAGGCCTTGCAACAGCCGCTGGAGGTTTTGCCCCCCGATTTTGTCAAGCAGTTGCAGCATAGTCTGGCCCTCAACGCTACGGGGACAGGCAATCCCGATACCGCTTTTCTCTCGGCGACACTGCACCATCCTCAGCTTGACAAGGATTTCAACCTCATCTTCCTCTTGCAGCGCACGAGCTCAGGCTGGATGGTGACGGACCTTGCCAATGCGCGCGAGGTGGTGGCCCAGTTTCGTGAAGCCCAGCTGAAGCGCAATGAGGCCAGGCGACTGCAAATGATCAAGAAAAACCAGGCCACGCAGCAGCGGATGAATGCGACGCTTCCCTTGCAAACTTGCGAAGCGGCAGCCGGCGTCATCTCAGACAACAAGACCCTGCTCGTGAGAGTGATCGCCGTTGGCCGCAATGCCACGGCTGAACGGATCAATGGTTTCAGCCTTCATGTGTCCATCCTCAGCGAGGACGGCAAGCCCATTCTGGAACGATTCCTGGATAAGGCTGTTCCGCTTCAGCCTGGGGAGCCTTTCAAACAGGACTGGACCATTGAGATGGCTGCCGATTCCGATGTCGGCAAGGCCTTGCTTGCCGGCGGCAAGCTGCAATGCAAGACGCGCTGGCAGACGATGGCGCTCAACAATGGGGATGTGCTGTACATCCGTGAGATCAAGCAGATCCCGGAAGATTTCAAATAAGAGCCGGGGGCGACCCTCCCGCGTGAAACGGGCCTGCTTGCGGGCAGCCTGCAAAAACCATCATTACCAGGCTGGTAATGATGGTTTTTCGCATGGGTCACGTCGAGCCCCACAAGCGTGCGCTTGGATCCCTTCAGGTACAAAGGGACGGGCAGGCTGACGCATGCCTGCGGGGCCACTCAGCCATTCCATACGCAAACAAAAAAAAACGTGAGGCCGCCCGCTGTGGCATGGCGAAAGATCGTGTACGTTGTGGCCAGGGCATTGCCGTGCATCGTGCGATGTGCCGGATGCGCCGCAAATATGGTGGAAGGGCGCTTCCGATGCGAGATCGCAGGAAAAGGACCCATCCAGATGATCTGAAGCCAACGACATGCTGCGCCGAAACGTGACGTTCCCGCACCGTGTGCATGGCGCTCCCGTGTGCACGACACGGTGGCCTCCGGCCGGACCCTGACGACCCGTGCAGCGGCTGCTTTTTGGGGAAGCTCATCCAGTGTGGGGCAAGGGGCCGCCTTCCCCGCGTACGGAAGAAAGCCCCGGAAGCTGGAAGAAGCGGCAAGGGGAGAGGCAGGCACGGCACACGTTGCCGCCATCGCACAAAAAACGAATGCGCGCACTGCAACAATGCAGAAAGGCGGCCGGATGTCCGGCCGCCTTCAGCTGTCAAATGGGCATCAGGAAGTTATTCCTGGGGCACATGCTCGATGTTTTCGGGGATCTGGATCATGTCCACGAGCAGAGGCTTGAGGAAGGACCACTTGATGTTGTGGACTTCGTATTCTTCCATCATGTCGCGGATGGCGTCCCAGCAGTTGTGGCAGGGGGCGATGACCAGTTCGGCGCCCGTGTCCTGGAGCTGCTTGAGTTTCATCTTCAGGCCCACATTACGCTGTTTGCGGTACAGGCCGACGCCATTGAAGCCGCCACCGCCGCCGCAGCAGTAGTTATGGTCGCCGCAGGAAGACATTTCCACAAAGTCATCAGCAATGTAGCTCATAATTTCGCGGGTATACTTGCCCAGACCATTGTTGCGTACATAGTTGCAGGAGTCCTGCAGGGTGCAGCGCACCTTGATCTTCTTGGCGGGATCGATCTTGAGCTTGCCGGTACGCAGCGCCATAGCCACCCATTCCACATAGTGCATGAAACGGACCGGCGGATCGCCGTCCGGCTGACCGGCCCAGTAGGGGCCTTCCACCACCGTGGCACGATGGGCATGACCGCACTCGGTGCCGACCACCGTCTTGGGGCGCAGCTTCTCCACGGATTTGTAGATGCGCTTGACGTTGTTGGCCGCACCTTCCCAGTCGCCGGCGAACATGGTGAGGGAGGTGTTTTCCCAGCCTTCGCTCGGCACGGTCCAGTTTTCGCCCGCCACATGGAAGAGGATGGCGGCCTTGGCGATGTCGTCGGGGTAGTGCTTCACTTCGCGGGCATTGAGGATGTACATGATGTCCGCGTCTTCCTTGTCCACAGGGATCTCCAGACCCGGCCATTCGTCGGAGTTTTCGTCCACCATCCATTCGCAGGTATCGAGCCAGTCTTCCTGGGTGACGTCCATCTGCGCGCCGTACACGCGGTGCATGCCGGAACCGATCTTCAGTTCCCACGGCACGAAGCCGTGCTTGAACAGCAGGCCGCGCAGAATGCTGATGAGCACGCCGGTATCGATGCCGTGCGGGCAGTAGAGGGAGCAGCGGTTACAGCAGGTGCACTGGGACCAGGCCACTTCCATGCAGTGCAGCATGAATTCGGTATCGACCTGACCCTTGCGGCGTACCAGCTCGCCGAGCGTGCTGTGGAACTTGTAGGAGGGCACCTGTTTGGGATCCTGATCGTTGGCCTGATAGAGGAAGCAGCTTTCGGCGCACATGCCGCAGCGGGCGCACAGGCTCAGCCAGGTACGGGTGCGAGAGGACTTACAGGCCGCTTCCACGTCGCGCGCAAGGGCTTCCGTGTCCACCTTCAGTTCTTTCATCTGGGCATAATATTTGGCGCCGCCCTTGTCCTGAAGAAGGGTATGGATTTCTTCCTTGGTGGTCAGCGGCTTTGGGGTGCAAAGCATTTCAGACATTAGAGGCTCCTTTCAAAGGAAAAGATGCTGGGGTTGCCCTACTACCAGGGGAACGCGCCGCCACGGGCCGCGCCGCCGCGCTTGATGGCGTAGTCCATGCCGATCTGGGCGCGGGACATGAAGAACAGCGCAATGTGCGAAAGCTTGGTGAAGGGCGCAAGGATGAGGAAGAGCTCGCCGAAGAGCACATGAGCCAGCATCCAGCCTTCATAATTGCCGCACAGCTCGAAGCGGGCAATGATGCCGGTGAGGAAGGGCATGATGGTCAGGAAAAGGATGAGCCAGTCGCCCGCGGTGGTCAGGATGCGCAGCTTGGCCAGACGGACGCGGCGCACGGCGATCAGCACCAGAGCCACCAGGCTGAGGATGCTCAGCAGGTCGGCCAGGCCGGCGGGCAGGGCCGGCAGGGAGATGCCGAACCAGGAATTTTCAAGGATGACGGTGTGCCCGAGCAGGAAGAGAGGCACGAGCACGGCGCCGAAATGCAGCAGGAAAAAGAGAACTGCCGCCACGGGCTGGACGCGCCAGCCGCGGGTCCCGCCGGGGATGAGCCATTTGCCGATGGACGCGATGATGCCGGGGATGGAACGCTCCTTGTGGGAGCGGTAGGCCACACGGTCGGCCTTGCCGTCGAGCCCGGCCACATAGGCGACCATACGGAAGATGAGACCCAGCACGAAAACCGCAAGCGACAGGGTGAACAGCGGGCCAGTCACGAAATTGATCATGTGGAGATGCCTCCTGAAGGACGAAGGTTGACTGTGCGTGGACGGAAGCGGCCGCTACTTCGCGGCAGCGGCGTCCTGCTGCGCGGCAAGAGAGGCGCTGTGGCAGGTACGGCACTCGGTAAGGCGCGGACCGGCGTTATACTTGATGTGGCAGGCCGTACAGGTCGCGTGCATGTAGGCGACCTTCTTGCCTTCGGGCTGGGCGTTCACATCAAGGAACTGGTCGGGGGTGTCGTCGCGGTGACAGGCGGCACAGTCTTCCTTCATGTATTCCACATGCTTGTCATGCGAGAAGAAGACCTTGGGCATCTTGGCGCCGCTGATGCCAGTGTTCTGGAAGGGGATGTACTCCTCGGCCGTGGCGCCGGAAGGCAGGGCAAGGCCCAGCAGCAGCAGGCACGCGGCACACGCCATAACCATCTGTTTCGTGTTTGGGGCTTTCATACAAGTCCTTGTCAAAGGGGCTGAAAATTGTAGCCGGACGGCCCATGCCGCCGCTGGAGCACGCTGCATCACCGACGCGCGCCAGCACCCGCCTGATCCATTGCATCGTCTGGCAAGCCCGCTGCCGCGACAGCAAACAGGCAAGACCGGAGGCATTGCCGAAAACCGTACGGGACATGCTGCGGGAAGGGCGAAAGACGCCCGCAGACGTGCAGTCCGCGGGGTATCGCCAAGACAGGATGCGTTTTGCCTATACCACAGGGCAGGCGGCTAGGCAAGCATCTTTTGTGCGGTAAAAGGATGTCTCGAGCGGGAAAATGCTTCGGCGCGGGAGCGGGACGGAACCGGCACGGGACGAAAAAGCCCCCGGCAAGGGCCGGGGGCTTGACGCGATGACGGAGAAGGAATCGCCTAGGAGCCAAGATCCACGAGAATGGGATTCTCTTCCAGATCTTCCAGGAACTTGTCGGGCCGTTTCCGCTGGTCGGGTACGACGATATCCCCGTGGACGTATTCCCGGTAGCCGGTCCCGGCGGGGATGAGCCGGCCGACGATGACGTTTTCCTTGAGGCCGCGCAGGTAGTCCATCTTGCCCTTGAGCGAAGCCTCGGTGAGCACCTTGGTGGTCTCCTGGAAGGAGGCCGCGGAGATGAAGGAAGAGGTGGTCAGCGAGGCCTGGGTGATGCCCAGCACCAGCGGTTCCGCCGTGGCGGGCTGACGGCCTTCGGCCATGACCTTGGCGTTCTCGGCCTTGAATTCGGCCTTGTCCACCTGCTCGCCCACGAGGAAGCTCGTGCCGCCCGAATCCAGGATGGTCACCTTCTTGAGCATCTGGCGCACGATGACTTCGATGTGCTTGTCGTCGATGCCCACGCCCTGGAAGCGGTAGACTTCCTGGATCTCGTCCACCAGATAGCGGGCCAGATACTTTTCGCCGCGGGTGCGCAGGATGTCGTGCAGTTCGGGGTAGCCTTCGGTGAGGGGATCGCCCGCTTCCACGAAGTCGCCGTCCGTGGCGGTGATGTGCTTGCCCTTGGGCACGAGGTATTCCTTGGCCTCGCCGATCTCGGGCGTGACCACGAGCTTGCGCTTGCCCTTGGACTCGCCGGCATAGGTGACCGTGCCGGAGATCTCCGAGACCACGGCCATGTCCTTGGGCTTGCGGACTTCAAAGAGCTCGGCCACGCGGGGAAGACCACCCACGATGTCCTTGGTCTTGGAGGTCTCGCGCGGCTTGCGGGCGATGATGTCGCCGGCCTGGATGGCCTCGCCGTCCTTGACCATGATGATGGAGCCCACGGGCAGGCTGTACACGGCCGCCGTGTGGCTGGAGGCGCGCATCTTGACGTTGCCCTCGTCGTCGCAGACGGAGACGGACGGGCGGAAGTTGGTGGTGCGGTATTCCATGATGGTCAGGGAGGCCTGACGGGTCACGTCGTCCACCTTTTCCTGTACGGTCTTGCCGTCCACGATGTCGGTGAAGCGGATGGTACCATCCACTTCGCTGACGAAGGGTTCGTTGAAGGGGTCCCATTCGGCCAGCACGATGCCCTTGGTCACTTCCTGGCCGTCCTGCACGTTGAGGCGCGCGCCGTTGGGCAGGATGTACTTTTCCCGTTCGCGTCCCTGCGGGTCCACGATGGAGAGCTGGCCGCTCTTGCCGATGACGAGCTGGACGCCGTCACGGTTGGTGACGGCCTTCACCCGGTTGAAGATGACCCGGCCGGCATTGAGCGCCTCGAACTTGTTCTTTTCGATGGTGCTGGAGGCCGTACCGCCGATATGGAAGGTACGCATGGTGAGCTGGGTCCCCGGCTCGCCGATGGACTGGGCCGCGATGATGCCCACGGTCTCCCCGATGTTGACCAGATGGCCGCGGGCCAGGTCCCGCCCGTAGCAGAGGGCGCAGATGCCGCGCTCGGACTGGCAGGTCAGCGGCGAGCGCACCATGATGGAGGACACGCCGTGCTGTTCCAGGATCTTGGCCTCGGGTTCATTGATGAGAGTATTTTCCGGCAGCAGGACCACGTCCGGGTTTTCGGGATCGTAGACCGGGTAGAGCAGCACGCGGCCGATGGCACGTTCGGAGAGCGGGGTCTTGATGTCGCCGCCGTCCTTGAGGTGGGTGAGCTCCACGCCGTCCACCGTGCCGCAGTCATGTTCGGAGACGATGACGTCCTGTACCACGTCCACGAGACGGCGGGTCAGATAACCGGAGTTGGCCGTCTTGAGGGCGGTGTCGGCAAGACCCTTGCGTGCGCCGTGGGTGGAGGTGAAGTACTGCAGCACCGACAGCCCCTCACGGAAGGAGGAGGTGATGGGCGTTTCAATGATTTCCCCGGACGGCTTGGCCATGAGGCCGCGCATGCCGGCGAGCTGCCGCATCTGGTCCTGGTTGCCTCGAGCCCCGGAGTTGGACATCATAAAGATGGGGTTGAAGCTCTGGTTCTTTTCCTGTCGTCCGGTTTTGGGGTCGGTCAGGACGTCGTAGGAGATCTCCTTGGTCATCTCCGCGGAAACGTCCTGCGTGGCCTTGGTCCAGACGTCCACGACCTTGTTGTACTTTTCGGTACGGGTGATGATGCCGTCCCGGTACTGGCGTTCGATGTCGTCCACCTCGGCCTGGGAAGCGGCCAGGATGTCCTTCTTGCGGGCGGGGATGGTGAGGTCCTTCACGCCGATGGTCACCCCGGCGCGGGTGGCGAACTCGTAGCCCATGTCCTTGAGCCGGTCGCAGAGGATGACCGTGGCCTTGATGCCGCACTGACGGTAGGCCGCGCCCACAAGGCGGGCGATGTTCTTCTTGGTGAGGATGAGGTTCACATGCTCGAAGCCCAGTTCGGGCGGCAGGATGTTGCTCACCAGCACGCGACCGGGCGTGGTGTCGTAGATCTTGCCGTCGGACATGCGTACCCGGATGCGGGCGTGCAGGGAGACGGAGCCGGCGTCGTAGGCGGCTTCCACTTCCCACGGGCCGCAGAAGGTCATACCTTCGCCTTCCTCGAAGCTGCGTTCGGCGGTCATGTAATAGAGGCCGAGCACGATGTCCTGTGAAGGCACGATGACCGGGCCGCCGTTGGCCGGCGAGAGGATGTTGTTGGTGCTCATCATCAGCACGCGGCATTCGATCTGCGCCTCCACGGACAGCGGGATGTGTACGGCCATCTGGTCGCCGTCGAAGTCCGCGTTGTAGGCGGAGCAGACGAGCGGATGCAGACGGATGGCCTTGCCTTCCACCAGCAGGGGCTCAAAGGCCTGGATGCCCAGACGGTGCAGGGTCGGGGCGCGGTTGAGCAGGATGGGATACTCCCGCACCACTTCGGAGAGAATGTCCCAGACCACCAGCTCTTCGCGCTCCACCATCTTCTTGGCGCTCTTGATGGTGGTGGCATGCCCGCGTTTCTCCAGCTCCGAGTAGATGAAGGGCTTGAAGAGCTCCAGCGCCATCTTCTTGGGCAGGCCGCACTGATGCAGCTTGAGGTAGGGGCCTACGGTGATGACCGAACGGCCGGAGTAGTCCACGCGCTTGCCCAGCAGGTTCTGGCGGAAGCGGCCCTGCTTGCCCTTGATCATGTCGGAGAGGGACTTGAGGGGCCGGCCGTTGGTCCCGGCGATGGCGCGGCCGCGGCGGCCGTTGTCGAACAGGGCGTCCACGGCTTCCTGCAGCATGCGCTTTTCGTTGCGGATGATGATCTCCGGCGCGCCCAGCTCCATGAGCCGCTTGAGGCGGTTGTTGCGGTTGATGACGCGACGGTAGAGGTCGTTCAGGTCGGAGGTGGCGAAGCGGCCGCCGTCCAGCGGGACGAGGGGGCGCAGCTCCGGCGGGATGACCGGGATGACTTCCATGATCATCCATTCGGGCTTGTTGCTGGATTCGAGGAAGGCCTCGACGATCTTCAGCCGCTTGGTGATCTTCTTTTTCTTGGTCTGGCTCTTGGTGGTCTCGCCTTCCTCGCGCAGCTCGATCCGCAGTTTCTCGAGGTCCAGCTCTTCCAGCAGCGAGCGCACGGCCTCGGCGCCCATGCCCACGGTGAGCACGTCGTCGGTGCCGTAGTGATCCAGGATCTGGAGGTACTGATCCTCGGAGATGACCTGTTGCTTCTGCAAATTGGTCTGGCCGGGATCAAGCACGATGTAGGAGTCGAAGTAGAGCACCTTTTCCAGATCGGCCATGGTCATGTCCAGCAGGGTGCCGATCTTGGAGGGCAGGGTCTTCAGGAACCAGATGTGGGCCACGGGCGCGGCAAGCTCGATGTGGCCCATGCGCTCGCGGCGCACCTTGGAAGCGATGACTTCCACGCCGCACTTTTCGCAGACGATGCCGCGATGCTTCATGCGCTTGTACTTGCCGCAGTTGCATTCGTAGTCCTTCACGGGGCCGAAGATCTTGGCGCAGAACAGGCCGTCCCGCTCCGGCTTGAAGGTACGGTAATTGATGGTCTCCGGTTTCTTCACTTCGCCGTAGGACCATGCGCGGATGGACTCGGGCGAAGCGATGGAAATCTGGATGGCTTTCAGGTTGCGGATGTTGGTCACGTTGGCTGACGTGCCGCGTACGGTGAAGAGATCGTCCAGGCTCATATAGCTACCTTGCTTGTCAAAAGCTCGTTACAGTCCTTGCCTCTGGCCGGCTGATGCCGGCAGCTACTCGTCCACTTCCTGCTCGCGCATGAAGCCGACGCGCTTGGGCTTTTTCTTGCCTTCTTCCTCGTGCAGGGTCACGTCGAGGCCCAGGCTCATAAGTTCTTTTACGAGCACATTGAAGGACTCGGGCAGGCCCGCTTCGAGGAAGTTGTCGCCCTTGACGATTTTTTCGTACATCTTCACACGGCCCGTCACGTCGTCGGACTTGACCGTGAGGAATTCCTGCAGCAGATAGGCCGCGCCGTAAGCTTCCAGGGCCCAGACTTCCATTTCCCCGAGACGCTGGCCGCCGAACTGGGCCTTGCCGCCCAGAGGCTGCTGGGTCACGAGGCTGTAGGGGCCGGTGGAGCGGGCGTGGATCTTTTCGTCGACCAGGTGGTGCAGCTTCAGGATATACATGACGCCGGTGGTCACGCGGTTCTTGAAGGGCACGCCCGTACGGCCGTCATAGAGCACGGTCTTGCCGTCATGCGGCATGCCGGACTTGACCATCCAGCCCCAGATCTCGTCTTCCGTGGCGCCGTCGAAGACCGGCGTACGGGTCACGATGCCGTTGCGCAGCTTCTTCACCGAGGCGATGAACTCCTCGTCGTCCATGCTGTCCACGAGTTTGTTGATGGCCTCGGAGTTGAAGACGTCCTTCACGTCGGCGCGCACCGTGGCCACGGCCGCGCCGGAGTCCACCAGCTCGGCGAGCTGACGGCCCAGCTCCTTGGCGCCCCAGCCGAGGTGGGTCTCCATGATCTGGCCGATGTTCATACGCGAGGGCACGCCCAGCGGATTGAGCACGATGTCCACGGGACGGCCGTCGGCAAAGAAGGGCATGTCCTCTTCCGGCAGGATGCAGGAGACGACACCCTTGTTCCCGTGACGGCCGGCCATCTTGTCGCCCACCGAGAGCTTGCGCTTGATGGCGATGTAGACCTTGACCATCTTGATGACGCCGGGGGGCAGGTCGTCGCCTTCGGTGACCTTTTCGCGCTTGGAGTCATAGATGCCCTTGAGGTACTCCACCTCCAGGTCATAGGCGCGCAGCAGTTCGGCCACGTTGTCGTTGACTTCCTTGCTCTTGAACAGGCCGGCAAGCTTCTTGACCGGGATCTGCTCGAGCTGCTCTTCGCTCAGGGCCGCGCCGGCTTCCACCAGCACCTCGCCCTTTTTCTTGCCGGGCACGGTGGTGGCCACCTGTTTGCCGACCACATGGGGCGCGATGAGCGTGCGCGTCCGTTCGGAGAGGGCGCGCAGGTGATCGGCTTCCTTCTGGTCGAGCACCGCGGTCTCATGGGCCTCGATGGCCAGGGTGCGCTCGTCCTTCTCGCCGGAGCGACGGTTGAAGACCTTGACGTCGATGACCGTGCCTTCCACTCCCGGCGGGACCTTGAGGGAGGTGTTCTTCACGTCGCGGGCCTTTTCGCCGAAGATGGCCCGCAAGAGCTTTTCTTCAGGGGTGAGCTGGGTCTCGCCCTTGGGGGTGATCTTGCCCACCAGGATATCGTCGGGCTTCACGGCCGCGCCGATGCGGATGATGCCGCTGTCGTCGAGGTTGCGGAGCATGTCCTCGCTGACGTTGGGAATATCACGGGTGATCTCTTCCGGTCCCAGCTTGGTGTCGCGGGCCACCACTTCAAAGTCTTCGATGTGGACGGAGGTGAAGATGTCCTCCTTGACCACGCGCTCGGAAATGAGGATGGAGTCCTCATAGTTGTAGCCGCACCAGGGCATGAAGGCGACCACGAGATTCTTGCCCAGCGCCAGCGTGCCTTCATCGATGCCCGGGCCGTCGGCCAGGATCTGGCCTTTCTTGACGATCTGGCCGGGACAACAGGTCGGCTTCTGGCCGAAGCAGGAGTTCTGGTTGGATTTGTGGTACTTGAGCAGATCGTAGGCCTTGACGCCGCCGGACTGCTTGAACAGCCCGCCCTCATAGGCCACCACGATGCGGTCGGCGTCGGCGTATTTGACCACGCCGTCGGCCGGGGCCACGATGCAGGCGCCGGAGTCGCGCGCCACGTCCACTTCCATGCCGGTGCCCACCAGCGGCTTTTCGCTGCGCAGCAGCGGCACGGCCTGGCGCTGCATGTTGGAGCCCATGAGCGCGCGGTTGGCGTCGTCATGCTCCAGGAAGGGGATGAGCGCGGCGGATATGGACACCATCTGGCTGGGCGAGATGTCCATGAGGGTCACCTCGTCGCGGGAGCGCATCTCCACTTCGCCCTTGACGCGCACGGTGACGAATTCGTCGGCCAGACGGCCGTCGGCGTCGATGCGCACATTGGCCTGGGCCACCACGGCATCGGCTTCGCGCGAGGCGTCAAGGTGCACGATCTCGTCGGTGACGCAGCCGTCGCGAATGACGCGGTAGGGCGTTTCGATGAAGCCGAAGTCGTTGACCTGTGCAAAGGTGGTCAGCGAGACGATGAGGCCGATGTTCGGGCCTTCCGGCGTCTCGATGGGGCAGATGCGGCCGTAGTGGGAGGTATGCACGTCGCGCACTTCAAAGCCGGCGCGCTCGCGGGTCAGACCGCCGGGCCCCAGAGCGGAGAGACGCCGCTTGTGCGTCACTTCGGACAGGGAGTTGGTCTGGTCCATGAACTGCGAGAGCTGGGACGTGCCGAAGAATTCCTTGAGCACGGCCGCCACCGGCTTGGGATTGATGAGGTCGTGCGGCATGAGCGTGGAGATCTCCTGCAGGCTCATCCGCTCCTTGATGGCGCGTTCCATACGCACGAGACCGATGCGGTACTGGTTCTCCACCAGTTCGCCCACCAGGCGGACGCGGCGGTTGCCCAGGTGGTCGATGTCGTCGGCGGGGCCGTGGCTGTCCTTCAGCTGCACGAGCACCTTGATGGCGGTCAGGATGTCGTGGTCGTTGAGGGTGCGGTTTTCCAGCAGGGCGTGGAATTTTTCCTCAAGGGTCTTGCCGTCCTCGTTGACGAGCTTTTTGTCGTAGGCGGACAGCTCGACCCCGGCCATTGCCTGCGGGGTGAGGGCGAGGCGCTGGTTGAGCTTGTAGCGGCCCACGGGCGACAGGTCGTAGTAGTCGGGATTGCGGAAAAGATTGTCGAAGAAGCTGGCCGCGATCTCCGCCGTGGGCGGGGAAGAGGGGCGCAGACGGCGGTAGATCTCCTCCTGGGCCTTTTCCTGATCCGCGATGCGGTCCTGCATGAGGGTGTCGCGGATGGAGGAGGAGGTGTCCGTCCCCTTGGTGTGCAGCACGGCGATACGCCGGATGCCCGCATCCCGCATGCGTTCCAGCAGGCCGGGCGTGATCTCGTCGGCGGCTTCGGCCAGCACTTCGCCGCTGCCCTCGGCCACGACATCCTCGGCAAGGAACATGCCGTCGAGCGTGTCCGGGCGCACTTCGATGGTGGGGATGCCCGCTTCGCAGATCTGCCGCCAGCCGCGCTTGGTGATGAGCTTGCCCGCCTTGACGAGAACCGTGCCGTCAGGGGCGGCGATGTCGGCGTAGGCATTGTCCTTGCGGTAGAGATCCTTCTCCACTTCCCAGAACAGGCGGTCGGGATCGGCGAGCTGGTAGTGCTCGCGGGTGTAGAAGTAGTCGAGGATGTCCGTCTTGCTCATGCCCATGGCTTTGAACAGGATGGTGGCGGGCATCTTGCGGCGGCGGTCGATGCGGACGTAGAGGATGTCTTTGTGGTCGAAGTCGAAGTCGAGCCAGGAACCGCGCATGGGGATGACGCGGCAGGAGTAGAGCACCTTGCGGCTGGTGTGCGTCTTGCCGCCGTCGTGCTCGAAGATGATGCCGGGCGAGCGCTGGAGCTGGTTGACGATGACGCGCTCGGTCCCGTTGATGATGAAGGTGCCCTTTTCGGTCATCAGGGGCAGGGTGCCGAAGTAGATGTCCTGCTCCTTGATGTCCCGGATGGTCCGGTTGCCGGAGGCTTCATCCATGTCATAGACCACAAGGCGGACCTTGATGCGCACGGGCGCTTCATAGGTGAGCCCCTTGGAGATGCATTCGGCCTGATCGTACTTGGGTTCCTGGACCTCGTAGCTCACGAACTCCAGGCTGGCGGTCTTGTTGAAATCTTCGATGGGGAAGACGGTGTGGAACACGCCTTCCAGCCCTTCGTCGGGCTTGCGGTCGGCCTCGGCCACGCCTTCCTGCAAAAACTTCTCGTAGGAGTCTATCTGAAGATTGAGCAGGTGAGGGATGGGGAGCGAAACTTTGATTTTGCCGAACTGTTTGATAAGCTGGCCCATGCTGTACCTCAGTTGGGTAGCGGTTGCGCTTCGGTTCCTGACGCCGGGTGGGGTGGCCCCGTGCCGCCGGGCGGACGCACGCTCTGCGGGCGACGCCAGTCTGCCGCTGTCCGAAGCGTAGTTCCCTTGGGGTTCTGGTCAAAGACGCAACAAAGGACAAACGGGCGCACCCCTCTTTACGGGGCGTTCCGTTTGCCTGCCTGAAAAAAATTATGCCGTGCGTGTGCGTTTTGCCGTAATGACCAGAATATCCCCCAATGCGTTATAGGAATCAATGCTCATAGCCCGACTTTTACTTTTTGGCAAGTCTTTTTTCTGGAGATGTTTTGCGGACAGAGGCATTTTCTGGCCCGGGGACGCATGGCGGACGAATGACAAGCCCCTCCTTTCCGGTGTGCGGCGGAAAGGAGGGGGGGCTCTGCCGGCTGGAGGCTGAAAAGACCGGCAGGATGCCTTTCAGGAGTTTGCCTATGCCTGGAAGATCGCCGGTGCGCCCTTGCGGGCGCGCGGCAGGATGTCTGGCGGCTGCCCGCCGGCGGGTCTGCGCCGCCGTGCGCTGCCGCCGGGCGTGAGGAGGCTCCCGGCGGCAGCCTGCGGCCCTTTATCCGGCGTCGGGGCGCAGAATGTCGGGAGCGAAGGCCTCGACAAGGCGGCGCGCCAGCACGCGTGTGGGATCCACAAGCGGAATGCCCTGGAAATCCTTGCCTTCCAGCGCCAGCGGCAGTTCGGTGCAGCCGAGCAGGATGACGTCCGCCTGCCGGGCGCGCAGGCTTTCGGCCTGGGCCGCGATGGCCGTACGCGCCCGTTCGGTGACGGGCTGGGAAAAGGCCTTGATGCCGAAGGCCGGATCGCTGATGGCGTGTTGCAGGGCGTCGCGTCCGGCTTCGTCGGGATAGAGGACCTCCAGCCCCGCCGCCTGGAAATGCCGGGTGAACACCTGCGAGGCGTAGGCGCCCTGCGTGCAGAGGACGCCGATGCGGCGGGCCCCGGGGAAGGTCTTCCGCAGATGGTCCGCGGTGGCCGTGATCATGTGGATGAAGCGTCCGGTAAAGCCGGAGGCCTTCAGGCGCGCGAGGGCCACGTCCAGCATGGGGGCGCTGTGCGCCGTGTTGCAGGGCATGCCGATGACCGTGGCCCCGGCCTGCGCCAGCCGTACCATGATCTCCCCCATGGCATGGCCGGGATTGTCCGGGCTGCTGCCCAGCAGGAATTCCACCCGGGGCGGGATCTCGTTGGGGAAGGAGTAGAGCATGACGGGGAGGTGATCCTGATCCCGGTGGGCAGGGCAGCAATCAAAGATCTTGTGCACCAGATCCAGGCCCGCATAGGGGCCGAGACCGCCGAGGACGCCGATGGAGGGGGGCTGCTGCGAAGACATGCGGGTCATCCCTGAGGCTGCCGGGACGGCGTGGCCGCCCCGGCAGGTTGCAAGCGTTACTTGCGGAAGGTGTCAAGGTAGGCGTACAGGGCCGGGGAGCCGCCGGTATGCAGGAAGAGCACCTTGCTGCCGTCGGCGAAATGGCCCTTGCGCACGAGGTCGATGAGGCCGGCCATGGCCTTGCCGGAGTACACCGGGTCGAGCAGGATGCCTTCGGTCCGGGCCAGCAGTTTCACGGCTTCCACCATGCTGTCGGTGGGCAGGGAGTAGCCGGGGCCCACATAGTCGTCGAAAGCCACCACCTTTTCGGCGGGCAGGGTCACGCCGGCGCCGATGTAGTCCAGCGTTTCCTGTGCCAGCTTGTGCACGGCCGCTTCCTGCACGGGCTTGGGACGATTGACGCCGATGCCGGTCACCGGGATGCCCGCATTGTTGCCGAACATGCCCGCGATGATGCCGGCATGGGTCCCGGCGCTGCCGCTGGGCACGACCATGTGATCGATGTTGAGCCCCATGTCGAAAAGCTGGCGGAGGGTCTCCTCGGCGCAGCTCACATAGCCGAGAGCGCCGATCTTGTTGGATGCGCCGCCGGGCACGATGTAGGGCTTTTTGCCCTGCGCCTTGAGCTGGTCGGCCACCTTGCCCATTTCTTCCATCATGTTGCTGCCGCCGGGCACGACGGTGATGCTCTTCACGCCCAGCAGCTGGAAGAGGAAGTTGTTGCCCGAGGCCTCGGGATGATAGCTGTTCTTCACGCGTTCTTCCAGCACCAGGTGGCAGTCCAGCCCTTCCTTGACGGCCCAGGAGAGGGTCAGGCGGCAGTGGTTGGACTGGACGGCGCCGCAGGTGATGATGGTGTCGGCCCCCTGCGCCAGGGCATCGGCCATGACGAAGTCCAGCTTGCGGGTCTTGTTGCCGCCCGCCGTCCCGGGCAGGAGGTCGTCACGCTTGATGTAGATGCTGACCTTGCCGCCCAGCGCCTTGCTGAAGTTGGGCAGATATTCGAGGGGGGTGGGGTCGGTGACATAGCCGCGACGGGGGAATTTGGCGAGATTCATGCTGAAAACCTCAATGCTTGGGTTGGAGGATGAAAAAGCGGGCGCGAAAGCGGACGAGGCGGCGCATCAGCGCAGATCCATTTCCGTGATGACCTCGGCAATGATGTCGGCGATGGCGTCGCAGTCCTCGACGGTGAAGGTCAGGGGCAGGCGCATGTCGCACATGGTGGCCAGTACGCGCCGGGTGGCGGGCAGGTCGAGCGTGGCCAGATAGGGGAAGTACTGCCAGCTGTCGTAGGCGCTGGTGAAGCCGCTGGGTTCCTTGTTGCCGAACCACTTGACGGAGACGCCGCGCTCGCCGCACCTGGCTATGAAGGTCTCGATGTCGGCATAGCCGGCCTTGGGCAGGTTCCACTGGATGGAGCTGCCCACATAGCCTTCACGGGGGTCGCGCCGCGGGCAGATGACGCCGGGGATGGCCGTGAGCCGGGCGGCCATGTGATCATGCAGCACGTTCCAGCGGCGACATCGTTCGTCGAGGAGCTTCAGTTGCGGCAGCAGCAGCGCGGCGCGCAGATTGTCCATGCGCGAGCTGAAGTTCGGCGTGATCTTCTTCACCTTCTCGAAGACGGCGGCGTCCGGCCGGGCCGTGTGCGCGGTGTAGAGCATGTAGGAGCCGGAGTACATGATGGCGCGGGCCATGACCAGGTCGTCGTTGGTGATGAGCAGGCCGCCTTCGCCGGAATTCATATGCTTGTACGTCTGGGTGCTGTAGCAGGCCGCATGGCCGAACGTGCCGCTCTTTTTGCCGTTCCAGGTGCCGCCCATGGTGTGGGCGCAGTCTTCCAGCAGGATGAGGTTATGCTTGCGCACGACCTCCATGACCTTGTCCATATCGGCCATATGGCCGCGCATGTGCGAAAGCAGGAAGAAGCGCGCGCCGGTCCGGGCGGCCTTGGCATCCAGGTCGGCTATATCTATGGTATAGTCGTCCATGATCTCCACAAGCTCGATCTTCCCGCCCGCATTCTCGATGGCCCCGGGTACGGGGGCCAGGGTATAGGCGTTGCAGAGGACGGTATCCCCGGCCTCGACGCCCAGGCTCTTGAGCGCGATGTAGAGCGCGCTGCCGCAGGAGGCGCAGGCAAGGCAGTATCGGGAGCCCATGTAGGCGGCAAAGGCCTCTTCCAGCTCGGCGGCGCAGCCCTTTTCGCCGGGCAGGGTGTTGTAGCGGTGCAGGCGGCCTGTCCGCATGACGCCGAGCGCCAGTTCGATGCCTTCCTGGGGGATGGGTTCCTGGAGGGTGAAATCCTTGGTGAATGTCTTCATGGCGTATTCCTCGCGGGTGGTGGGCAGGCAGGGGGGATGCCTGCCGTCGCTGTGACGATCTTAGGGCCTGTTAACACAAATTTTACAAATAATTTCAATATATAAAGCAAATAAGCTGTACACGCTCCGCTTGCTTTTGGGGGCGGGGTTGCCACGTGTTCCTGCCTCTTCTCCGGTAAAAGCGCGCTGGGGAAGGGATGGGGGGCTTGGGGGGAAGGGAAACCCGCTCCCGCGCTGGCGGAGGGGTTTCCCTTCCCCCCAACAGGCGGCAAATAGTGTTAACAGGCCCTAGTACGCGGGATGCTCGTACACGGGGAAGTCCCACTCCCGGCCGGGATAGAACTTCCGCAGACGCCAGTCGCAGGCGCGGGCATGGCCTTCCATGCCTTCCACCCGGGACAGGCGGGAGGCCGTACCGCCGATGACGTCGTTCCTGTCGGGATCGATATGCTGATAGGTGCATATCTTGAGGAACTTGTGCACGTTGAGCCCGCCGCTGTAGTAGGCGGCCTTCCTGGTGGGCAGGATATGGTTTGTGCCGGAGCACTTGTCGCCATGCGGCACGGTGCTGCCTTCGCCAAGGAAGAGGGAGCCGTAACAGCGCAGACGGGCGCGCCACCAGTCGAGATCTCCGGCCATGACCTGGATGTGCTCGGGCGCGTAATGATCGCTGACGGCGGCCATCTCTTCCCGGTCGTCGCAAAGGACGATCTCGCCGTAATCGCGCCAGGCGCTCAGCGGCACGTCGGGGTTGGGCATGTCGGCGCAAAGTTTGGGCATGAGCTCAAGCACCTTGTTGCCCAGCTCTTCGCTGGTGGTGAAGAGCCAGACCGGCGAGTTGTAGCCATGCTCCGCCTGGGAGACCAGGTCGATGGCCACGGTCATGGGGTCGGCCGTTCCCTCGGCGATGATGCCGGATTCCGTGGGGCCGGCAAAGACGTCGATGCCGCAAAGGCCGGAACCGCTCAGCAGGGCCTTGGCTTCGGCCACATAGGCGTTGCCCGGGCCGACGAGGATGTTGGCGGGCTTGCCGGTAAAGAGACCGTACGCCATGCTGGCGATGGCCTGTACGCCGCCCATTTCCAGGATGATGTCCGCGCCGGAAATGTGCATGGCATAGCAGGTGGCCGGGTCGATGTGTTCGCCGCGGGGCGGGGTGGCGGCCACGATGAAGGGCACGCCCGCGGCCTTGGCCGTGGCCACGCTCATAATGGCCGAGCAGGCGTGGGCAAAACGGCCGCCGGGCACATAGCAGCCGGCCACATCCATGGGCACGATGCGCTGTCCCAGCACCACGCCGGGCGTTACTTCGGTTGCGAATTCGCCGATGCTCTCGCGCTGGGCCTTCGCAAAGCCGGCAACCTGTCTGTGGGCGAATTCCAGATCGCGCTTGACGCTTTCAGGAACCATGGCGATGAGTTCCTCGCGCTTGGCGTCGCTGAGGATGAACTCCTGTTCCCATTTGTCGAATTTCCTGGCCAGGGCGCGCACGGTATCCTCACGGCCCGCGCGGATGTCTTCCAGCATCTGTTCGACGACGGCGCGGGCTTCCCGGCTGTTGCCTTCGGCTGACTTGGTGGCTTGCTTGAGGTAACGCATGACGACTCTCCTTGCTCTCTGCGCCTGTGGCGCGTGTTTCCTCTGGGTCTGATAAAGCGGGCGAAACGTCGCGGGCGCTTGATCCTTCCGTCCGGGGCAGGGCGGCTGCCCTTCGGGGCTGTTTCCCTGTCGTTGAGATCAGCCTAGGCTTCCTCACGCGGGAAGTCAATATTTTATGAAATATTTTATGAAAAATTTTCTGTGTCAATAACGTGTGGAAGTAGCACATGATACGTCCAAGCATCCGGGAACGGACGCCGGGTGCGGCCGACCGGAAGCAGGGACTGCGCCGTCGCGTCCGGGAAAGGGGGGGAGGCGTATTGACCCCCCGTGTCAGCCAACGTATATAGCCTGCATGAAATCACACGATGCGAGCAAAAACAGCGCAACAAAGTCGCTTGTGGCGTATGAAATGATACGCGACATGATTATGAGCGGGCGCGCCCTGCCCGGCACGCGGCTGATCCTGACGGATCTGGAACAGCAGCTGGGGGTCGGGCGTGGTCCCATTCGCGACGCACTGCTGCTGCTGGACAAGTCCGGGCTGGTGCAGAACATCCCCTACAAGGGGGCCATCGTCATGCTGCCGCCCGGCTACCGGGAGATGGAGCTGATCTACCAGCAGCGCTGCGAACTGGAGGCGGCGCTGGCCGAGGAAGCCATGCGGCAGGCCACGCCGCAGGAGCTGGACGCGCTGGAGCAGACGGCAAAGGAAATGGAAGCCGCCGGCGAAGAGACCTATTTTTTCCATGTGGACAGGGAGTTCCACCACCGCCTCTACCAGTTGTCGCGCATGCCGCACCTGGTATCGGTGGTGGAACACCTCATGGATTTCGTGCAGGCATTCCTGACGCTCCGGGCCTATTCCGCCGAGCACAAGGAACTGTTCAACCAGCAGCACGCCACCATCATTGCCGCCCTGCGCAACAAAGATGCCGACTTGCTGCGGACGACGCTGCAGGAGAACATCATGGTCGGGCTTGAGCTGGTGCGGGAGGAGATGCAGCGCTTTCGGCGCTGAACGCGCCATGCGTACGGTTCTCGCCGCGGTGGAGAGGTGCGGCAGGGCGGCTGCCGGGAGCGGCGGTCGTGCGACGTGATCCTGCATCATAGCCTCTTCCACGCCGGACGTCCCCCGGCGGGGGCGGAGGCGGGGCATGAAAAAGGAAAAAGCCCTTTCGCATGTGCGGAAGGGCTTTTTCCATCCTGTGAATGAGGCGGTTACATGCTGCTGAGGGCTTCCATATCCTCGCTGGAGAGCAGGCGATCCAGATCCAGCATGATGAGCAGGCGGTCCTGGAGCTTGCCGACGCCGCTCACATAGTCGGATTCCACACCGGCGACCACCGGTGGCGGCGGTTCCACCGTACTGGCGGGTATGCGGAGCACCTCGGACACGGCATCCACCACAAAGCCCACGATGATGTTGTTGATCTCGATGACGATGATGCGCGTATTCTTGTCATGCCCACGAGGCGCAAGACCAAAACGACGCCGCAGGTCGATGATGGGGATCACCTTGCCGCGCAGATTGATGACGCCCTCCACGAAATCGGGGGCGCGCGGCACCTTGGTGATCTCCATGGTGCGGATGATCTCCTGCACCTTCAGGATGTTGACGCCGAACTCTTCCTCGCCGATGCTGAACGTCACGAGCTGGAGGAGCTGGTCATCCTGTTTTTTCTGATTCAAATCCATAGCTGCTCCTTGTGGGAAAAGCGTACCTTGCCTTTGCCCCTTCTTATCGTCAGTCGCGGCCAGAGGCATAGGGCAACGGCAAAAAATATTCCTTTCCCGGGCAGGGGCCTCCCGCAGGAGACCCAAATGCGGCGGCGCGCCAGGGCATGCCGGCATGGAGCCGCACGCCATCCCCATTGGCGCATGTGGCCGTTATTTTTTTGCCGAAAGCCTGTCACCTCTTCCCTCCGTCCGGCAAAAGCGCGCTGGGGGAAGGGTGGGGGGCTTGGGGGGGGGGGAGGGGAACCCCGCTCTCGCGCCGGCGGCGACCGAAAGGCGGCCCTCAGGGCCGTGCCTGTTAGGCGACGCAGGAGCCTTACAGGCATCGACAGCAGAGCGAGGGGGTTCCCCTCCCCCCAACAAAGCGAATAGTGGCGTCAGCCACTACACCATGCGCGTGATGATGTCCATGCGTTCGCCGGGCAGCAGCTTGATGGGCGGCACGTCGATGAGCGTGTGGCAGCCGGCTTCCATGCGCGTGGCGGCACGCGCGCAGGAGACGAGGATCTGCGCCGTGAGGGCGGGGTTGTTGATGCGCATGTCGAACTTGAGGATCTGGTTGTCCGTCATGCCGGAGGCGCCGGTGCGTTCCATGAGGACGCCGTGTGACTGGTCGGCCACAAAGGAGAGTTCCTGCCGGTCGCGGCACTGACGCACATCCAGCGGGTCATGGGCGAAATAATCGTCGGCCTTGATGCGGGCCGTGACGTCGGCCAGGTTCTGCCCTTCTTCCAGCACCACATAGACGAGGCGCGAATGGCGGCCGCCGCCCACGGGGATGGTGATGGACACGGCATCGGCCACGCCCTCGATGGCGCGGGCGGCCACGGAATGGCCCATGCTGCGGCCGCGGCCGAAATTGGTGAAGGTCACGCCCGTGGGAGCCATGGCTTCAAAAAGGGCCCGCATGACTGAGTCCGTCCCGGGGTCCCAGCCGGCGGCGGTGATGCTCACGGCCTTGCCGCTGCGGGCCGCCTTGTCCAGACGGGCCACGCTCTGCGGGATGTCGGTGTGGATGTCGAAGCTGTCCACACAGTTGTATCCCTTGAGGAGGAAGGCTTCGGCCGTATCGGGGATGCTGCGGGAGGGGCCGCAGAGGGCGATGACGTCTGGGCGGCCCTGCGCCGCTTCCAGGTCGGCAAGGCTGGCGTATTCCGGCAGGCCGCGCAGATCCTGCGCGCGCGTCCCCAGAGAATCGGCCCGGCGGATGACGCCGAGGCAGCGGCAGTCCGGGGCGGCAAGGGCGGCTTCCACCACCTTGCAGCCGATATTCCCCAGACTGTGCACGGCAAGCGTAAACTCTTTCATGGTCGTTCCTTTGGAAAAGGTTTTTGGAAGATGAGCGCCGGAGCGGCGAAAGTCTTTTTTTGTAGAGGCAAGAACCGTACGGCGTCAAGCGATGGAAAGGGCCCGGCCCCCGAAAGAGGAAGCGGGGAGCCGTCCGTCGGACGAACTCCCCGCTTCGGGATCACAAGGTGGCGGCCTCCGGTTCCCCGGCATCGGGGGCGGTCCGTTCAGGGGATGCCGGGGCATCCCGTGTTTCCGCCGTCGGCCCGTCGGAGGCCGGAGGCGTCTGTCTGTCGGGCGCGGTCCCCGCATCCGCCGGATGGGTACCATCCCCTCTGAGCGCGGGCCGTTCGGCGCTGTCGTTCGCCGGCGCGGCAGGCGCGACTTCCGGTGTTTCCGTCGCGGCGGGGGCTTCGGGCGTCGGCTTTGCCGGTTCGGCTGCCGGTTCAGGCGTCGGGGCCGCTTCGGCGGGCGTCGTCGTGCCGCCCGTCGTGTCCGCGTCGTCGGATGTGGCGGGGGCCTCTCCGGCCGGCGGCAGGGCCTGAAGGTCGATGGGGGCCGGATACCACGGCGGCAGCGGCTTTTCGTTCCGCTGGGTCAGGAAGGTTTGCAGTTCCTCCGCACTGGGCAGGGGCACGGAGGCCTGAGCGCCGAGCTGGGGCGTAAGCAGCAGATGGGCCGGCTGGGCAAGGACGCAGGCCAGCAGGGTACAGACCAGCAGGGCCCCTCCCGGCCAGGCGCGGCGCACCAGCCGGGTCACGGTGACGGCACAGAGGATGCCGAGTATGCCCAGCACGGGCAGGCCGCTCAGTTGCAGGACGACGGTCTGCTGTTCCGGCGTCAGCTTCAGCGAGGTGAAGTTGACGAGCCAGTCCAGCGTGACGCCGAAGCCGCAGGCCGTGAGCGCCATGCCCGCGTGCAGGAAGAGCAGGGCGACCACCAGATAGAAGATGCGGCTCCCCAGGTCCGACAGCCGCAGCAGCGCACGGCCCAGCAGGATGGCCAGCAGGCAGAGCAGGGGGCCGGAGCCGCTGAGGCCCGGCGCCAGCAGGCTCAGGATGGCCGAGAGAACCAGCGCTATCCAGAGGAAGGATGTGCCGCAGGCCTCATGGCGGCTCGCGGCCAGCGCATGCGGCGTCTGACGCAGCACACGCCCCCAGGAGACGAAGGGGATGAGGGCAAGCCACGGGCCCATGCCCAGCACGCCCGCCGCAAGGGGCAGCCACCACTTGCCGGAAAGCGGGAAGGGCCAGTGCCAGAACTGCCGGACCACGGATTGCAGATAGGTGTCGGCCTCCACAAGGACGATGAGCGCCAGCAGCCAGACGGCAATGACCAGCAGCATGAACAGGAAGCCGAGGACGGCGTCCAGCCGCTGGGTGCGCCCGAAGCACAGCCGCCAGAGCAGCCAGATAAGGCTGGTGAGGGGCGGCAGGGCCACATAGGTCAGCCCGCCCGCCAGTCCCGCCAGCCCCGCCAGCACGAAGCCCAGCGGCAGCAGCAGAGGGGAGGAGGCGGCCTGCCAGCCGCGGCAGAGGCAGGCCAGCGAGAGCAGCGTCAGCGCCGTTGCCAGGGGCTGCGGGCCCATGAAATGCGCGAGGAAGGGAAAGAGCAGGCTGCTCAACAGCATGAGCCCGGACGCAAGGGCGGCTTCCCGGTCATTGCCCGTGACGCGGCTCAGCACCCAGACGCTCAGCAGGGCCAGTGCGCCGCAAAGGGTCGAGGTGACGGGGAAAAGGAGCAGATCTGGCAGACCGGCCGTCAGGAGCAGATGGTGCAGGCCGCCCATGAGCCAGAACAACAGCGGCAGTTGCGCGCCCTGCGGCCCGCTGGGGCAAAGCCACTGGCCGTCCTGCAGGCTGGTGAGCGCCGCCAGCACCGTCGGCCATTCCGCGGGGCAGAAGCGTCCGCCGGTCAGAAAGACGGGCCAGATCTGCACGGCCAGCAGGACGAGGAGCGCCAGCGGCCCCACGACGGCCAGCCGCTGGAAAAGCCGCTGCGCCCGTCCGGCGGGACGGCTGCGCCCCGACGCCGGGGCCACTTCCAGCACGGGGATGTCCTCGTCTTCGGGAACCGGATCGATGTGGGCCGTCGTGCCCCGGGTCGCGGCGGAGGCTGTCCGGGAGGGGCCGTCGGCAGCCGCCTGCTCCGCCCCGGCTTCCCCGGCGGGGGAGGCGCTGTCAGGGGAGGCAGCGGCAGGGGCGGACGGCTCCTCGGCAGGCGCGGGCTCCCGGGCCGGCGTCACGGTCTCCGCATGCGGGGCATCCTGAGCGTCCGGGGCCACCGCGTTTGTCGCCGTATTGTCCGGCGAAGCGGCCGCATCGGCTGCCGCGTTTCTGGTGTCGGGCGCTCCGGCTGCCGGATCCGCCTCGGGAGCATCGGCGGCAAGAGGCTTTTCGGGTGAGGGCCGGGTGGGAAGGCCCGTATCACAGCGAATGTCGTTGTCCGATTGCTGGCCGGGGTAATATTGACTCATGGGCAACTCCTATGGGGCAGAAGAGGCAGCGTGGGTATCCATTACCAGATGGCGCGACTGGCGCGCCGCAAGGTGCAGGGAAAGACGACGGCCGGCGGCAAGGCTCTGGCCGCTGAAAATATCGAGCAGATCGCCTTCGGCGGGGAGCTGGACGGAAAATTCGCGCTCCTGACCGCTGAAATTGACGACGGTCAGCCAGCAGCCGCCCTCCGGCAGGGTGGAGCAGAGGGCAAGACAGCCGCCGGCCTGCTGAACGGACACGAGTTTCCCCCGGGCGAGCCCGGCGGCCTGACGGGCCAGCAGCAGCCGGGCCGTCAGCAGGAGGAAGCTGTCCTGATCGGCCAGCTGTTCCCTCAGGGGACCAAAGGCCAGCGGAGCGGGCGCGACGGAACCGCCGCCCGCCGCTGCGCCGGGCAGGGGGACCATCCCGCGGCTGGGAAGGATATCCCGCGAGACGCTGCGCGGCACATCCAGCGCGCCGGTCAGCTCCTGCAAACTGATGAAGAGCGGGCCGGGCAGTCCGGCCCGGCAGGCAAGCAGGGCAAGGGTGGCTCGGCGCAGGCTTTCGGCATTTTCGGGGCGCAGGGCGGCGGCCTCGTCCAGGCCGAGCGCCCGGGCCGCGAGGGAGGCCGGCGTCGTCCAGAGGCGGAGCTCCTCGCCGTCCAGCCCGCTCAGGCGCTGCGCCTCCCGGACGAGGCGCTCCCCGTCGGGCAGGTCGCGCAGCAGCCGCCAGTCCACCCCCTGCCAGCCGTGCAGTCCCCGGGCCAGACGGCTCTGATCCAGCCCGTCTTCCTGCGCCTGCCGCAACAGGCGGGCCAGGGGCGCGGCATCGCCGCTGAGCAGGGCATATTCCGCGGCGGGGGCGGTGAGGCCGTCCCGCGAGAAATCCACGCCCATGCGCAGGACGGGCGCAAGCAGCGAGGGCGGCAGGGCGTCGGCCTGCACGGCCCAGCCGCCGTAGCGATGCACTTCGCGCGCGGCGGCAGCCAGCGCGCCGTAGCCCGGCGTCAGCCGGTCCGACAGGGAGGCGGCCCCGCCTTCGCCGGCCGGGGCCGGCACATCGAGGCCGAACAGGGCTTCCAGCCGCAGGCCGGCCAGCGCCTGTCCCTGCAGGCCCGTATGACGGATGATGGCGGCGGAAAAAATGCGCCGGGCCTGTCCCGACGGATCCTGCCAGAGCAGGACGGGGCGCTGGGGATCGTCCGCAAAACGGTAGACCCAGCGCCGGATCTGGCCGTCCGTGCCGCGCACCTCGCCCGTGGCGGCCCAGCCGCCGGGCTCGGCCCAGGCCAGTTTTTGCCGCAGGAGCGTAGGCGGCAGCAGGCCCCGGGCCTGCAGGACGCTCACCGCTTCCGGTCGCAGGGGCAGACAGTCCCATTCGCCGGGGACGGACGGCAGTTCGCCCCAGAGAGCGCGCGGGACGCTGATCATGGCGTACAGCCCGTCAAAGCGCGGCGCATGGCGGGCCTGCAGGATGAAGTCCGGGCCGAGGCCCGTGGCCGCGGGCGGCAGGTCGCCGCCGAGCTGGATGTGCGCGGCTTCGAGATGTTCCTGGAGACGGGCGAAGTCGTCGTCATTGCCGACCGTCTTGTCGAAGTGCAGGGCCGTCACGTTGTCGGCCGTGCCGACGCGCGGCGCTTCCTGCCAGATGTCGCCCCGTTCGCCCGTGGGCGACACATACAGCCCGTCGATGCCGAGCTGGCGCAGCAGCGCGGGCAGACTGCCGCCCAGCGCGGCGAAGACGCTGCCGGACACGCCGACGGTCGAGGGGTCGATCTCCAGCCAGTTGGGCGCGGCGGTCAGCAGCAGGGAGCGATTCTTGCTCTGGGCGCTGTTGCTCCAGATGCGTTCCGTCCCCGATACCTGTCCGGCCAGCAGCGGCGCGTCCCCCAGCATGGACTGGCGCTCCAGCCACTGCACATAGCCCGGATCGGCGCGCGGCAGGCGTGCTTCCGGCCGTACGGCGGTCGTGCCGCCGCCCCAGGGGCGCGTGGTCGTGCAGGCCGCCAGCAGCAGCGCCGCCATAAGCAGGGGGAGCAGCAGGGCGATCCCTCCCAGGCGCGGCCCGCACACGCCGCGGCGTCCAGGCAACGGGAGACGGCGCACGCTCAGTCCTTCCCGGCTGTTTCTTCCGCCTTGGCCCGCGTCCACAGCTCGTCCTTCTCATCCAGCGACAGGGCGGCAAAGTCCCGTCCCTGCGCGCGGGCAAGCTCTTCCATGCGTGCGAAGCGCCGGAGGAAGCGGGTATTGGCGTCGTCCAGCGCTTCGCTGGCCTTGATGCCCTTGCGCCGTCCAAGTTCGGCGATGCTGAAGAGCAGATCGCCCAGCTCGTGCCGCTGGGCCTCCTTGTCGTCCCCGGCGGACACGTCCAGCCATTCCAGCCATTCGGCTTCCACCTGCTGTTCCACCTCCGCGTCCTCCTGCCAGGTGAAACCCACGCGGGCGGCCTTGGAATGGATGCGATAGGCCTTGGTCAGGGGCGGCAGGCTGGCGGGCAGGCTGTCGAAGAGCCCCTTGGGACGGCCCTCGGCATCGGCGTGCTCATCCCGCTTGATCCGCTCCCAGGTCTTGAGCTGTTCGTCCCGCGTATCGAAATGCGCGTCGCCGAAGACATGCGGGTGGCGGCGGATCATCTTGGCGCAGTTATGGGCCAGGGCGTCATCCAGGGAGAATTTCCCCTGCTTTTCATAGAGCCGGGCCACAAAGAGCAGCAGAAAGGCCACATCGCCCAGTTCTTCGCAGACATCGGCATCCGTGCCGGAGCGGATGGCGCTGACGAGCTCGTGGCTTTCCTCGATGATGTACTCGGCAAGGGTGCGGGGCGTCTGCTCCTTGTCCCACGGGCAGCCGCCCTCTTCGGCCGTCAGGCGGTCAAGGACCTCCCGCAAGTGTTCAAGCGCGTTTTTTTCCATACCTGTTTCCTTTGATGATGCGACATGCCCTGTCCGCCAATTGTGCGACCCTCGACCGGGTCCCGGCGGGATCCCCCTGCCGGGCGGGCCGGGACGTCCCGTGGGCGCGGGCCGGCAGGAACGGAGAGCGCCCGCGGGCGGCGTCCCCGTCTGCGTCCCGTCAGATGTTGAACCGGCTCAGTACGTCCGGCGGCAGCCAGGCCCGGATCTGCTCGATGAGGCTGGTGAAATAGGGCAGGGCGCGCGAATTCTGGAGAAAGGCCATGTTGCCCATGAGCTTCTGCAGCACGATCAGCACAAGAGAGCAGAGCAGAAGGCCCTTGGCCAGCCCCAGGATGCCGCCCGCCAGCTTGTCCACCCAGGCGATGAAACTGAAGGACAGAACTTTTTGCAGGATGCGGGCCAGCACCCCCACCAGAACGAGCGTGGCGATGAAGATCAGCACATAGGCGGCAAGCTGCCGCCAGGCCGGTTCGCTGATGAACGTCAGGTAGCCGGACAGCAGGGGGTGGAAGTTGTGCGCCGCCCACAAGCCGCCCACGAGGGAGACCAGCCCGGCCACTTCGCCCACAAAGCCGTTCCAGAAGCCGCGCAGGGTAAAAAAGACCAGCACCAGCACGACGATGACGTCAAAAATATCCTGTCCCATAGATCCCTCGAAATAGCCTCGAAAAAGAAGTGCCGACAGCCTAGCAGAAGGCGGCGCGCCTCACAAGAGCGCGTACAGCCTGTTTTTTCCGGGAAGCGGCGGGCAGGGGGGGCACGGCTGTACAGCGGCGGCGCAATAGGCTATGCTGAAGGGATGAAGCAGTCCGATCCCTCTTGTTCCGGGGCCGACAACGCCCGGCATGACGCGTCCGGAGCCGATGACCGCGGCCGTATCAGGGTGACGGCCTGCGGGCGGCCCTGGGAGCTGCTGCGCGCGGCCAACCTTGAGGAACTCTGGGAGGCCATGACCGAAGACCCGCGGAATTTTGAGGATGAGCGGCTCCCCTACTGGACGGAGCTCTGGCCGTCCAGTCTGGTGCTGGCCCGCTGGCTGGAACTGCGCCGCGCGGAGCTGGCCGGACGCCGCTGCCTTGATCTGGGCTGCGGGCTGGGGCTGACCGCCCTGGTCGGAGCCTGGCTGGGGGCGCGGGTGCTGGGGCTGGATTACGAGATGGAGGCCGTGCGTTTCGCCGCACGCAATGCCGAACATAACAAGGTATGTCCCGGGCCGCTCTGGGCCGTCATGGACTGGCGGCAGCCCGCCCTGAGGCCCGGCGGCATCGACCGCATCTGGGGCGGCGACATCATGTACGAAAAGCGTTTTGTGGCCCCGGTCATGCGCTTTCTGGCGCATGCGCTGGCCGCGGACGGCGTGGCCTGGCTGGCCGAACCGGGCCGCAGCGTGTATGACGCCTTCCTGCAGGCGCTGCACGGCGGCGGCTGGCAGGGGCGGCGGGTGTTCAGCGCGGAGGTGGAGGCGCTCTATGCCCAGCCTGTGCCCGTGACCGTGCATGTCTGGGAGATCAGCCGGCGTCCGGCGGCATGCTGAGGCGTGCCGGACAGAAGAGGAACGAAGCGCATGGGCAAGCTGACGCGTTTTGGCGTTTCACTGGATGAGGAGCTCCTTGAGCCCTTTGACGAGCTGTGCCATCGCAAGGGGTACGGCAACCGCTCGGAGGCCATCCGCGACCTTATCCGCAAGGCGCTCGTGGAGGAAGAGTGGCAGCGTGCCGACGTCGAGGCGGCCGGGACGCTGACGCTGGTCTATGACCATCACAAGAATGATCTGGCCCGCAAACTGACGCGCATGCAGCATGACGATCACGACATCATCATCACGACGCTGCATGTGCATCTTGATCATCACAATTGTCTGGAAGTGCTGGTATTGAAAGGGGATGCCGTCCGCATACGCGCCCTTGCCGACCGCCTTGTCTCCTGCAAGGGGGTGAAGCACGGCACGTTCAGCGGAACAACCACAGGACAGGACCTTGCCTGATATGGAAGATGTGCAACGTCATGCGCCACAGGTGGCGCTGCCGATAGATACGGTTGGGGTGCGGGGCATCACCATGCCCCTGCTGGTGCGGGACAAGGCGGAAGGCAGCCGGCAGACCGTGGCCCGCGTCGATATGGGCGTGGATCTGCCCGCCGCCTTCAAGGGAACGCACATGAGCCGCTTCGTGGCGGCGCTGGAAGAGTGGAACGACGCCATCAGCTATCAGTCCGTACGGCGTCTGCTTGCCGCCATCAAGGAACGCCTCGAGGCGCGGCGGGCCTATGTGCATTTCTGCTTCCCCTATTTCATGCGCAAGGCGGCTCCGGCTTCCGGCTGCGAGAGCCTTGTGGCCTACGAGTGCCGTCTGACCGGCGAACTGACCGATGAGGGGCAGTCCTTTTCGCTGGATGTCGCCGTGCCGGTTATGACGGTCTGTCCCTGCTCCAAGGCCATCAGCCGGGAAGGCGCGCACAGTCAGCGGACCATGATCAGACTCTCCGTCCGCATGACGCACTTCAGCTGGATCGAGGATTTCATCGAGATGGCCGAGGCCTCGGGCTCGTCCGCCGTCTATACGCTCCTCAAGCGGGAGGACGAGAAATTCGTGACCGAGCATGCCTTCGCGCAGCCGACCTTTGTGGAGGATGTGGTGCGCAACGTGGCGCAACGTCTGCTGGAGCACGGGCAGATATCGTGGTTCCGCGTGGAGGTGGAAAGCATGGAATCCATCCACAGCCACAATGCCTTTGCCTGCATCGAACGCCATCTGGAGGCCGGCCGGCGCTGAACGCAGGGGAGGCCCGTGGACGGCCGCGGCAAAAAGCCTTTTGCCTTTTGGCGCGGGCTGTGATAAAAACAGGGAAAGGGGAGTAAGGCTATGAGCATTTCAAGCAGCATGGATATTGGTGCGACGGCTCTTTCCGCATTTGGTGCGGGCATGCAGACCCTTACGCATAATGTCGCCAACGTGAACACGGCGGGTTTCAACCCCCAGCGGGCCGAGTATTCGGATATTTCCGGCAATGGCGGCACGCGCCTGGACGCCGTTTTTCAGGGGGACGGCCTTTCCGGTCAGGAGGGCACGCGCGTCTCCTATGACGAGCTGCGCCAGCGGGCCCGCGATATGGGCGCCGGCGAAGGCACGCCGCTGGAAAGTCTTTTCCCCAGCGGCACGAGTCTGGAGCGGGAGATGGCCGATCTGGTGGCCATGCCGCATACCTATGAAGCCAACGCGCAGGTCGTACGAACGGCGGATGATATGCTGGGCGTCATCCTGGACATGAAGGCCTGATATTTTCGATGGATATACGGGGCTGACCGTTTTTCAACCCGCGCAAGCGGGTTTACCCTTGTCTGGAGAACGAATGCGGCAAGCACTCAATCTGCTGACCATCCTCCTGATCTCTGCCGTGATGCTCGGCTGTACGGCGCGCAAGCAACAGGACAAGGATCTGCTGATCCGCTATCGCGCCAATGTGGAAGACGTTCTGAACCAGCAGGAGGACGCACGCGACCGGGCCTCCGGTCAGTCCGTGGTCAAGACGGCCCGCTCGGTCATCGGTACGCCCTATGTCCGCGGCGGGCGCAATCCCGGCGGGTTTGACTGCTCGGGACTCGTGCAATGGGCCTATCAGAGCGTCGGCGTCAAACTGCCCCGCACGGCGCGGGAACAATCCGCCATCGGCCAGCGCATCATGCGTGTGGAAGATATGCGCGCCGGAGATATCGTGGCCTTCCGCCATCCGCGGCGCGGGTATCATACGGGCATCTATGTGGGGGACGGCAAATTCGTGCACAGCCCGCGGCGGCGGAGCTCGGTCAAGATCAGCTCCCTGGATGATCCCTATTTCAACAATACCTTCCTCGGCGCACGGCGGGTCAGCATGAACGCCGATGGTCAGGATCTCGTGGCGCAGGCGGAAAGCCGCATGGCGCAGTATACCGAGGAGCGGGCGGTCCGCGATATGGAGCGTTCCCGCAAGGCGCGGCAGGAAGCAACGGTCGAAAGCCGGAAAAAGGGCAAGCAGACTTCGCAGGTCTCCACGCAGCGCAAGAAAAAGGATCAGGTGCGCAAGCCGTCCGAGCAGCGCAAAAAAAGCCGGGAAAAAGCCACTTCCCGCAAGAGCGGCAAGTCCAAGGCCGCATCGGCCCGACAGGGCGGTAAAAGCAAGGAAAAGGCCGCTCCCGCCGCGCGCCGGAGCAGCAAGAGCAAGACACAGGCCCGGGCGTCGTCCCGGCAGGGGAAGAAGGACGCCGGAGCGTCCCGATCGTCCCGCAAAAGTTCCTCGTCCAAGAAGTAATGCGATACAAGGTGTGAGAGTCGTTTTCCCCCAACCAAAGTGAGGTCACATGCTGCCGTCTCTTAGCCCCGTCGAAGTCTACAAGCGCCTGAAAGCCGGAGAGATCCGTCTGGTCGATGTGCGCGAAGTCGATGAACTGGCCACTATCTCCGTGCCCGGCGCGGAAGCCGCCCCGCTGTCGGCGCTGCCGTACCTGAAACTGGACCCCGCCACGGACCAGAAGCCCATCGTCTTCATGTGTCATTCCGGTTCGCGTACGCGGAGCAATGCCGACGTGCTGGAACGTGTGGCCGGCGGTCCCGCGCTGCTGGTGCTCGGCGGCGTTGAGGCCTGGGAAAAGGCCGGGCTGCCGGTGGAACGTCACGAAAAATGCCCCCTGCCCATGAACCGCCAGATCCAGATCGGCGCCGGTTCGCTGGTGCTCTTCGGCCTGCTGGCCTCCTGCGTCTTCCCGGTCTTCATCTGGCTGAGCGCCTTTGTGGGCGCCGGACTGATCTTTGCCGGGCTGACCGGTTTTTGCGGCATGGCCAAGCTGCTGGCCAAAATGCCCTGGAACAACAAGTAACGGCATCCGCCACAGGTGAGGCCCGCAGTGCGGGCAGCCGGCGGGAAAGTGTCGCGTCGATCGACTCGGGGAAGCGCCGCGCGTGAGCGGAGGGCTTCCCCGTTTTGCATTGCGGGCATGACCGCGAAGGACGGCGGCAGGGAGGGAACATGGCGCGGGACATGTTGGGCGCGGGACATATCCGGGGGCGTCTGGCGCCCAGCCCGACGGGCTATCTGCATCTGGGTAACGCCTGGGCCTTCCTTCTGGCCTGGTGGGCCGCGCGGCAGGCCGGAGGCGACATCGTCCTCAGGCTGGAGGACATCGATCCGCAACGGTCGCGGCCCGAATACGCGCTTGCCGTGCTGGAGGATCTGCGCTGGCTGGGCATGGACTGGGATGAAGGGCCGGCGTTTCCCGCTGCCGGGAGCGGCGATCCTTTGCCGGAACGGGGAGAGTACGGCCCGTATGTGCAGAGTCGCTGTGCCGGGCTCTACGCGCAGGCCCTGCAACGGCTCGAGCGGCTCGGCTGCCTGTATCCCTGCTTCTGCACGCGGAAGGAGCTGCGCGCTCTGGCCGGCGCGCCACATGTGGACGACAGCGGAGCCCCCTACCCGGGGACCTGCCGCCAGCTCAGCGAGGCGCAGCGGGCGGCGCTGCGGCAGGCCGGGCGGCAGGCCAGCCTCCGTTTCCACGGGCCGTCGGAGCCGATCCGTTTTCGGGATGCCGCGCAGGGGCCGCAGACTTTCCGGCTGGATGACTGCGGCGGCGATTTCGCCGTGCAGCGGTCCGACGGAGTGATCGCCTACCAGCTTGCCGTTGCCGTGGACGACGGACGCATGCGGATCACTCAGGTGGTGCGGGGGCGCGACATCCTTTCCTCCACGCCGCGTCAGATTGCCCTTTTGCGACTTTTGGGCTATGAGATACCAGCGTATGCCCATGTTCCCCTTCTCTGTGATGCGGAGGGGGAACGGCTTGCCAAGCGGCATCACAGCCTTGCCCTGCGCAGTCTGCGGGCGGAAGGCGTGCCCCCGGAGCGTATCGTCGGCCTGCTGGCCTGGCTGGCCGGGAACAATCCGGCCCGCCGGGACGTCACGGCTGCGGAGCTCGTGCCGGCGTTCCGGCTGGACAGGCTGCCGCGGACGGACCGCAGCCTTGACGGTCCGCTGATGGACTGGCTGCGGCATGGCGCGCCTTCAGTCTGAGGCCTGCGCGGAAGGATGCCGGGCAGGGTCTCCCTGACGGGCGGGTGTCGCCGCGCAGCGGCACGAAAATGGGACTCGGCCTGCCGCAGGGCGCAGAGGCCGCCGATGGGGCGGGGCGGACAATCGATAGCATGCACACTTCCAGTGGAGGACACATGGTTCTTGATCAGGCATTTCTGGATACGGCTTTTCCCGCGGAACGGACGGACGCCTTTTTTGACGCGCTTTTCGGCGGCGCTGAAGAAGGGGCGTACGATATTCGTCTGGTGTGCCGCAACGTCAGTGACGACAAGGCCGAACTGGCTTTTGAACTGCATCAGCGTCCCGGCAAGTGCCTGGTGTGCAACCTTACCTACGGTCTGCCGCAGGTCTTCCAGCGGCATCCCGTGCTGAACGTGGCCGGTGTGGCCCGGGCCATTGCCGAAAAGCTGGGCTGGGCCGCCGACAGCCCCTGGAAGCTCGGTTCAACGCAGGAAAAAAGCCGCGAGCTGCACTGCATCCCCTTTATCATTGAGCGAGCCTGAGAAGCGGAGCGCTTCAGCGGGTGAGGGAGCGCATGCGCGCCGGCAATGACGCGTATGCGTCCCTCCCCGTCGGACGGCAGGGAGCGAAGCCTTGCCCGAAGTTTTGCCGCCCGGCTTGCCGTCGCTCAGGGGGGCGGCAAGCTCGTTCATGCCGCGGGTGAGGGCGGCGGGAAAGGAGAGGCCCGACAGAAGCGGCCGCAAGAGGTTCGCCCCGCTGGACCGCCTCGCAGGATCGGCAGTCTGCAAGGAGCACAGATGACTATTCCGCCTTCGCGCCTGGAGAACAACGCCTTTCTTGGTCTGCTGCTGCTGGCGACGCTGGCCTTTCTCTGGATGCTGCGGCCGTTTTTTGACGACATCTTCTGGAGCGTGGTCATCGGCCTGCTGTTCATGCCGCTGCGCCAGTGGCTGCAACGTCGCGGCCTGGGGGCCAACACCGCTTCCCTTTGCACGGTGCTGGTCAGCCTGGCTTTCATCATCCTTCCGGCGGGCTACCTGCTCTATACCTGCCTGACCGAGCTGGTGCAGCTCTACACGCGGCTGTCCGGCAGCGCTGACGAGATCGGCCGCATGGTGGACAAGCTGCGGCAGGCGTTGCCCACGGTCATCGAGTGGCTGGAGAAGTTCGGCTACGGGCCGGAAAAGCTCAAGGCGGTGGCCTCGTCCGCCGCCGTAACGGTCAGCGGCTATCTGGCCCGGCAGGCCATGACCATCGGCGGCGGCACCGTCAACTGGTTCGTTGATCTGGCCATCGTGCTCTATCTGGCCTTCTTTCTGCTGCGGGACGGCGAACGCATCCGCCGGCTGCTCATCCGGGCGCTGCCGTTTGGCGATCATCGGGAGGAGCTGCTGTTTGCCCGCTTTGCCCTCATGCTGCGGGCGACGGTGCGCGGCACGCTGCTGGTGGCGGTGGTGCAGGGGACCCTTGGCGGGATCATCTTCGCGGTGCTGGGCTTGCGTGCGCCCGTTCTCTGGGGCGTCATTATGACGCTGCTGTCGCTCATCCCCGTGGTCGGGGCGGCGGTGGTCTGGCTGCCGGCGGCCATCTACCTGCTGGTGACCGGCGAACCGCTTTCCGGGATGGTGCTCATGGGGTACGGGGTATGCGTCATCGGGCTTGCGGACAATGCCCTGCGGCCCATCCTGGTCGGTCGCGACACCAAACTGCCGGATTTCATGGTGCTGCTTTCGACATTGGGCGGATTCGCCCTCTTCGGGCTGGACGGCTTCATCACCGGACCGGTGCTCGCGGTGCTGTTCGTCACCCTCTGGCAGATCTTCATGGAAGAATTTCCTCCGGCGACGGCGGCAAGGACCGATGCGCCGCTTGCCGGGGAGCAGGACGATGTGACGGACGAGCAGTCCGCCGCGTGAGCGTCTTTTCCCTGTCCACCCACTAAGACCATCTGCTGTGAGGAAACCGTATGGCGGCCGCGCGTGATCATTTTTCATCCCGGCTCGGCGTCTTGGCCGCGACCCTCGGCTCGGCCGTGGGGCTGGGCAATATCTGGAAATTCCCGGCGCTCGTGGGCCAGAACGGCGGGGCGTCCTTTCTGCTGGTCTATGTGCTGGCCACGCTCTGCGTCGGTCTGCCGCTTATGATCGCCGAACTGGCCATCGGCCGGGCCGGGCGTCGCAATGTGGTGGATGTCTTCCGCGTCATTGCGCCGCGTTCCCGCTGGTGGCTCATCGGCATGGGCGCCATCCTGAGCTGTGTCGTGATCCTGGGATTTTACTCGGATGTGGCGGGCTGGGTATTCGCCTATATCTTCAAGTCAGCCCTGGGCGATGCCGCCACGGCGGACCCCGATACGGCCTGGAGGACCTTCAGCCGGCTGACCGGGGATCCGCTGGCTTCGCTGGGCTGGCAATGGGGGGTGCTGATCCTGACGGGCGCCATCATCATGCGCGGAGCGTCGAAAGGCATCGAGAAAGTGACGCGCGTGCTCATGCCGCTTCTGTTTCTGCTGCTGCTCGGCATCTGCCTCCGCAGCCTGACCCTGCCGGGAGCGGGGGAGGGGCTGCGCTTCCTCTTCATGCCGCAGTGGGAGCGCATCTCGGGCGAGGTCATCCTGACGGCTATGGGACTGGCCTTTTTCAAGATGTCCGTGGGCATGGGCTGCATGCTCATCTACGGCAGCTACTTCAAGGAAGACGTCAATATCCCGGCCACGGCCCTGAGGGTCATGGTCTGTGACCTGCTGGTCTCCCTGCTGGCCGGCATGGCCATCTTCCCGGCGGTGTTCAGCTTTGATTTCGAGGTGACGCAGGGGCCGGCGCTGCTGTTCATGACCATCCCCGCCGTTTTTGCCTCCCTGCCCGGGGGGCATCTGCTGGCCACCGTCTTCTTTGTCCTGTCGGGCATCGCCGCCACGGGGGCCATCCTTTCCCTGCTGGAAGTGCCGGTGTCCTGCCTGGCGGAGCGTCTGAGCTGTTCGCGCGCAAAGGCCGTGCCCGCCGTGCTGGCGGGGCTGATGCTGCTGGGGGCCCCGGCCACGCTCTCGCTCGGCATTTTGAACGATGCGCGGATGTTCGGCATGACCTTTTTCGATCTCTATGATGCGCTGTCCTCCATGCTGCTCATGCCGGTATGCGGCATAGCCACCTGTCTGTTCGTGGGCTATTCGGCCGCTGGCGGGCAGGTGCTTGTCCACCTCGGAGACGGCTGGACGCCGCGGGCGGTGCGGCAGCTCTGCCGTACCGCCACACCGCTGCTCATCCTGCTGGTGCTGCTGCACGGGCTCGGGCTGCTCTGAGGTTGCTGCGCGCGCTGATGGGCGGAAAGAAATGCTGCCCTGAAAGAAGTACATTTTTTCTTGACACACTGCCGGATTTGTCGCATTATTCCCTTCGCGCCAGCTTAGCTCAGTTGGTAGAGCAGCTGATTCGTAATCAGCAGGCCAAGAGTTCAAGTCTCTTAGCTGGCTCCAGAGAAAACAAGGACTTACGGGTAATGCCGTGAGTCCTTTTTTCGTCTCCGGCGGAAGTTGTCCCCACTTTGTCCCCACTTCGTTTTTGTCGTAAGGAAATGTAGCCG
>NZ_CALUYG010000016.1 GCF_944324935.1 uncultured Desulfovibrio sp. | reverse complement strand
TGCTCACCCAGTCCGCCGTTGCCATGCTCTCGCAGGCCAACAGCATGCCTCAGATGGCTCTGCAGCTCATCGGCTAAGCATCATCCTCAACGAGGAAACGTTCCAGGGGAGGCTCGCGAGAGCCTCCCCTTTTTGTATGAAGAAAGCCTCCCGCCAGGCGGGAGATCTCCAAAAAGCCTCGAGCATCGCACAAGCTCAAAAATCTTCTTTTGATTTGCCGCCACCCTGCCGCGGTCTGTCAAGGGCGGCAGGCTGGTCAAAAGCGGCAGGCGTCGTCCGGCGCTCAGGCCGGCTTGTGGTTGTCCGCCGGGGGAGCGACGGGGGAGATGTCGGCATCAACGATGTCGTCCGCCGTATCGCCCGGCCGGGCAGGAGGGACATCCGAAGGGATCTCCGCGATCGGAGCGGCCGGCTGGGACGCGGGATCCGCGGCGGGCAGGGCATTGAGGGCCGCGGGCGGGATCTCCAGCGGCGTTTTGCCGTCAGGCAGCAGGATGATGCCGGTGCGTTCCAGCACGGTCTGACGGAAGGCGTATTCGCGCTCCATCTGATGATGCCGGTAGAGGAAGAACTGGCGGGTCACATAGCAGACGGTAAGGAAGATGACGAGTCCGCCCACGATCCAGGGCAGATAGATCAGCAGCGCGCCGCCCAGATGGCCGAGCGTGTCCACCAGCCCGTCCACGAAGAGCAGCAGTCCGCCGAAGACCAGCAGGGAGAGCAGGATGACCACCGTGGGCGCATGGCGTATGATGCTGTAGAAGCGCTCCACATGCGGCGGCAGAGGCGTTGCGGCAGCCTGCCCGGCGTTCTGCGCTCCCGCAGGCGTCTCCCCGTCGGCCGGGCGTTCCAGCGTCCGGGCCACCATCAGGCCGGAAAGATGCAGGATCAGCAGGAGGCCCACGGGCAGCAGCAGGGCGGCCAGCCCCCAGCCCAGCCAGGGAAAGCGCGGCAGCGGCGGTCCGCCGGGCTCGACGGGCTCGGCATGCATGATGCCGTAGATGGCGGAGGCTCCGCCCACGGCCAGCTCCAGCAGGAAGATGGCCACAAGCAGATAGATGATGACGTCCTTGTGGCGGCTTTCCGCCCAGTGGGACGCGTGAGTCGTGGTGGATGATGCGGGCTTTTTCATGTACCAGTCTGTAGCAGAAAGCCCCGCAAGTGACAAGGCGGCGTGGAAAGCCGCTTGCCCCTGCGCATCTTCTGGCATACTCTCAGGAGGGAGGAGCAAGACCATGCATGTGCTTGTCACCGGCGCTGCCGGCTTCATCGGCTACCACCTTGCACAACGGCTCGTGACGGACGGTCACAGCGTCGTGGGGCTGGACAACTGCAATGACTATTACGACGTGCAGCTCAAGCGGGATCGGCTGGCCCGGCTGGAAGGGCGGCCCGGCTTCCGCTTCGTCGAGGCGGATCTTGCCGACGGCGCAGGCATGGAAAAGCTCTTTGCGGCCGAGGGCTTCAGCCATGTGGTCAATCTGGCCGCCCAGGCCGGGGTGCGCTACAGCCTGCAGAATCCTGCCTCCTACATCAGCTCCAATCTGGTGGGCTTCGGCAACGTGCTGGAAGGCTGCCGCCACCACAAGGTGGAACACCTCGTCTTTGCCTCCTCTTCCTCGGTGTACGGCCTGAACACGCATCAGCCTTATTCCGAGCATGCCGCGGTCAACCATCCGGTGAGCCTCTATGCCGCCACCAAGAAAAGCAACGAGCTCATGGCCCATGCCTACGCCCATCTTTACGGGCTGCCCTGTACAGGCCTGCGCTTCTTTACGGTGTACGGGCCCTGGGGCAGGCCGGACATGGCGCTCCAGCTCTTCGCCCATGCCATCATGCGGGACGAGCCCATCAAGGTCTTCAATGAAGGCCGCATGCGCCGGGACTTCACCTACATCGACGACATCGTGGAGGGGATGGTGCGCCTGCTGCCGCTGGCGGCCCGGCCCGATCCCCGCTGGGATGCCGATGCGCCCGATCCCGCTGCCAGCAGCGCCCCGTGGCGCATCTACAATATCGGCAACAACCGGACAGTGGAGCTCAACGACTTCATTGCCGCCCTGGAGGAAGCCCTCGGCCGCACGGCCCGCCGGGAGCTTTTGCCCATGCAGCCCGGCGACGTGCGGGCGACCTGGGCCGACATCGACGATCTTGCCGCCGCCACGGGCTTTGCGCCGCTGACGCCCCTGAAAGAGGGCATGGCGAAATTCGTGAGCTGGTTCAAGGAATATTATCACTATGCATGACATCCCTCTGCCCACGCCGCAGCGTCCCGAGATCCTGGCCCCGGCAGGCGATACGCCCTCCTTTCTGGCGGGACTCGCCGCCGGAGCCGACGCCATTTATCTGGGGCTCAAGCATTTTTCCGCCCGTATGCAGGCGGAGAACTTCAGTCTTGCCGAGCTGTCCCGCCTGACGGATCTTGCCCACAGCGAACAGGCCCGCGTCTATGTGGCCATGAATACGCTGGTCAAGCCCGGCGAGCCGGCGGCCGCCTACCGTCTGGTGCACCGGCTGGCCCGTCAGGTGAAGCCGGACGGGCTCATCGTGCAGGACCTGGCCTTTGTGGACATCGCCCGTCAGGCCGGCTTCGAGGGCGGGCTCTTCCTGTCCACGCTGGGTAACCTCACCAGTCCGCAAAGTCTGCGGACCGCAAAGGCGCTGGGCGCGAGCCGCGTCATCCTGCCGCGTGAACTCTCCATCGACGAGATCCGGCTCATGGGCGAGGCCTGTCCCGACGGGCTCGATCTGGAATGCTTCATCCACGGCGCGCTCTGCTATTGCGTTTCCGGGCGCTGCTACTGGTCCAGCTACATGGGCGGCAAGAGCGGCCTGCGCGGCCGTTGCGTACAGCCCTGTCGTCGCGTCTACCGGCAGGGGGGGGGCGCCGCCGCGGCCCTGCTCCGGCAGGCCGAACAGCAGAACGCCCGGGAAGAGGTCCGGCACAAGGGCCGTCAGCTGCGGGAACTGCAACCGCAGGGCCGGGAAGGGCGCGACCAGCGCCGTTCGCCGGGCAAGGGGCGTGAGGGCCGCTTTTTCTCCTGCCTCGACCTCTCGCTGGATGTGCTGGCCAAGACGCTGCTCAACATCCCGCATCTGGTTTCCTGGAAGATCGAGGGCCGCAAGAAGGGCCCGCACTATGTCTACCATGTGGTGACGGCCTACCGCATGCTGCGGGACAATCCCGGCGATGCGCAAGTCCGCAAGGACGCCGAGGAGATCCTCGAGCTGGCGCTGGGCCGTCCCGGCACCCGGGCACGCTTCCTGCCGCAGAAGGACAATACCATCCCCACCTCCCCTTCGGGCATGACGAGTTCCGGTCTGCTGGCGGGCAAGATTCGCATCGAGCAGGACGGTCGCGTCACCCTCAAGCCGCATTTCGAGCTCCTGCCACAGGATTATCTGCGCGTGGGCGTGGAGGATGAACGCTGGCACGCCACGCTTCCGGTGACGCGGCGCATCCCCAAGGCCGGCACGCTGCTCCTGCGCCTGCCCCGGCACAAGACGCCCAAGGCTGGTACGCCGGTCTTCCTCATCGACCGGCGGGAACCGGAGCTGATGGCGCTGCTGCGGGAATGGCAGTCCCGGCTTGCGGCCTTGCCCGTGCGGGAAAGCCGGGCCGTGGAGAAAGCGCCGGTCTTCCCTCCGGCCGTCAAACCCTCGCCGCGCCCGGATACCGTGGTGCGGCCCGGTCTGCCGCAGGGGCGGGAGACGCGCGGCGGCCGGCAGCAGATCACCGGCCTCTGGCTGTCGCCGCGCACGGCGGACATCTCGCGGACCGTGGCCCCGCGCATCAGCTGGTGGCTGCCGCCCGTCATCTGGCCCGAAGAGGAAGAGGCCCTGCGGCGGCGCATCGAACGGCTCTGCCGCGAGGGCGCGCGGCATTTCGTCTGCAATGCTCCCTGGCAGAAGGACCTTTTCCCGGCGGACCTCAAGGGAGATGCGCTCGACCTTGTGGCCGGCCCCTTCTGCAACATCGCCAATGCGGCGGCGCTTGCGGTCCTGCGGGACATGGGCTTTGCCGCCGCCTACGTCAGCCCGGAACTCTCGCGTGAGGACTATCTGGCGCTGCCGAAACAGAGTCCGTTGCCGCTGGGCATGGTGATCGCCGGTTTCTGGCCCGTGGGCATAAGCCGTTTCGGCCTGCTGGGCGTCAAGCCCAACGAGCCTTTCCTGAGTCCCAAGGGCGAGGCGTTCTGGGCGCGCAACTACGGCGGCAACATCTGGATATACCCCGGCTGGCCGCTGGATCTCGGCGAGCAGCGGCAGGAACTGCAGGCCGCGGGCTACAGCTTCTTCGCCCGCCTTGAGGAGCATGTGCCGCAGGGCCTGCCGGAGGCCCGCCGCCCCGGTCTCTTCAACTGGGAAGGGGCCTTGCTGTAACTAGCCTTTGGGGGGAAGGGGGATCCCTCGCCTCGCGCGGGAGGGGGCCCCCTTCCCTCCAAGCCCCCCATCCCTTCCCCAGCGCGCTTTTACCAGACGAAATTTCGGTGTACGAGGTAGGCGCTCACTAGCCCTTCCCCAGCGCGCTTTTGTCTGGGGCTGCGAATCCATCCAGCCCAGCTTTTTTCCGCAACACCGCCATGTCCGACATCTGCCTCCCCACTTCCGTCGCCGCGGCCCGTGCCGCCTTCCCCTGCGGTCTGGAACAGCCGGCGGGCGCGTATCGTTTCGGCGCTGACGCCCTGTTGCTGGGGGCCTGGGTGGCCCGCTGCCTGGGCGAGAGCGCCGCCGTCCCGGCGGTGGCTGAGCTGGGCTGCGGTTGCGGGGCGGCGCTCTTTGCGCTGCTGCTGCATCCCGCCCTGAGCGGGGAGCCTCCGCATGTGCTGGGGATGGACAGTGAAGCGGCGCTGTGCGCCGCCGCCCGGGAGAATGCGGTGCGGCTGGGGCTGTCAGGCTGCCGTTTTGTCCGGGGGGATGCGGGAGATGCCGCTGTGTTGCGGCAGTGCGGCCGGCATGCCTTCGGCGCGGTGCTGGCCAATCCGCCATACGCTCTGCCGGGCAGGAAGGCGGCGCGGCCGCTCAGGGCGCAGGCCTTGCAGGGCGGAACGTCTCCTGCCGGCGGGAGAGGAGAGGAGGCAGCGTCCCGCCCGGCGGTACTGGACGTGTTCTGCCGGGCCGCCGCCTCCCTGCTGAACCATCACGGCCGTTTTTACGCCATCTTCCCGGCCGCGGAGATCAGCCGTCTGCTGTTTGCCCTGTCCGCGGCCCGTCTGGGACTGCGGCGACTGCTGCCCGTGCATCCCGACCGGCGGCATCCGGCGATCCGCCTGCTTGTGGAAGCCCGGCGGGAGGCGGCTGCGGACTGTCGGCTGCTGCCGCCGCTTTTTCTGCATGAGGAGGACCGGACGGACGGCCCGCGCTGGACGGCGCAGGCTCGCGTCTTCTGCCCTTGGCTCGACGGCGGGGACGAGGCCGGTCGCCGCTGAGGGCGGATTCTGGCCCGGACGTGTCAGGGTCTGCCCGGTCCTGCCCGGACCGTTGCCGTATGTGCCATGCCATATGGTCCTTCCCCCCAAAAAAAAGACCGCCAGACGCGGCACGTCCGGCGGTCTTGATCTGGCATGAGGCGGCCTACTGCGTGGTCTTCATGTCCTGCACGATGCTGTTGAGCGTGCTGGTCTCATGGGCAAGGTCATTGACGGCCTGTGCCGCCTGTTCCATGGCCGAGGCGTTCTCGTTGGCCACCTTGTTGATATCGGAAATGGAGCGGTTGATCTCCTCGCTGGCGGCGGATTGCTGCTCGCTGGCGGCGGCGATGGCGCGCACCTGGTCCGCGGCGCTCTCGGCAAGCTGGACGATCTCTTCAAGCGCCGTGCCGGAGGTGTTGGCCAGATCCGTTGCCTCATTGATGCCGTTGACGGCCACGTCCACCTGGTGGATGGACTCATCCGCGCTCTGCTGGATGCTGCGGATGGCCTGGCCCACCTCGGAGGTGGAGGCCATGGTCTTTTCAGCCAGCTTGCGTACTTCATCGGCCACCACGGCGAAGCCGCGCCCGGCCTCGCCGGCGCGCGCCGCCTCGATGGCGGCATTGAGGGCCAGCAGATTGGTCTGATCGGCAATATCGGAGATGACGCCCATGATCTGTCCGATGGAAGCGGCGCTTTCACCCAGCTTGCCCATGTCGTCCTTGAGCACCAGCGAGAGCTGATGCACGCCCTCGATGCTGCTGACCACCTTGCGAACGATCTTGGCGCCGTCCTCAGCCTTGAGCCGCATGGAATTGGAGACTTCCGCGGCGCTGCCCGCGCTGCGGGCGACTTCCATGACGGTGGCGTTCATCTCGTTCATGGCCGTGGCCGTTTCGGCGGCACGGTCCGCCTGCTGCTGCGCTCCCTGGGCGGAGAGCTGCACCTGGGCGGAGAGCTCCGTGGCGGCCGAGGAAATGACGTTGGTCGCGCCTTCCAGTTGTTCCGCGGCATGGAGGATGCCTTCGCGCTTGGCCACTTCCGCCCGCTGGAACGCCTTGGTGGCGGATTCCGTCGCTTCCCTGGCCTTGGCCGTTTGTTCTTCCGCTTCCCTGGCCTTGGCCTTGGACATCTCGATGCTGCTGGTGAGGTTGTTGACCATGTCGCCGAGCGTCAGATGCAGCTTGAGCAGCTCGCCATAGAAAAGCTTGCTGTCGGGAATGGCGCTGTAATCCCCCCTGGAGACGGCATCGGCGGCCTGGAGCATGATGCCGAGGGGCCTGGTGATGCTGCGGGTGATCAGCAGAGCGATGACAAGCGCAATGAGCGTGATGCCTCCGGTGATCAGCAACAGCCGCAGGACGGCCGCGTCGCACTGGGCATAGATCTCTTCCTCGGCCTGCACGGCGGCCAGTTTCCAGCCGTTGGCGGTGGTGAGCACGTTCACGCGGGCGGGCGTCCCGGCAATGGTCGTGGTCTGGATGCCGGAGCCGGCCCGCATGATGGCGGCATACCCCGGATCAGGCAGCTCCTTGCCCACGAACTTGCCCACATTGGCGGCGGTGATGGGATCGCAGAGGACGCGGCCCGTGCCTTCCAGCACCAGAAAGTGCCCGGTCTTGCCGAAATTGAGCCGGGACAGCATGTTCGAAAAGCTCTTGAGGGAAACGTCGATGCCGACGATGCCGGCCAGCTTGTTGTCCGGCCCCAGCATCTTCTGGGTGACGGCAAAGACGATATCGCCCGTCAGGGACACATAGGCTTCGGACAACAGCCCGTCCTGGGAGGAGGCCGCCGTGGACGTGAACCACGGCCGCTTGCTGGTATCGAAGCCGGCGGGGACCTTCATCTCGGCAGCGCCTGTGGCGTATGCCCCGTTGGGGAAGCCGACGTACACCTCAAGGTAGTCGGCATTCTTGCCGCTCATGTTACGGAGGGGGACAAGAGCGCTCTTGACCTCCGGGCTGCTGACGGCTGACGCATAATCGCTGTCCTGGGTGGTGGAAGCGAAATTGGGCATCTTGTCGGCCATGCCCTGGAGTTGCTCCGTGGACGCCACCAGGGCGGCATTGGTCCGTGCCGTACGCAGGAAGTTGTCCAGATAGTCGTTGAGAAGATCAAGCTGCCTTCCTGTCGACTGGGCAAATTCGTCGTCGGCGTCATCGCGCATCTGCATACTGGCAAAGAAAATGCCGCCGCTTGCCGTAAGGAGAATAGTCAGGAAAAATCCCAGAATAATACGCAGTTTTATACTCATTCGCCCTCCTGCCGCCGGTCGGCTCGCGACCACGCGTTGACTGCTTCCTTATCCCTTAACGGCAGGATTCGTTTCGGCTATAGGCCGGGGCGGAGCTTGTCCGCATCATGCGTCGGATGTGTTGTCGTTCCCCTCCGTACGCAGACGGGCATAGTCGATCTTGCCGGAACCGAGCAGCGGCAGGGCGGCAAGGCGGCGGACCCGGCGCAGCATGTGCAGACCGGAGAAGCCCTCCGCCTGCAGGACGGCATTGACCTCGGCGCAGCTCAGGGGCAGCGTGGTATAGAGCGTCAGTTGCGGCTGATCCGCCGTATAGATCGCGTCCACGGCAAGGCAGGGGCCGTCGCCGTCCTTCGCGGTGAAATGTCGTCGCAGCGTCTCTTCCAGCTGCGGCAGGGAGATCATCTCCCCGCCCAGCTTGAGGAAGCGTTCCCGCCGCCCGGCAAAGCTCATCAGGCCTGTGGCGTCCGCCCGGACGAGATCGCCGGTGCAGTACCAGCGCCGGCCGTCCAGCATGACGAAAGGATCGGCGGGGGCGCTGTCCTCCGAGGCGAGGTAGCCGGCGAACACATTGGGGCCGCGTACGAGCAGCATGCCTGTCTGGCCGGTCGCGAGGCGCCGGTAGGGCGGATACGGGGAGACCACGGCCACGTCCACCGAGGGCAGGGGGCGTCCGATGGTGCAGGGGTGGGGATCCTGCGGCAGGTTGACGCTGATGACCGGGGAACATTCGGTCACGCCGTAGCCTTCGCACAGCAGACCTCCGCCGGTCTGGCGGGCAAACTCCGTGTACAGACGCTGCGGGCAGGCCTCAGCGCCCACAAAGCCCAGCCGCAGGGACTCCAGATCGCCGGGGCGGGCCTGGCGCAGCAACCCGTCGAGGAAGCTTGGCGGCGTGACCAGCAGGGTGGGTCGCCAGCGGCGGCAGAGTGCGGCAAGCCGTCCTCCTTCGGCGGGGTTGGCATGGTAAACCACCGGCATGCCGAAGCAGAGCGGCAGCACGATATTGCCCGTCAGGCCCAGGGAATGGAAGGGCGGCAGCATGGCCAGCATGACGTCGTGGCTGTTCAGGGCCAGCACGCCGGCCACATCGCGGCAGTTGGCCAGGATGTTGTCGTGCGTCAGCGGCACGCCCTTGGGCGAGGATGAGGAACCGGAGGTGAAAAGGATGGCCGCCTGTGGCGAGACGGCCTGTCCCACGGCGCAGCTTTCCCAGCCGAGCAGCGAGAGACGGGCCCGCAGGAGGCCTTCCAGCCGCAGGCTGAGCGGCAGGGCGGCCGCCGCTTCCTCCAGCAGCAGCCAGTGGGCTCCGCTTTCGGCCACGGCCTTGTCGAGCGCGCGTTCGTCGAGGCGGCGGAGCAGCGCGCGGGCGCTGATCAGATGGTGGACATGCGTCAGCGACAGCGCATGCCGCAGGTTGCGGACGCCGGTCGTCCAGTTGAGCATGACCGGCGTATTGCCCGAGAGCAGCACCGCGAGCCAGGCGACGGCCGCTGCGGCGGAGGCGGGCAGCATGATGCCGAGATGCCGGCCGCTGCCGAAGCGCCGGCGCAGGAAGAGGGAGAGGACGACGGCGCGCGTCCAGACGTCGCCTGCCGTCAGCATCCGCCCGCCGTCGGCCAGCAGGGGCCGTGACGGCATGGTGCGGAGCTGGCGCAGGATGGTCAGCGGCAGGCTGGTCGCCCGCGGCAGAACGAGGGGCCGTTCGGGCAGGGCCCGCAGGCAGGCCGACCAGCGTGCCGCCTGCTCCCGCGCGGCGTTTTCCTGCGCGGCGGAACGCGGGACAAGCTGCCCGCAGGCGGCCAGCAGACAGTCGTTGACGGTCAGCAGATCGCCTGGTTCCACAGCGTCCTGACCGGACAGGGCGGCGAGTTGCAGGCTCAGGTCGACGGCGGCCAGGCTGTCCAGCCCGAGGTCGGCGTCCAGCCGCTGTTCCGGTCGCAGTTCCTCCGCCCGGGGCCGCAGGGGGGAGAGCCCGGCCAGCAGCCGCATGACCTTCAGGCGGGCATCTTCATCCAGGGCCGCCGGCGGCCGGCAGTCGCTATGGCATTCGCGGAGCGCCAGCGGCTGGTCGGGGAGCGCCGCCTCGTGCCGGGAGAACGGCACACGGCGCAGCACATCCGGGGCGGCGGCGTAGCAATCTTCCAGCAGGGCATTGAGCGCCGCCACGCCCTCTTCGGGGCGCGGCAGGGGCGCGGGCCGGACAAAGGAGATGCGTACCTCGCGCCGGCGGAGGAAAAAGATGCCGTTGCGCAGCAGGGCAAGCAGGCCCCGCAGCAGGGCGCGGCCCAGCACGGGCGCGCCATCGGCCCAGCTGAAGGAAGAGCCCCAGAGTCCCTGTGTGCGAATGACCAGGGGCACGCAGTCGGGCACGGCCCGCAGCAGGCGATAGGCTCCGCTGTTGCCGCCAAGATGCGTGCGGCCGTCATGGCTCAGAGTGCCGGAGGGATAGACGAGCAGATGCTCTCCCTGCTCCAGGGCCGCGGTGCAGCGGGCAAGACTCTCCTGTACCTGACGGCGGGCGGCGATGCCTTCCCGACGCAGGTCGGGCAGGGGGATGCAGCGCATGAAGGCCGCCAGCGGGCGCAGCCAGGGCCGGCCGATCTGATGTCTGTCCGCCAGGGGGCGCGGCGACAGCGGGGCAAGCCAGGCGCAGAGGATGACCGGATCCACAAAGGCGGGATGGTTGGGCAGCAGCAGCAGGCCGTGTCCGCGCGCCTGGGCGTCGGCGGCGGCCTGACGGAGGACATCCTCTCCCTCGAGGCGCACCCGGTAGCGCAGGGAGAGCAGTCCCCGGAGGCCGGCCCCCAGCAGGCGGCGTACGGGATGGAAGGCGGGACGGGCATCGTCCTGCCCGGCGAGGCGCGGCAGGCGGGCGATGGCGGCGGCGAACAGGGCCGCCGTCACCAGGGCGATCACGCCCAGCAGGGCCTGGCCTGCGGCCGGGCTGAGCAGCGACAGCGGGGAATAGCAGGCCCCGGCAAGCAGCATGGCAAAGAAGGAGAAGAAGTTGCACAGGCCGAGGATGCGTCCCTTTTCCTCGGCTGCCGGGCGCAGTTGCAGGTAGCTGGAGACGGGGACGATGTAGAGGCTGCCGCAGATGCCGATGGCGGCGTAGCAGAGGCAGAGCAGGGCAAAGCGCCATGCCGCCGGCGCATGGGGGACGCAGGACACGAGCAGCAGCAGGATGCCGATGGTCGCCGTCGCCGCGGGGACGGTGCGCTGCCAGTGCTGCTGCCGCCGTCTTGCCGTCAGCAGAGCGCCGCCGCAGATGCCGAGCATGAGCGCCCCCGGCAGCAGGCTGGTCAGTGTGGCGCTGAGGCCGAGCTGACCAAGGCCGAAGGCATTGATCTCCAGCAGGACGAGGACGGACAGGCTGTAGAAAAAGGCGTCCGCGCACAGGCAGAGAAAGATGTCCCGGCGCGGGCGCAGACGGAGGAGCGCCACGGCGGAATGCCAGACCCCGAACAGCGGGAAGGGAGGGAGCTCTTCCCGCTGTGCGGCGGCGGGACGGAAGGGGATGAAGGCCACGGAGGCGAGTCCCAGCCCCGCGACGAGCAGTACCGTCACGGCGACCAGCCAGCGCCCGAAGGGAATGAGGGTGGCGAGCCAGCGGCATTCCAGGGCCGCGCCGGCCAGCGCTATGCCCAGCAGGATGGCCAGCGTGGTGGAGAGCTTGAGCAGCGCGTTGACCTGCGGGACCTGCGCGCTGGGGAATACCTCGGGCAGGGAGCTGTTGAGGGCCGGGCTGAACAGGGTCGAGCTGACACCCATGAAGAAGAGCATGGTCAGCATGCCCCCCCAGTTGAGGGTGAGCAGCCCCCAGGCCCCGGCCAGCATGGCGGAAAGTTCCAGCAGCTTGGCCGCCAGTACCACGTTGCGCTTGGGGAAGCGGTCCGCCAGCCAGCCGGCCCAGGAGGAAAAGAGCACGAAGGGCAGCGAAAAGAGGATCGTGCCCCAGGACTGCATGTCGTTGAAGTGCAGGCTTACGGCAAGCAGAAGGACGGCCTGCTTGAAAAAATTGTCGTTGAATGTGCCCAGCGTGTAGCTGAGCCCCAGCGTCATGGCCTGGCGGGCTAGCTTCTGTGGCATACGCGTGCTCCTTGCGGCATCTGCGTATGGCGTCAGGCCTGTTCCGTCGCGCCCTACCCGGTGGGGGCGGCATCGCGTTCTTCCGCGGCCAGCTCCGCGACGGCGTAATCCCGCACGCGATCCAGCATCTCCAGCGTGAAGGGGAGATCCCGCCGGTAGAAGACCTCTTTGCCCGAGCGTTGCGGCCGCAGCAGGCCGGCGCGCACCAGGACGGTCACATGGTGGCTGACGGCGGTACGGCTCATGCCCACGGCATGCACCAGCGCGCTCAGGCTGATGCGTTCGCCTGGTTCAAAAAGCAGGAGGATCTTCTGGCGCGTGGCATCTCCCATGGCGGAAAAGACCTGCGCCACACGCTCCCAGTCGTCCGGCAGGGCGGTGATGTAGTGGATGTTCATGCCCCTGTGTAGACGGCGGGAATGTGGCTGTCAAGGAATACGGTAGAGGGAGGGGAGAGCTTTGTCAACTAAAAAAGTAGTTATTTAGATTTTTAGATTGAAAGGCGCGGCGGAACGGGCCAAACGACACACGGGGATGTCGTATGCGCTATGCACGGCTCAGCGGCCGTTCAGGCAGTGCCGCGCCCAGAGTTCCAGCATGAGCAGGGCCCAGAGTTCGCGGGTGTTGTTGGCTGTCCCGTCCATGTGCTGGGCGACGAGGCGGCGGATCTCGGACTGGTTCACCCATTCCCGGATGGTGCATTGGGTGCTCATAAGCGCATCAAGCACCAGCGTACGCAGCGGGCCGCGCAGCCAGCCTTCCAGCGGGACGACGTTGCTGACACGCCGCCGGAATACCAGATCGTGCGGGAGGTGGCGCAGGCCGACCATCTTCATCAGCCACTTGGTTTCGTAGCCCTTGCCGGAGCTGCCGGGACGGCGGTCGGGCATGCGGCGGATGCGCATGCCCACGGGCAGGCTCATGGCGAAATCCGCGATGTCGTTGTCCAGCATGGGGATGCGAATATCCACGGCATGGGCGGCCGTGGCCATATCGATGCGCGGCAGCAGGCGGCCGGCAAGGAAGTGGTCCAGTTCGAAGAACTGGATCTTGTCCAGCCAGGTGGCGCGCGGGCAGCGGGCAAAGGCCCGCAGCATGAACATGATGGTCAGCTGAGGATCGGCCGCGCCGCGCAGATCCATGGAGCAGAGGCTTTCCTTGCGGTTGCCGAAGAAGAGGGCGACCTGGCTGTAGTAATAGCTTGCGCAGGGGTCCATTTCGGAGAGCAGGCTCTTGCCGCCGTAGGCGTGCGGCACGGTCTTGGTCAGCTCGGTATGCACCTTGCGCACCTCGGGCGGCAGATCCGGCGTATCGTAGAGGAAGGGCGCAAGATAGCGGGCATAGCCGCCGAAGATGTTGTCCGTGCCGCTGGTGGTCACCGCGGCCCCCACATGCTGACTGGCCATGCGGGCAAGCCGCCAGGAGGTGAGCAGCGTCGGGTCGGCGAAGGGCTCGCCCATGTGGGCGACGATATCCGGCAATTCTTCCGTGACGCTGACGTCCAGCTCGCCGCTGACATGGCGCGTGCCGCAGATCTCCGCAGCCTGGGCAGCCTGACTGTTGACCCCGTGGTCGGCATCCACATAATCCAGCGAGAGGCTCAGCATGTCGCCCGTCTGACGGGCCGCCTTGCTGGCAAAGAGCGTGGAGTCCAGCCCCCCGGAAAGGAAGAGGCCCGTCCCGGGCGTGACATGCCGCCGGGCCATGCGGTCCAGGAGGCTGTCCAGTTCCTCGATGGCTTCTTCGTCGCTGCCCGTGAATTTGCGGTCGCCGTCCACGGTCCAGTAGCGCAGGAAGAAGGCGGCACGACCGGGCTGCCACTCCAGCCAGCTTGCCGGTTCGAGCTTGTGGATGCCTTCAAAGGCCGTCAGCGGCGCGGGCGGCATCATAAAGGTCAGGTAATGAAAAAGGGCATTGTCGTTGGGGCGTCGCTCCAGGGCCGGATGCTTCAGCAGGGACATGACCTCCGAGGAAAAGAGGATGCCCTTGCCCGAAGAGGCGTAGTAGAGGGGCTTTTGCCCGAAACGATCCCGGGCGAGATAGAGCTTCTGATCCCGCAGATCCCACATGGCGAAGGCGAACATGCCGTTGAGCCGGTCAAGGCACTGCGGCCCCTGGGAGAGGAAGAGATACGAGAGGATCTCCTCATCCTGGCGGCTGCGGAAGACATGGCCGCTTTTTTCGAGCTCCTCGCGCAGTTGCGGCGCATTGTAGAGGTGACCGTCCAGCACGATGAGGTAGCGGCCGCACGGGCTGAGGAAGGGGCGCTTGCCGCTGTCGCCCTCCGTCTCGCTGCCGCAGTAGCCCATGATGGCCTTGTCGCCAAGGCTCCCCTGCTGCGGGGCGTTTTTCCCGCGGTGGGACAGCGCGTCAAGCATGGCCGCCAGGGCCGTACGGTCTTCATCCCCCACAACTTCCGAGGTCAGGACACCACAGATTCCGCTCATATTCACATCCTTGGGGCACGGACCTGCCCGCTCCCCTCGCGGATGACGAGGCAGGGCAAAGTCTTTTGGTTATCATGCAGCACTTGGCGACAATAGACAATAGCCGTTCCCGTGGCGGGAGGGCCGCTGCGAGCCGGCGCGGGGCGTCAGTTGAAGTTGATGGCGATCTTGAGACTGGGGGCCTCATACTGACTGAAGAGCGCCATGCGTCCGCCGGTGGCGGGACGGGCGTTGTCGGTCAGCGTGAACGGCTGGTCGCAGACCCAGCGGTCGATGGTGTCGCCAAGGGTATAGACCTTGCCGTCCTTGACGCGCACGGCATGGACGTAAAAGACCGTATTCTTGCTGTCCACCTTGAGATGGAAGGTCTTGCCGGGCTGGATGCTGTACCAGCCGTCGGTGGACCAGTGCCCGGACGGGCGCAGATAGTGCACGGCCATAGCCACCACGGAGCGGGAATTGTTGTTGGCTTCGATGTCCAGCGCATGAGCAAGGCCGGCACTGCACAACAGGCCGCAGACGAGCAGCAGGGGCAGGAGGAGAAAACGCATGGCAGATCTCCCGTATGTTGACGGTGAACGGCGCGCGGGATGCCGCGCCCTTCCAGCATGCCAAAGGTGACCCGCAATGTCGAGGCCCGGGGGAGACGCCGGGGCATGCGGCCGCCCGGACGCGGAAGGCCGCCCCTGCGGACGGCCTTCCTGCGGATGCCGGCATGCGGCGGCTGGCTGTCGCCCGTCAGGCGGCAAAGGTGTAGCCGGCTTCCAGCGCCTGGATGTTGGCGGGGATGAGTTTGGCGTAATGGGCGTTGACCACGCTGTGCATGGCCTGCTTGACCGCTTCCGGGTCCAGGGCGCCGGTGGCCCTGAGCCACGCGCCCAGGGCGACCACGTTGGCCATCTTCACGTTGCCCAGTTTATGCGCCATGTCGTTCACCGGAATGTAGACCGTCCTTTTGCGGGCATCCAGCAGGTCGCGGGAGACCAGCGAGGCATTGACGATCTGCACGCCGTCTTCCCGCAGGCGCGGCTGAAACTTGTGCAGGGAGGGTTCGTTGAGGATGATGGCGGACATGGGCCGGTTGACCAGCGGCGAGCCGACGGGATGCGTGTCCAGTACCACGGTGCAATTGGCCGTGCCGCCGCGCATCTCCGCGCCGTAGACGGGGATGAAGCTCACCTCGAGGCCCTGTTCCAGTCCGGCCTGTGCCAGCAGGTTGCCGATGAGCATGACGCCCTGTCCGCCGAAACCGGCCATGATGACATCCTGATAGCCGTTCATGCCCGCACCTCGCTCTGTCTGTCCGCCTGTCCGGCGGCGCGCTCCCCGCGTACGTCCCGGAAGACGCCCAGCGGGAAGACGGGGATCATCTCCTCGCTGATGCGGCGGTTGGCCTTCAGGGCGTCCAGATGCCAGTTGGTGGGGCAGCCGGCCAGCAGTTCCACGAAGCTGAAGCCGAGCCCCTGCACCTGACAGGTGAAGGCCGCGTGCAGGGCCTTCTTGGCCTGCCGGATGTGCTTCACGCTGTCCAGGGCGCAGCGTTCGGCATAGGCCACGCCGGCAAGGCCGCTCATAATCTCGCTCATGTGGATGGGGCCGCCCTCGCCCAGCAGATGCCGCCCCAGCGGGGTGGTGGTGGTCTTCTGCCCCAGCAGGGTGGTGGGGGCCATCTGACCTCCGGTCATGCCGTACACGGTATTGTTGATGAAGACGGCCGTGATGTTTTCGCCGCGATTGGCGGCGTGCACGGACTCCGCCAGTCCGATGGCCGCCATGTCGCCGTCCCCCTGATAGGTGAAGACGATGCTTTCCGGCCGGGCGCGACGTATGCCCGTGGCCACGGCGCAGGCCCGCCCGTGCGGGGATTCCACGGCATCGACGTTGAAATAATCGTAACTGAAGGCCGAACAGCCTACCGAGGCCACCAGGATGGTCCGCTCCGCCAGGCCCAGCTCGTCCAGCACTTCGCTGACCAGACGGTGCGCGATGCCGTGATGGCAGCCGGGGCAATAGTGGGTGGGTCTGTTCGCCAGGGTCGGGGTGGCGTCAAAGACCAGTTCTTCGCCCGCGCCGGGGCGCAGGCGTTCGTCCGAAGTCGCGTCCTGCATGTCAGTCCTCCCTGAGTGCGGTGAGAATGGGCTCCACGAGGTCGTCCGCGCCGATGAACAGGCCGGGCATGATGCCGTGCCAGCTGACCGTGGAGCGACGGGCCAGCACGTCCAGGGCAAGGCGCACGTCCTCCACCATCTGGCCGGTGTTCTGTTCCACCACCAGCAGGCGACGGTCGCGCGCCACACGGCGCAGCGCCGCTTCCGGAAAGGGGAAGAGCGTGATGGGGCGGAACAGCCCCACGCGGCAGCCCTGTTCGCGCAGCTGGCGGACGGCGCTGCGGGCGATGCGGGCGATGGAGCCGAAGGCCACCACGATGAGCTCGGCGTCCTCGCACTGCCATTCCTCCCAGTCCGCATGGGCGCGCATGGCTTCATACTTGCGCATGAGCAGCACATTCCGCTCGGCCAGCGCGCCCTCGGCCAGATAGACCGACTTGAGCAGGCGCGGCGTCGCTTCCGGCCCGCGTTTGCCGTAGCCTTCCAGCCGCCAGGAGGCGGAAAGGGCGGCGTAGTCGTCGGCCGTCAGCGCGTCGGCTGGCGGCTGGCGGCGCACGCCCTCCTTGATCTGGGCCACGATGGCGTCGCCGAGCACCATGACGGGGTTGGCGAAAGTGAAGGCCAGACGGAAGGCGCGGAACATGAAGTCATAGCATTCCTGCGCCGTGGACGGGGCAAGTACGAAGTTGCGATGGTCGCCGTTGCCGCCGCCCTTGACGGCCTGAAAATAATCCCCCTGGGAAGGACCGATGTCGCCGAGGCCCGGGCCGCCGCGCATCATGTTGACAATGACGCCGGGGATCTGGCTGCCCGCCATGTAGGAAAGGGATTCCTGCATGAGCGCAATGCCGCAGCTTGAAGAGGACGTCATGGCCGGGATGCCGCAGGCCCCCGCCCCCAGCAGCATGGCGCTGGCGGCAAGTTCGCTCTCGGCCTGCACGAACTGCCCGCCGTTTTCCGGCAGCAGGCCGCTCATGGCCTCGGGGATCTCGTTCTGGGGGGTGATGGGGTAGCCGAAATAGCAGCGGCAGCCGGCGTCCAGAGCGCCGTAGGCCACGGCCTCGTTGCCCTTGATGAGGATGCGTCCGTCATTCATGCCGTTTTGCCTCCGCTCTTGTCGCGGAAGACGCGGATGGCCGTGTCGGGGCACATGACGGCACAGGAGGCGCATCCCGTGCAGCGGCCTTCCGTTTCCATCACTTCGTAGCCCTGCCGGTTGAATCGCCCGGCGGGGCGGATGATATGCGCGGGACAGGCTTCCACGCACAGCCGGCAGCCCTTGCAGCGCTCTTCCAGAAAAACGATTCGTGACATAGATGATTACCCTTTGCGATCGCGGTATGCGCAGCGGTCGCCAAGCCGTATTTGATTACTGTTCAGCCGAACAGTCAAGCGGGAAAGTCGCTTGACTTTTGCCGCGTGGCGCTTTTTGCGTCGTATTCCCCCGGCAGGCTTGACCTTGTGCCCTCTATTTCCTACCCCAGGAAGCGGGGCCGCCCTCCCGGAGGGAAGGGCGGCCGCCTTGCGTCCCGCGGGGAGGAAGGGCGCGGGGCGTCAGGATCAAACCGACGGAGGAGGCTGCCGTATGGTACTGGGGAACAATGGTGCGGGCTTGCTGCTGGCGCTTTTGACGGCGCTGTTCTGGGGGGCCTTGCCGCTGGCGGTGAAACACCTGCTGCCCGTCATGGATGCGGTGACGCTGGTCTGGCTGCGTTTTTGCGTGGCGGCGGTCTGGATATGGTGCGTTCCGGCCGTCCATGCGTCGCGCGGGCCCCGGCAGTCCGCGCCGGTCGCCGCGGCCGCCGCGCCGCCGTCCCGCCGGCGTACCTGGCTGCTGTTGCTAGTGGCCTCGGCCGGTCTGGGCGCCAATTTCGTGTTCTTCAATTCTTCCGTGGCCTATCTCAGCGCCTCGGCCTGTCAGATCCTGGCCCAGGCGGGGCCGGTGCTGCTCCTGCTGGGCGGGGTCTTCATCCTGCGGGAGGCCTTTTTGCCGGTGCAGGCCGTGGGGGTCATACTGCTGCTGGTCGGGCTTTTGCTCTTTTTCAACGTGCGTCTGGCCCTGCTCTGGGGCGGGGACGATGATTTTTCCTTCGGCATGCTGCTGGGGACGTCCGCGGCGCTGGTCTGGGCCTGTTACGGACTGGCACAGAAGATCCTGCTGCGGTATCTTGCGCCCATGCGCATCCTGCGGGTCATCTATCCCTGCTGCGCGCTGGGGCTCGCGCCGCTGGCCACGCCCGCGGACATCCTGCGCGTGGATGCGGTGCAGCTGATCTGTCTCGTTTTTGCCTGTCTCAATACGATCGTGGCGTACGGGGCCTTCACCAAGGCCATGAGCATCTGGCACGCGGCCAAGGTCAGCGCCGTCGTGGCGACCACGCCGCTGTTCTCGCTCGTGCTGGAAGTGCTGCTGAACCGTCTGTGGCCGGCGGCCTATCCGCTGGACAGCGTGGGCCTGCTCAGCCTGCTCGGGGCCTGCGTCGTCGTCCTGGGGGCGCTGGGCATCGCGGTGGGGCCCATGCTGCATCTGCCCCATCTGCCGCATCTGCCGCGACGGCATCGCTGAGGAGTGCGGGCGGCGGACCGGGAGCCGGAGCCTCCCGCACGGACGATTCCGGCCCCTCTGTTTCTGTGCGGGGCGTCGTTCAGGCCTGTTCCGCGGCCAGACGGAGCACCGCCGCCACGCAGTCTTCCAGCGAAAGACGATCCGTGTGGAGCACCAGATGCGGGTTCCGCGGCAGGTCGACCGGCGTCTCCGTTCCGGCCATCTGGCGCACGGCGCCGGCCTGCGCCGCGGCATACAGGCCCTTGGGGTCCCGCTGGCGGCGGACTTTCTCCGGCACATCCAGAAAGATCTCCCGGTAGCCGGGCAGGTTTTCCCGGTTCCAGGCGTGGATCTCGTGGAACAGGGAAATGGTGGCGATGATGACCGTATGCCCCTGCTCGGCCAGCAGCTTGCAGAAGCGGGCATAGGTGGCGGCCAGCTCCAGACGGCTTTGCCGGTCGAAGCCGGAGCGCGTCGCGCCCAGCACGGCGCGCAGTTCGTCGCCGTCCAGCAGGATGGACGGCGACAGGCGGTCCTGCAGGGCGCGGGCCAGCGTGCTCTTGCCCGCGCCGGAGAGGCCGGTGATCCAGAAAACGCGTCCTGTCCGTTCGGTCATGGCCGTTTCAGTCCGCGCGGCGGGCGATCCAGGCCCGCGTCGTGTAGGGGATGGCGATGCCGTCCCGGCCGAGCCCGGCAAGATACTGTTCGATCTCCGCGATGATGGACGCGAACTTGTCGCCCGCCTGACGGTGCAGGGTGGAATGGGAGTGCCAGGCCTCCACGATCTCCGCCGGACTCTGGACGTGCCGCACTTCGCCTTCCACGGGGGTGATGTCCGTGAACAGACCGGAATCGCGAATGACGCCTGTCTGATCCTCGCGGCGCGTGCCGTAGCCGTATTCGGGGATGGCCTTCTTGATGATGTTTTCGATCTCCTGCTGGACGGGATCCTGCAAATCCCGGTGATTCCAGAGACAGACGAACCATTTGCCGGGCTTGAGCAGGCGATGGGTCTCGGCCAGCGCGGCGGCGCGGTCGCAAACGTTGAAGGAGGAGCCGAAGGAGACGAAGTCGTACTGTCCTCCGGGGCGTCCGGTGTGTTCGCCCGTCCCCTCGAACCATTGGACGGCGGGAAGATCCGCCGTGCGCTGCCTGCCCAGCGCCCGCATGGCGTCGTTGGGCTCCACGGCATCCACCCGGCAGCCGAAGCGGGCGAGCGGCAGGGTGAGGTGGGCGACGCCTGCGCCGATGTCACAGACGTGATCCCCGGCGTGCAGACCGGCGATGCGGAAGATGTCCTGCAGGGCGGACGGCGCATAGTCCGGCCGCTTGAGGTAGCTTTGGGCCAGCGAGGTATAGTCCCAGGTTGTTTTCATGGATTCTCCGATGGCAGGGGGCGCTTCGGCGTCGTCAGAGCGCATACCCCGGTAGTCGTGCCGTTTACTTCGCCCGGCGGGCGATCCAGGCCCGCGTCAGGTATTCGGCTTCGATATCCCGCAGATCCGCCGTCCTGTCCCGGACATAGGCAAGAAAGGCGGCGAACCGTTCTTCGCCAAGCTGCACGCGCACGTCATTGACGGACTCCCACAGGCCCAGGTAGCGTTGCGGGCTCTGGTGCTCGATGTGGCGTCCTTCAAGGTAGATGACTTCGTCGAATTCCTGGCGGGCGGCAAGGCGTTCCGTCAGCTGGTTGCAGAAGGCCGAACGGCCGGAAGAGACCCGCCGCATGTCCGGGGCCAGGCTGTGCAGATGCGCTTCGATCTCCACCAGCAGCGGATTGGATTCATAGTAGCGGGTATTCCAGAGGGCCATGAAGTAGCCGCCCGGCTTGAGCAGGCGGTGGAACTCCCGCACGGCGGCGTCAAAATCCGGCCAGTGGAAGGAGGAGGCCATGCAGGCCAGATCGAATGCTCCGCTTTCCAGTCCGCTGTCCTCGGCCGATCCGGCATGCCAGACGATGGCGCAGGCGCCGTTCTGCCGCTGTCCGGCCGCGCGCATGGCGTCGTTGGGTTCCACCGCGTCCACGCGTGCTCCGGCCGCCGCCAGCTGGCGGGACCAGATGCCCGTACCCGCGCCGGCATCCACGCAGCGGGGCTGTGCCTGTCCGCTCAGGCGGACGAAGACCTCGGCGATCAGGGGCGCATAGCCGGGACGGTAGTCGGCGTATTTTTCCGCCAGAGCCGTAAAATCACCATGTTTCATGCGGGATACCTCCTGCTCCATCTTTGAGAAAGCTGTGCGCGCATGCGAAAGGCTGCGCCTCCTCAGCGCCAGTCATGCTCCCAGCCGCCCTGCTCAAGACGGCTCTCATAGGCGCGCAGATCGTCCTGATCGTCCACCTCGCACCAGCGCCCCCGGACGGGCACGGCCGCCACCGGGACGTGGCGCGCCAGGAGCAGGCGGAGGAAGTTCGTCATATCGGTACGGTCCACCGCGTCGCCAAGCTCCCGGCAGACGTCGGCAACGGTCCGCCAGCCCTGCGGCGTCAGCCGCAACAGGCCCATGTACTGTCCGTGGATGTCGTCCAGCCCGCAGGGCTTGCGGCCGATGTCGCACAGCAGACCGTCCCGGCAGGCGAAGCTTTCGGCGTCCGACAGCGGATCGGCGAACCGGACGCGCCAGAGGGATTCCCACTGCGTATCGTAGGTGATGGCCACGGGGCTGTCGCCGCCGCCGGCGCACAGGGCGCGCACATGGTCCGCCGGATAGACGATATCCGCATAGCTGATGACCACTTCCGTCTCGCCGCCGGCAAAGATCGTCTCCAGCCACGGACCGGCGCACAGCAGGGAAGCCAGCATGTTGCATTGCGCCCAGCGCGGATTGTCCACCGTGGCAAAGGCCCCGGACGGCAAGCCGGCGGCCTCGGGCACGAGGCGCTCCGCCAGATAGCCGCGCACCACCATGATCTGGCGCGCGCCGGCGGCGTGCAGGGCGTCATACTGCCAGCGCAGCAGCGGCCTGCCCGCAAGGGAGACAAGACATTTGGGCCTGTCGTCAGTCAGTTCACGCAGCCGGGAACCACGCCCGGCGGCAAGGATCAGCGCTTGCATTCATACCTCGGCATGCAGGGGAGTTATACGTTTTCCGGCGCAGTCCAGCAACAGCAGGCCGGCCTTGCCGGCACGTTCGTAGAGGATGCCGCCGCAGCCGATGGCGGCGGGCAGGCCGTATTCCGCACAGCGGATGGCCATGTGGGAATTGGCCCCGCCGTAACAGGTGACAAGGCCCGCGATGTCGCGGGTGAACAGCCAGTCATAGCCGGGATCCGCGCTTTCGATACAGACGATGTGCCCCCGCAGTTCCCCGGCGCGGGCCTCGCCGCCGTCCAGCACCGCCACCGGGGCCTCCACGCGGCGGTGGGTGATGAAGTTGGGTTCGCTGCGCTGCTGGGTCGCCACATAGACGTCCCGTTCCGACCGGATGAGGGGCGCGAGCCGCAGCGAACGGGCCAGCTCATGCTGGCGGCGCTGTTCCGCAATGACGGAAAGATAATAGGGGCGGGCCTCATCGGGGAGGGGGGCGTGCAGGCTGCCGGCAATGACGTCCAGCGGCAGCATGGCGCAGGCCTCGCGGTCGAGCTCCAGCCGTTCGCCCCAGGCGGCGATGGTCTCCAGCACGGCGCAGACATGGCGGGTGAAGATGAACTTGATCCATTCGCGGCCGGCAATGGCCCGCCGGGCATAGTCCAGCAGATGAGGCGGCGTGCAGTCCAGCCCGGTCTCGTCCAGCAGTCGGCTCAGGGCCTCATGCTCGGCGGGCGTCAGGGCAAAGGCCGCGGGCGGCGGCGGTTCGGGGGACAGGGTGGCGTCGGCGAAGAGATCGCGCCGGGCATAGCAGGGGACCAGCAAGTCGTAGGTGCCGGGGCGGAGATGTCCGTACCGTTCCATGAAGGCGGGACGCCGCTCGGGATGGCGCACGGCCTCGGCAAAGTCGTGTGAGAGCTCGCCGGAGACCGTGCGGATGGTACGCTTGAAGGCGGCCAGGCGCTCTTCGCTCAGGGCCTCGCGGCGCACGGCGGAGCGCAGCAGGCTTTCCGCCATGAAGGCATGGCGGGCGGCGATGGAAAAGGGCAGCGTGCCCCATTCCCGGCATTCCTCCAGCAGGGAGGTAAGCGAGGCCGCCAGCGAGAACGGCGTCCCCGCCGGCAGGGCGGAAAGCGCGAGGGAGTGTTGCCGCCGCTCCAGCTCGCGGGCATCCTGAAAGGCTTTTTCCAGACTGCCGGGCGCGGGCGTCTGCCCGGCCGGGCGCAGGGCCCGGCTGGTCAGGCGGCGCAGGGCGGCCTTGAAGGTCAGGTGTTCCGTGGTGGAGAGCGTTTCCGGGTAGCGCTCCCGGAAGGTGGCGTCAAAATCGAAGTCCAGCACCGTGGGCACGATGGCGAATTCGACCTTGTCGTGCAATTCGGGGTGCGCGTCGAGGCGGTCCAGCCAGGCGTCCACCAGACGCTCGGCCAGCGGATCGGGGATGCCGTCGGGCAAAAAGGAGTTGAAGCTGGCGCGCACGTCGATGTACGGGCGGCCGGCCAGGGAAAGCATGAGTTCCACCGGCGGCAGGGCCCGGTAACCCATCTGCCGGCGTGCCAGACGCCAGACCTGCCGGGTGATGATGTCCCGGTACAGGCTCATGGCCAGCGGGCGCGGCGTGATACCGATGATCTCCGCCGGGTTCCAGTCCGGCATGACGCCGAGCATGCTCCGCCTGCCCGCCAGCCCCGGGCGCGGGGCCATGATGTCGCGGGCATAGGTCTCCACATGGCGGATGTGACGGGAAACGGCCTCCGCCACCTGGGCGCGCCAGTGCCGTGCGGCGGCGATGGGGCGGGCCTGCAGCAGGTGCACCACGGCCCCCGTGTCCACCACGAACTCCACATCCAGCGGCAGGCCGGCAAAGAAGGCTTCCAGCCGCCGCACCAGATCCAGCACGGCGCGCAGACGGGGCGAATCAAAATATTCCGCCCTTACCCCCCGGTAGATGTAGACCGTCTTGCTGATGCCGCTGCCGCTGGTGATGGTGTCCGTACGTCCTGAGATATCGTCATAGTTGATGACATAGTAGGGGGAACCGTCATCCAGCGTGCGGGTCATGACCACGCCGCTCATGGCCACATGGGGGATCATGGGCTGGACGAGCACCTGATCCGCGTCATGACTGTAGCGGGAGACCACCTTCATGATGGCGCCCCGCAGGGCCGCGACATCCTGCGAGGGCACATGCAGCACGCTGTCGAAAGCGCCCGCCAGGGACGCCGTGCCGCTGTCCTCCCCGCGGGCGGACGACCGCACGGCCAGCGAGACGGCGGGAAAACGCGTCGCGATCTCGGCAAGGACGGCCTCCGGTTCGGCCGTCCAGCGGGCGCGGGTAAAATAGAGCAGGGGAGGCACCGGGAAGGCGTGGGCATGCAGCAGGGCCAGGGTCTCCGCCTTGGTGTCGGGGGTCGGGTGTGAACCGGTGGAAGATGCCGTCATGGTGGACAAAGGCCTCAGTTGAGGGTGAACAGCCCCTGCATGAGGGGCAGATCACGGGGCGCGGGAGCCGCCTCGCGTTCCGGGTGCCAGAGGATGCCCCGCCACGGCAGGACGGCATGGGCGAATGCTTCCACGCTGCCGTCCTCGGGACAGATGGCCTGCGGGATCAGGCAGGCGGGCAGGCGGGCGGCCTCCAGTCCCCAGGCATGATAGGAATTGACCTCCCCTCCGCCTTCACGGGGCAGGCCGCCGGCGCGCACATCCGCCGCCTGCCAGACGACGGCATGGCGCGCGGCCACATGCCGCTCCCGCGCGAGGGGGACGAGCTCCGCTCCGGCCCGGCAGGCCAGCAGCTGGGCCCCGCGACAGACGCCCAGTACCGGCAGGCCTTCCTGTTCGGCCCAGCGGAGCAGGGCCGTTTCCGTGGCATCCCTGTCCGGCGTGGCGCCGAGGTCGTCGCCGCCGGTCAGGAGCAGCCCCCGGACGCCCTGCCGCCGGGCAAAGGCCACGCAGGCCTCCCCCGTATTGGGCAGCATGAGCCAGTCCGGCGCATAGCCTCCCAGACGTCCGAGCCTTTCAAACAGGACAGGCCAGTCACGGGCCAGCGCATCACGCGTCTCGCCGTGGTCGGAGCGAACGACGCGCATGGTCACGCCTATACGGCGGGTGTGTGGCATACGTTCCCCATGAGTGCTGCCGGACAGCGAAAAAACGGGATTTTTTTCTGGACAGACAAAGGATGTCCTTAGCATCGGCTTCCCGCCCCTGTCCAGACGTATTTCCCCGCTTCCAATGCTGAACGGACGGCCTCGCCGGGGCAGGCGGAGACCGTCCGTCCATGATGTGTGCGCCGGATATGCCGTTACGGCTTGACCGGTTCCCGCGTGAGGTCGTCCTTCGTTTCGCGGGCATGCCGGATGAACACGGCCCGGACGCCGGCGATCTCGCCAAGGCCCAGCAGGTTGGTCTTCACCTGGAAGCCCTGCTTGCGCAGCCGGGAGGCCCAGCTGTCCGCGTCCTCGCCGGCAAGGTCGTTGCGGGCGTGGTCGCCGGCCACGACCATGAAGGGTTGCAGCCAGAGGGTCTTCAGCTTGCGGGCGGCAAGCTCCCGCGCAAGGTCATCGAAGGTGCGCGAGCCCTCCACCGTGGCCATGAACGTCAGGCCGTCCGCCTCGACAAAGGCCCGGCGTATGCCTTCAAAGACAAGGTCGGCCCGGCCGTGCGCCTGTCCGTGGCCCATGAGCACGAGCCCCTCCCCGGCGGCGCGCCCGGGGCAGCTTTGCAGGACGGCCGCCGCGACTTCGCGGGCATCCTGCCGGGATTCCAGCAGGGGCCGGCCCAGATAGACGGCCTCGAAGCGGCCGGGATGGGCCTTGACGTCCAGCAGCACGGCCCGTTCCAGCGCGCTGAACTCTTCCCCGGGCATGACGTGCAGGGACTGGACGCGGACGACCTTCACCCCCTTGCGGGCAAGGGCCGCCAGACCGTCGCTGATGCCGCCCACGGGCGTGCCGCGCGCGGCCAGCTTCTTACGGATGATCTGGGACGTGTAGGCCCACTCCACGGCGGCCTCGGGGAAGGCCTCCCGGAGATCGTTATCAAGAGCTTTCAGGGCGGGCACGGCTTCGGGCACGCTGGTGCCGAAGGCCACGATGAGCAGGCCCTCACGCGGCCCTGTCTCCGCCTGAGCGGCGGGGGGCAGGCCGACGAGCCAGATGGCGAGCAGCAGGATGAAAAAACGGGAGAAATGCTGGATGTGTGACATGGATCCTCCTCAATGACGCGTTAAGGTGTGGATGGAGAGCGGGTTTCGGACTTGAGGGAATATGACGGCCCATGCCGCCGGCCTTCGCTTCGCCTTCACCGCTTGCGCGACTGGCTGTTCGGACAGGCTGCTGTCCGTGAAGCTCCGTACCCTCTTACCGCAGCGCGACTGTTTCCGATTCGCACGGAATTCCCCGCGATATGCTTTTTCTGCCTAGGTGAGGAAAGCCTCCCTGTCAAGCGGGCCGGACGGGACACGCCGCATCCGCCCGCTCGAGCGGCCTACTGCCGCAGATCCACCACGCGCCTGGATTTGCTGAAGGTGCGCGGCAGGCTGCCCGGATCGCAGATGCGCACGTCCACACGGGCCAGGATGGCCTTGTGCAGGCGGCGGCCCAGATGTTCTGCCAGGGCGGCGTCGCCGTCGGCGGACGCCCGCGGGGCGCGCTCCACGGTGAGCGTCATGTGATCGAGCGCCCGCTCGTCCCGGCGCAGCTCCACCTGATACTCGCCGCCCAGTTCGGCATAGCCGCCGATGACGTCCATGATCTGCCCCGGATAGATGTTGACCCCGCGGAAGATGATCATGTCGTCCGAGCGGCCGAGGATGCGGTCATGGCGGGGCATGCCCAGGCCGCAGGAGCATTCTCCGGGCAGCAGGCGGGAAAGGTCGTGGGTGCGGTAGCGCAGCAGCGGCACGGCCTCCTTGCGCAGGCTGGTCACCACCATCTCGCCCACCTCGCCCACGGGGAGGGGCTGGAGCGTCTCGGGATCGACCACCTCGATGATGAAGAGGTCCGCCCAGTAGTGCAGGCCCTCGTGAGCATCGCAGTCCATGGCCGTGCCGGGGCCGTACATCTCGGTCATGCCCGCGATGTCGTAACTGGCCTCGAGGCCCAGCTTGCTCTCGATGGCCAGGCGCATCTTTTCGCTGCGGGTCTCCGAACCGCAGATGACCTTTTTCAGCTTCAGCTCGTCGCGGATGCCCGTCCGCTCCACCTCCTCGGCCATGAGCAGGGCCATGGACGCCGTGGCTCCGAAGCAGGTGGCCCCCAGATCGCGCAGCAATTGCAGGTGCATGTCCAGATTGCCCGGGCCCACGGGGATGGTCAGCATGCCGAGCTTCTCGCTGCCACGCTGGAAGCCCGCGCCCGCCGTCCAGAGGCCGTAGCCGACGGCCACCTGCATGCGGTCGGCCGGGGTCAGCCCCGCCAGCTCGTAACAGCGGGCCATCTGGAGACTGAAGGTCTCGATATCCTTTTGCGTATAGGCAAGGATCTTGCGTTTGCCCGTGGTGCCGCTGGAGGCATGGATGCGGACGATCTCCTCTTCCGGTACGCAGCAGAGGGGCAGGGGATAGCCCGCGCGCAGGTCGTCCACATCCACCGTGGGCAGGCGGCGCAGGTCATCCAGACTGCGGATGTCGCCGGGCTCGACGCCGCAGGCGGCGAGCTTTTCCCGGTACTGGGGAGAGCGCAGGGCCTGCGCCACGGTGAAGCGCAGGCCGTTAAGCTGGATGCGGGCCAGTTCATCAGCGGTATAGCTGGGAAGAAAACGGTAAGCCATGCCGAACACCTCTTGTAGAGCATCTTCCGTTTGGAACGCATTGCGCTCCAAACCATACGGCCTGTCGTTTCGCGGAAAACGTGCGGTTTTTCCGCCTGATTTTGGCCGGGCGGCGCTGCCGTCCGCCACGGGCATTGTGCGCGTTTCCCGCGCCTGCCGCAAGAGGGCGTCCGTCTTCCCCGTCCCTTCCGGCGGGCGGGCCGCCCGACCGGGACGGCTCAGCGGGGATGGCCGTCGCGGGCCGCCCGGCGTTCCTGCCGCTGCCGCCAGAAGCGCCGGGCCAGCTTCAGCAGGACGTAGGCCCCCGCCAGCAGGAGCACGAAGGCGATGCCGAGCACGCCCCAGGCGTGCATGCCCGCGCCTTCCCAGAGGCCGAGCACCCAGAAGAGCAAAAAGCAGCCCACCAGAAAGGCGGCCCAGCCCAGTGCCGGGCGGCGTTCGATCTGGGCGAAGAAGCTGATGCCCGCGGCAAGCGCCGCCACGGCCACGACGCTCATCACGAGCAGGGCCAGAAATTCCACCATGAGAGTCTCCGTTACTGTGTTGGGGTGAAAACGTCCGGGGCGGGGCTCCCGGTTCAGGGGCGGCGGGGCCGCAGGGGGAGCGGTTCCTCCAGATCGACGCCCTGAGCGGTGATGCGGGCCCGGAAGGGATGGATCTCCACCCCGGCCGCCACGGCTTCATACAGCAGCTCCGCGTAGTCGGGGTCGATGAAGTCCGCCGGCGCGAAACATCGGCCGTCCGCCCGCTGCACCAGATAAAACATGGCCGCCCGTTCGCCGCAGCGTACGATGTCCATGAGTTCCCGTAAATGCTTGCGGCCGCGCTCCGTGGCCGCATCCGGGAAGCAGGCCGCATCGTCTTCGGTCATGGTGACGTTCTTGCATTCCACCCAGAGCGGCGGCCTGTCCGGCGCGGTGAAGCGGGCGTCCAGCCGGCTTTTTCCGCGTACGGCCTCCCGGCGGCAATGGGTGTAGCCGGCGGCAAAGGGGAGCCGTCCGGCATGGAAGGCGGCCTCCAGCAGACGATTGGGCACGGCGGTATTGACCCCGACCCAGAATCCCCGCCGCCCGGGCAGGGCGCCGCCGCGACCGTCCGGGAGGACATCGCCCAGCCAGACGGCCTCCTGCGTATAGGCCAGCTTGCGGGCGGGGTTGGCGGCGGGGCTGGCCAGCATGGGACTGCCCGGACGGGTCAGCCCCAGCATGCTGCCGGAATTGTTGCTGTGCACCCAGACATCCCGGCCGTCCAGGCGCATCTCCACGCTGAAGCGTTTGTGGCGGCGCAGGAACGTACCGCAGACGCAGGGGGCGACAAACGGCAGGAGCGGGGCGGGGCGGGGGGAGCTGGACTGCGGCATGAAGGGCCTCGTTCGCCGGGCGGCGTCGGTTTACAGCGTTGGGGGAAATGGCTACCCTTAACCGTTGTCCCTGCTGACGGATGGGCCGCCCCGCAGGACAGCCAAGCTTGCAAGGAGTCCCACATGCAGATTTCCGAACGGTTGCGCACCATCAAACCTTCCCTGACCCTCAGTGTCAACACCCGCGCCATGGAATTGCGCGAACAGGGGGTGCAGCTCATCAGCCTTGCCGTAGGAGAGCCGGATTTCCCCACGCCCAAACATATCTGTGAGGCGGCCAAGGCCGCCATCGACGCCAATTTCTGCCGGTATACCGCCGTGCCCGGCATCCCCGAGCTGCGGCAGGCCGTGGCGGGGTATTTCAAAAAGGTCTACGACGCCGACATCAAGGCCGAGAATACCATCATCTCCGCCGGCGGCAAGCATGCGCTCTACAATTTCGCGCAGGCCACCATAAATCCCGGCGACGAAGTGCTCATCCCCGCGCCGTACTGGCTGAGCTACCCGGACATCGTCTGTCTGGCCGGCGGCGTGCCCGTCATCGTGCAGGCCTCCGCCGCGCAGGGCTTCAAGATCACTCCGGCCATGCTGGACAAACACGTCACCAGCCGGACCCGGCTGCTTATCCTCAATTCGCCCAGCAATCCCACCGGCGCGGTCTATACCGCCGCCGAACTGGACGCTCTGCTGGAGTGGGCCCATGCCCACGGCATCTTCGTGCTCTGCGACGAGATCTATGATCAGCTCGTCTTCGCGCCGGCAAAGATGGCCAGCGCCATCCATCATTTCGTGCGCCGCCCGGACGAGATCGCCATCCTGGGCGGCCTTTCCAAGAGCTTCGCCATGACCGGCTGGCGCGTGGGCTATCTGGTGGCCCATGCCGACCTCATCAAGAAGATCTCCAGCATGCAGGGGCACAGCACCTCCAACATCTGTTCCATCGCTCAAAAGGCGGCCGTGGCGGCGCTCAACGGTTCGCTGGACTGCCTCGCGCCCATGCTGGAAGCCTTCCAGCGGCGGCGCGACATGGCCATGCAGGCCATCCGCACCTGGCCCTGGGCCGTCTGCCCGCAGCCCGACGGGGCCTTCTATCTGTTCGTGGACGTGAGCGGCTGCTACGGCGGCAGCGTGAAGAACTCCACGGAGCTGTGCACGCGTCTGCTAGATGAGGCCCATGTGGCCCTGGTCCCCGGCGCGGCCTTCGGCGACGACAACTGCATCCGCTTCTCCTACGCCGTGGCCGATGATGTGCTGGCCAAGGCGCTCGAGGCCTGCGGCAAGGTGATGGCAAAGCTGGCTTCAGAAAAATAACATATTGAAATAATTTGTTAATTTTTGAAGAAAGATTTTTTTGCGTTCTTGAAAATTTTTCGTTGACAACGGGGGGTGTTTTCGGCAATATCCATCTTGTCCGAAGGGGTTGTAGCTCAGTTGGGAGAGCGCTTGAATGGCATTCAAGAGGTCGGGAGTTCAATTCTCCCCAGCTCCACCAGAAGATACGGGGACTTCTCAGAAGTCCCCTTTTTCTGTTTTTGCAGCCGGCGGGATCTGTTCACGCCGGCTTTTTTGCGTCGCGTGTTCGCGGGGCATGCTGTGCCGATGCGGCGAGCATGCGGGCTTCAGCGGGATGCGGCGGATGCGACTGTTGACGCGGCGGGCAGCCGTGACGTTTCCCGCAAGGGGGGCTCGGGAAGAAATGCGGGAGTGACAGTGTGCGGCGAGTGGATGCCTCTTGTCCGCCTCCTCACTGAGGATACGGGAGCACACGCCGGACGCTCCCGGGGAAGGATGCGCCGGGATGGGGACACAGGCGGACGCGGCGTATCGTGTTCCGCGCTGCGCTCTGATCAGACAGCCGCATCTGGCGGCTTTGGAACCGGAAAGGATACGGATTCAGGGGACAGGGGAGCTGGGTCCGACAGCCCGTCGCGGGGCGTGTCTCAGCGCCCGCCGCCGTCCCGTGCGGTCTTGCGGCCGGAACGGAAGGGCCAGGCCGCGCGGGGGGCCGGGTCGGCCTGCTGCCGGGGCTCACCGCGCCGTCGCTGTCCGTTGCCCGCGGGCCGCTCGCGTTCAGTGTTCCGGCCCGGGTCGGGTCGTCCGAAATGCGGCATGAGGATACGGTGCTGGCGCAGGCGGTCGGCGTCGCTGCGGGCCACATAGATCGGTTCGCCGCTCTCGTCGCAGCCGGCGTAGAACATGGCCGTGGCCAGACTGCCCGGCGTGGGGATGAAGCATTGCGTCTGCTGCGGGCTCCAGTGACGGCGGGCCAGCCACTGGGCCAGTTCGCGCATGTCCTCATCCGTGCAGCCGGGAAAGCCGCTCATCAGATAGGGGACGACATACTGTTCCCGGCCAAGACGGCGGCTCTGGCGTACGAAACTTTGCAAAAAGGCCTCAAAGACATCGAGCGGCGGCTTGCGCATGCGTTCCAGCACTTCCGGCACGCAATGCTCCGGGGCCACCTTGAGCTGACCGCCGGTGAATTCGCCGGTATAGGCGGCCAGCGCGTCAGGCTCGCGCAAGGCGAGATCCGCCCTGATGCCGCTGGCCACGCGTACCTGTCGCACGCCGGGCAGGCGCTGTACGGCCCGCAACAGCTCCACATGGCGCATCTGCGGCGTGATGAAGGAGCGGCAGACCGTGGGGAAGCAGCAGCTCGCGCGGCGGCAGCGCGGCCGGCGGCCGTCGGCAAGGCGTTCGCTGTCCAGCGCGCAATGGCCCTGCCACATGTTGGCCGTGGGGCCGCCCACATCGGAAATGGCAAGACCGCCACGGCGCGAATTGCTGTTTTGCGCCAGCTCCGCCGCTTCGGCAAGGATGGAATCTTGTGAGCGGGAAGAGATGCGCCGCCCCTGATGCAGGGCCAGCGAACAGAAGGAACAGCCCCCGCCGCAGCCCCGGTGACTGGTGATGCTGGTACGCAGCATCTCTTCGGCCGGGACGGGCTCGGCATAGGCGGGGTGGGCCTTGCGGGTGAAGGGCAGGCTGTAGAGGGCGTCCATTTCCTCCGTCGTCAGGGGCGCGGCCGGACGGGCCAGCACCACGGCGCGGGAGCCGCCCACGGGCTCGAAGGCCCAGCGGTCAAGCCCATGCACCTGCTGTTCCAGCAAACGCGTCTGGCGCAGGAGCTGGGCGGGCTCCTCCTTGAGCTGTTCGTGCGAGGGCAGGAGCATGCCCACGCTGCCCGCCAGCTCCGGCGGCAGATTGGCGGGCTGGCCGCCCGCCGTGAGACCGTCCATCCAGGCCGACCCGTCGATGCCGCGGATGTCTCTGTCCTCGCGCAGGCGGCGGGCGCATTCCAGCGTGGCGCGCTCGCCCATGCCGTAGAGCAGCAGATCCGCCTTGGCGTCCATGAGGATGGAGCGGCGCAGGCTGTCCGTCCAGAAGTCGTAATGGCTGACCCGCCTCAGGGAGGCCTCTATGCCGCCCAAGATGACCGGCAGGCCGGGAAAGGCCTGCCGCGCCAGATTGGCGTAGACGATACAGGCCCGGTTGGGGCGGGCTCCGGCCCGCCCGCCGGGCGTGTAGGCGTCATCATAACGTTTTTTGCGGAAGGCCGTGTAATGGGCCAGCAGGGAATCCAGCGCGCCGGCGCTGATGCCGGCGAACAGGCGCGGCCTGCCCATGACCAGCAGGTCGTCCGGGCTTTCCCAGCGGGGCTGGCAGACCAGCCCGACCCGGAAGCCGTGCGCCACCAGCCAGCGGCCCAGCAGCACGCTGCCCATGGCATAGTGGTCCACATAGGCGTCCCCGCTGATGAAGAGCACGTCCAGCTCGTCCCAGCCCAGCGCGTCCATCTCCCGCCGGCTCATGGGCAGGAATTCCGGTTGCGGCGCGCCGAAAGGCGTGCGTGCGGGCACGACGACCTGTGCCGGGGCCTCGGGCACGGCGGCAAGGTCGACGCCGGGACAGGCGGCCCGGCGGCCTGGCTGGGGGATGGGGACGTTACGCGGCATGGACGAGCATCCTTGTCCGGCTATTTCGCAGGCGGCATGACCAGCGGCACATCCTCACCAGCGGGAGCGGCGGGGGCGGCCTCCTTCTGGGCGGGAGCGGGCATGCCCGCGCGGCCCTTGGCGTGATCCACCGCAAAGCCGAACCATTCCTTCTCGCTGATGCTGCCGTCCTTGTCCGTGTCGATGGCGGTGAAGGCGCCTTTCTGCATGTTGGGGTAGGCGGCGAAGAATTCTTTTTCGCTGACCTTGCCGTCCTTGTCCGCATCCATCCTGGCGAATTTTTCCGCCGCCGCGCCGTGGCCGGATTCCATGCCCGGCATGGCCTGAGCGGCGGTGGAGAGGGAAAGGGCAAGGGCGCACAGGGCGGCGCAGGCCGTCATGGCAAAGGGAACATATTTCATGTGGGAGCTCCAGTCCGGGACGCGGCCCGGTCAATGGGGGGAGAGGGGGACGGCTCAGGCGGACAGCGAGGCGATGAAGACCTGCATGTCGTCCGGCTGGCCGGGCTTGTGATCCTCAGGGTAAAGCAGGGCGGACATATAGAAGAGCGAATCCAGCCGCAGGGCATTGTTGGCGCTGGCCGAAAAGCAATGCAGACGATGGCGCAGGCGTTCGCGTTCCTGCGCGTCCATATCCGCGGGCAGGGCGGCCAGCAGGGGCGCGACATCCTTGCTGATGGCGGCCAGCAGGCGGGCCTTTTCGTGCATGCCTTCGGAATGGCCGGGCAGATCGCCCTTTTCCAGGCAGGCAAGGGCCCGGTTTTCCGCGGCCATGACCGCGGCGTGACGTTGTTCGAGCCATTCCCGGAGCGCGGCGCAGGGGGTAGCTGACATAGGGGGTCCTCCATAAGGGCGGAAGGGACGCTGGCCGAAAGGAGGTCGAGTCCCGGCCGTGCGCCCCTTCCGCAGTGCTGATGCCGCCTCCGAAGGGAGGCGGAAAAGGGTCTGGAGCATTTCCACTTTGAAACGCGTTGCGTTTCAAACCATATGGCCTGGCGTTTCGCGAAAAAACGCGGTTTTTCCGCGCACTTTCGGCCGGGCGGCGCTGTGCTGCCGCCTCGCATCTTGCCTTTTTCAAAGGCAAAATGCTCTAATCCCAGTGACGCTTGTCCTCGATGGGGCGGATCTGCGGCGGCAGGCTGCCGGGCGCAAGGATCTTCAGCTCGGGACGCAGCTTGATCTTTTCGCGGAACTGATGCAGCAGCTCTTCTTCGCGCTTGAAGCCGCTGGTCTCGATGAAGAGCGTCATCTCATCGATGCCGCCGGGGTTGGTGACTTCGATCTGCCAGCGCTTCACTTCCTCGAAGCGGCTCATAACCTGTTCCACCTGATGCGGATACACGAACATGCCCATGATGCGGGCCGTGGTGTCCACGCGGCCCACGATGCTGCCCAGGCGCGGGCTGGTGCGGCCGCAGGCGCAGGGGCTGCGGTCGATGTAGGACAGGTCGCCCGTGGCAAGACGAATGAGCGGATAGGTCTTGTTGAAGGCCGTCACCACGATCTCGCCCACTTCGCCATCCTTGAGCGGGATGCCCGTGTCGGGGTGGCAGATTTCCACATAGCAGCGGTTGGCGATGTGCAGGCCGGTCTTGTGGAAGCATTCGTAGCCGATGCAGCCCACGTCCGCCGTGCCGTAGCCCTGACGCATGATGAGGTCGTACTTCTTTTCCATCTGGGAGCGCATCTTTTCGGAAAGGCGCTCGCCGGTGACGAAGGCCACTTCGAGGAAAAGGTCCTTGCGCAGGTTGAGGCCCTTTTCCTCGGCCTTCTGGGCAAGGTGCATGAGGAAGCTCGGCGTGCCCACATAACCGCAGACGCGCAGTTTCTGCATGACGTCCAGCTGCGTGGTGGCGTCCGACGGGCCGGCCGGGATGACCGCACAGCCCAGATTGCGCAGCGGCTCTTCGAACATGAGGCCGGCGGGCGTCAGCTGGTAATTGAAGGTGTTCTGCACGGCGTCGCCGGGCCGGAAGCCCACGGAATAAAAGGCTTCGGTATAGCCCCAGTAGTCCTCGGCGCGATCCTCGGGGTCGAAGATGGGGCCGGGCGAAAGGAAGATGCGCTTCAAGTCCCCGATGTCCTTGGTCAGCAGGCCGCCCAGCCGCGGGCCCATGGACTGGAGGAAGATGAGCTCTTTTTTCTTGAGGATGGGGATATGCTTGATGTCGGAGAGGGTCTTGAACTTCTCCACATTGAATTGCGCGCGGTCGAAGCGCTTCTTGACGTCTTCCGAATAGCGGTAGGCGTAGGAAAGGAGTTCCTTGAGCTGAATCAGGCAGTACTGGCGGCGCTCGCTTTCGTCGAGCACTTCGCGGCGGCTGTAAATGCCTTCGGTGCGGTCTTTGCGGGTCATGGCATCACCTTGTCAAGGTTTTTGGAGAGTGCCCTGTGTTAGCCAATTGCTGTGCTTTTTGCAAGAACTTTTTTTTAAATACTGTTATTTCAATGTATTATATATCATTTGTTCGGGGACTGGCCGGCGTCTGCGCCGCACGGCGGCGCAGGATGCGGCGCTTGAGGCTGTCATAGACCGGTTCGCCGCCCAGCCGCGCGGCCACCAGCGAGGCCGTCAGGGCCGTCAGCAGGACGGCGGGGGCGGAGAAGGGACAGCGCGCCATCTCCACCACCAGGGCCGCGCCGGTGAGCGGGGCGCGCACCGTGGCGGCGAACATGCCCCCCATGCCCAGGACGAGCAGCAAGGGGATCTCGTCGGCGTGCAGCCAGCCCTGTGCCAGCAGGGGGCTGGCCACGCAGGCCCCCAGCAGGCTCCCGGCCAGCAGCATGGGCATGAGCAGGCCGCCGGCCACGCCGGAGGCAAAGCTCAGGCCGGAATGGAGGGTCTTGCCCAGCAGCAGGAGCAGCAGGAAGCCCAGCCCGCCGCCCAGCAGCACGGGCGAGGCCAGGTCGAGCGTCTCGATGCCCACGCCGCCCACGAGTCGCGGAACGGCGGCCAGCAGCAGGGCGCTCAGGCCGAAGGGGAAGGCCGAGCGCAGCCACGGCGGCAGCCAGGTCAGAGAGTCCTGCCAGAGGGTCAGACGGATGATGACTTCATTATACATGAGGCCGGCCACCCCGCACAGCAGGCCCATGCCCAGGGCCAGCCCGTACTGGGGCAGGCCCGCGTCCTTCCAGACGGCAAAGGGGAAGACCGGCCCGAAATCGAAGAAGAGGACGAGCGCCGCCCAGGCCCCGAGGGCCGAGAGCGCCGCAAAGAAGAGCAGGGGCAGGCCAAGCGGGCTGCGCATCTCCTCGAAGGCGAAGAGCAGGCCCGCCACCGGCGCGCCGAAGGCCGCCGTGAGCCCGGCCACGCTGCCGCCCACGAGGAAGCGGGAGTATTGTTCCTCCGGGCTGTGCCAGAGCCGCCCGACGCCCGCCCCCACACAGGCTCCCATCTGGATGCACGGGCCTTCACGACCCACGGAGAGGCCGGCGCTCAGGGCCGCCAGCGTGGCCACGAACTTGCACCAGAGCACGCGCCGCCAGCGCATGGGCGGCAGGAGGCCGGCCGCCATGAGCTCCACCTGGGGTATGCCGCTGCCGCTGATGAGCGGCTCATGGCGCAACAGGAGATGGGCGACCAGTGCCAGCAGGGCCAGGCCGCCGAGAATGCAGGCCCAGGCCCACGGGGTGTCCGCGACATAGAGTTGCAGCCAGAAGGAGGCGTGGAGTCGGATGATGTCGTAGAGCCGGCGAAAAAGACCGATGATCCCGCCGGCGATGAGGCCCGTCAGCAGGGCCTGTCCGCAGAGACGCCAGGCGCCGAGGCGTTGCAGTTCCTGCGCTTCACGCAGGAAGAGGGGGAGCGGATGACGCTGGTCCATGTGTGGTTCCTGTGGCTGGGAAGTACCCGGAAGGCTCGGGCGCGCTGCCGCCGGGCCGGGGGAGTATGCCGCCGGAGCGGCGAGAATTCAAGGGCCGGGGAAAAAGATGAAAAAAGGACTTGCCAAACCTTTTGCTTTGGCGTACAAGCATTCCTGTCACGACGGTTCGCCGTCAGGGCCGAGGTAGCTCAGTTGGTAGAGCAGGGGACTGAAAATCCCCGTGTCGGCAGTTCAATTCTGTCCCTCGGCACCATGAGGAAGGTAAGGGCCCATGCTTCGGCATGAGCCCTTTTTTTGCGGCAAGTTGTCCGCGGAAGGCCCGCTGCCAGCAAGCCGCAAAAAAAGGGGATGCTGTCGCATCCCCTTGTGCGGGCGTACGGAAAAAAGCTTATTGCTTATTGCAGGCTGAGCGCGATCGTCCGTTGATAGCCGGACAAGCGTTTTTTCTGGCGGCGCGACCCCTGCAGGGCCGACAGGATGCTGCTGTGGGCCGAGCGGGCCAGCCCGCTGAGTTCCTTTTGCAGGTCGGCAATGCGCAGGAGGCGTTCCAGATAGGCAGGCCTGTCCTCCTGGCCGAGATTGTCCCAGGCCTCCTGGGTCAGCGCCTGACGCTGTTCGGAGAGTTCCACGGCAAGGTCATAGTTCTTGCCGCGCAGGGCCTCGCGTTCCAGCCGGCCCAATTGAAAAGCCTGATCCAGCAATTGCAGCGCGCGTGACATGGGTCCCTCCGGCGGCCGTTCAGGCTTTTTGTTCCTGCATGGCCTTGTGTACGTTCTGGCTGGTGGTGCGCCATTCAAGGCAGAGGGGCGCAAATTCGTATTCGAGCAGGTCGGCCAGCAGGATCCAGTCCTCGCTTTCGAACACTTCGGTCATTTCCGAGAGCAGATCGGTAAATTTTTCCTCCCGGATGTTGAGGTCGTCGCTCTTGACGCCCTTGAGGTACTGGGTACGCAGCAGGGCAAGCATGCTCATAAAGTCGCGGTTGACGTCCAGCAGGTCCTGCAGCAGTTCGAGCGCGTCGGTATTGGAGGCTTCGCGGAAGAGGCGCGCGATCTCGTGGGCGGCCTTTTCCATCATCAGGGCGACTTTTTCCATTTCGCCCGCGATGGCCAGCGCCATCTCCGAGGCTTCGACGGAGCGTACTTCCACGGAAGTGATGGAGGCAGTGGAGATGTCTTCGGCCTGATGGGGATAGATCTCGGAGAACTGTTCGTTGTTCACCAGCACATCGGTGACCACGCGATTTTCCATCCCCTCATCTTCCATAACGTCCACGAGGATTTCCTCGAGATTGGCAAAGTTGGAGATCTCCTTGCCGCTGTTACGGCCGTCCACAATGATCATAAAACCTCCTCGCATCAGCGAACAATAGAAGCTCCCGTCGGGAGGCGGGAACTTGCCGGCAAAATTTTCCCTGAAAGGGTTTATCGAGCATAAAGCAAAAAACGTACCTTATCAAGACGTCAGGAGCGCGGTCAGCAACCGTATGTGGTGGGCAAGACGCTCGGAAAGCCTGGCCAGCGCCGCCAGATCGCTGCCGCGGGCCTGCCGCGCCTCATGCCAGAAGTAGCCCAGGGAGGTCAGCTCGTCCCCGCTTTCCAGAAGGCGCTGGATGTGGTCGCAGGCACGCAGGAGGAGCTGGCCCATGCGCGGATGAGCCGTCGCCAGCCGGCACTGTTCCGGCAGGGCGGCAAGGAAGTGGGCGGCCTCCTGCAGGACGGGCAGCAGCGTACGGACAGTGCCCGACAGCCGCGCGGCGTCCACAACATCCGCCGGGAGCGGGGATGGGGAAGAGGCCGGCATGCCGTCCAGCTCATCAAGAAGCCCTTGCCAGAAATGGCGTTGCAGGTGCAGCCAGAGGCTGCGGTCTTCATGCTCGTGTCCGCTCAGGCAGGCGAGATCGACAAAGCCGGACACGGGGTCCCGCGTGGTTCGCCAGACGCGCGCCTCCTGCCGCAGGCCGTCGTCCACGCCGCTTTCCCAGCGGCCGGACGCCAGCCAGCCCAGGGCCAGCCGCAGGACCGTACGGGGCGAGATGTGCCGGCGGCAGCCGCCGTCATGCGGGCAGGTCTGCCGGAAACCGCAGGGGTGGCAGGGCAGGGCGGGTTCAAGGCAGCAGCAGCCTTCCAGATAGGGGCCGGTATCCCAGGCCTGGGCCGTCGCCAGGAAGATGGCCAGCGAGGGGATGCCCAGGCCGGCGGCAAGGTGCATGGTGCCGGTGTCGTTGGTCACCAGCAGGCGCAGGCGCGAGACGAGCCCGGCCAGCGCGGGCAGGCTGGTGGCGCCCACGGCGTCGAGGAACGGACCGCGCGCATGCTTGGCATAGGCGCGGGCCAGCGGCTTTTCGGAGGCGGTCCCCAGCAGCACGGGGCAGAGGCCGGCCGAGCGCCACAGGCCGTCCCCCACGGCGGCAAAGGAGCTTTCCGGCCACTGTCGGGCGGGGTGGCTGGCGCCGAGCTGCAAACCGACAAGACCGCGACAGCCTTCCGGGGCGGCGGCAAGCAGGCCGTCCACCTGCTGACGCAGGGCGTCGCTCGGCGGCAGCAGGCGGCCGCCGTGCGACGGCTCGTCAGCGGCGGCCGGGTGGCCGAGGGCCCGGATGGCGGGCCGGGCGGCCATGCGGAACATGTCCTGCATGTTGAAGGGAGCGTTGCAGCGTTTGAGGGTCGTGCCGCAGAGGTAGGCGGCCCAGTTGCCCTGACAGAAGCCGAAACCCTCGCGGTCCAGGGCAAAGCCTGTGACGGCCTCGGGGGAGGGGGCCAGCAGGGAGGCCAGCAGGCGGGCCGGCAGGGTGGCCGTCAGATTGACGATGTGCCGCGGCGCGGCTTCCTGCCGCAGGCGGCCTACGAAGTCCAGCAGCAGGGCGGGGGCGTCATGCCAGCTCCGGCCCGGCCCCTTGCCGTCCAGCCGCCGGAGGAATTCCGCCCCCGGCAGGGGCCAGGCCTCGGGAAGCGAGCGCAGCAGCGGCAGGGCCGCCGCGAAATTGTCCAGACAGACGAGCCCGGCCCGCAGGCCGGCCCGGCGGCAGTCCTCGAGCAGCGCCTGGCTTTGCAGCAGATCGCCGAAACGGGTGAGGTTCAGAAAAAGGATATCTACGCTCATGCGGGGCGAAACAGGCGGCGTGGCTGGTTGAGGGGGGGCAACGCGGTCATGCGGCCGGGGGGCGGCGCGTGCCGGCCCCCCCGGCGACCTTTTCCGACGGGTGGGGCAAGCCCTTTCAGGCCGTGCGGTTCGTGGCGCCGTCCAGCATGTTCAGGGCGAGGGCTTCCTCTTCCTTGAAGCGGCCTTGTACCGATGCTCGTATGCCTTCGGAATGGCCGCCGAACTGCCCGGAACGGATGTCGTAGACGTTGGAGATGAGGCCCCGCTCGTATTTCTTGCCGCTGCCGCTGGTGGCGGCATCCGCCTGTTCAAAGATACGCACGGCGCCGCGCGGGCCGTGCTGGACGGCGGTGCTCCAGATGACTTCCCGCATGATGGGCGACAGCTCCGCCATGTTCAGGCGGGTACGTTCCGTGATGCCGGCCACGGCGGGGTCATAATGGCTTTCCCGGATGAAGGATTCCTGCAGGCTGCCGAAGCGCTCCGGCTGTTCGGCGGCGATGTTTTTCCATTCCTCGGGCATGGCCCCTTGCCGGCTGCCGGTATTGGCCGGTCCGGCGCTGCGCAGCCGCCGGGCGATGTCCGGCGCTTCCGTGTCGAGGAAGGACAGGAAGGCGTCCATGCTGCCGACGCGGGACGCGATCTGGTATTTGCCGTAGGACGTGCCGCCCTTGCTGTCGTAGCCGATGGCGGAGATGCCGGCTTTGCCGGACTCAAAGCGGGCGGACAGGGAGCCGATCTCCTCGCCGCCGTAGGCGGCTTCATGGGAGTGCCGCTTGCGGGCGGTACGGCGGCGTCCCCGCGCGGCGGCGGCATCGGACGGGTTGTGCGTGCGTACATAGTCGTCGCTGCTCAGCTCGCGGATGACGTTCTGGTCCCGCAGGGAGAGGCTGAGGCCGGGCAGCTGACGGGCCACGCTGAAATTCTGGGCGCTGGAGAGGAGGGAATCCCCGCTGCCTTCCAGCGTCTGCATGAAGCCTTCCAGAGCCTGCGTGCGCTTGATGTCCAGCGACGCGTCGGAGAAAAGCTGGCCCTGCATCACTTCGCTGGGCGTGCGTCCGGCCAGGGCCGAACGGTGCAGGGGCGTCATTCCCCGTCCGTGCAGGGGCATGCCCGGCAGTTCGGAGCGCATTGGAACGGCCTTGCCGGAAGCGGCCGCATCCGCGCTGTTGTCGGCGGCGGTGGCCGGGGCGGCCGTACCGTCCTTCGTCTGGGCCGGCGTCTTTTCCGTACCGGCAGGGGCGTCGGCGGACTGCGCCGGGCGGGAGACGCCCGCCGCCTCTTTGTGGAGCATGGCGGCGAAGGTGTCGGCCTCGGCGGACTTGCGCCCCTGCGTCAGGGAGAGGCTGGTTTGCTTCTCCATAGGGGGCCGGATATGGGGCAAAGAATTGGTCATGTTCTCCCTCCCGAAAAGTGGCCGTGCCGCCTCCAACGGAAAGCCGACATGGCGCGGAAAGGAATGCAAAAAATGTGCGCTTTTATTTTTTGTCAGATATTCTGAATAATTGTTTGCGTCATTGACTGGTTTTCGGCAGCATGGCAGGAGGGAGGGCGCATACGTTCGTCAAGATGACGACATGCGTTCGGCACGCATTTTTCGCGGACCGCCGCCCGATGAGGCCTGAGGCGATCTGAAACAGACATCCCCGGCAGATGCGGACTGCCGGGGATGTCTGTTTCCGTGAGGATTATTTTTTGCCGCCGGAGCTCTTCTTGTCCGTTACGGCGGGCTCTGCCGCGGCGTGCGGATCTTCCGTGCCGGCGGCATGGTGCAGGATGGGGGTGCAGATCTCCGCCGCCAGCTTGCTGCCGATGTCCGGGGGCAGGTTCTGGGTGGTGTCCAGCACCTTGTGCGCCTGTAGCCCGAGCCGCATCTGGCTGCTGGCCACGGCCTGCCGGTTGGAGATGTTCCGCAGGGCCTGCTTCTTGCCGGCGCGCGGCACGCGGCGCAAGACCAGCAGGGCGTCCGTCACCAGCGCGGTATTGCCCGCGCCCGACAGATCGGCGGGAGCGCCGTAGCCGGCGTCCACGCGCTGCCTGAGGATCTCCGTCGCCGAGGGAGCGCAGGTCAGGACGGAGATCTGGAGGATATAGCCCGCCTGGCTCGGGTTCTGGGTCAGTTCGATGCCATGCGTCCGCAGACGCTGGGCGATCTCGTCATGCAGATTGTTCACCAGCGCCGTGCTGTCCCGCACGTTGACGTAGGCCACATCGGCTATGTCCGTTCCGGCTTCGTCAAGCTTGCCGTTACGGTAGACGTCCAAGGGGCCGGCCTGTCCGCCCTGCTTCACGCAGGCGCTGGAAAGCAGCAGGCAGGCCAACAGCGGCAGCACGAAGGATTTTCGTAAGTGTTCCATGAGCTCTATCCGTTTTGTGCGGCATTTCCGCCGAGGGGGAAAAGAGGAAGCGTCGGCGGCCGTTCCCGCGGACGGTCCATGACGGTGTTCTGCCCGGAAACCGGGAGAGCTTTCGCTGACGCGCGTGCTCCATACCGCCGCGCCATCCGCTTGCCGGGGGCGCGTGCAGGGCGGCCGGAGGGCGTGGACTGCCGTCCGTCACAACCGGCGGCACGTCCCGTCAGATCATCCGGCGTCGTCCCCTCGCGACCGCGCGGGGCACGGCTGCCATTTGACCAGCTTTCGCCGGCCATGTCCAGTGCCGCCGCGGCCGTGCGGGCTCCTCCGAGCGGGCAAGGCGGCGCGGGATCAGCCGCCGTCCGCAAGGGCGGGATGCCGTGGTGGCGTCACTTCTCGTGCCCGCCGCCGGCGGTCGAGGTCGTGACCGCCGCGCTGATGCGCTGGGCCAGCTTGTCCTGCAGGGTGGGCAGCGCCTCGTCGCGGGAGCTGACGCCGTCGGCGCTGACGACGATCTCTTCCAGCTTGTCCGGGGCCTTGTCCCGGGCCAGACCGACATCCGCACGCATGGCCCAGAGGGTCTTCGTCCGGCTGTCCAGCGCCGAGACGCCGATGCCCGTGGCCGCGCCCACGCCCGCGCCGATGAGTGCGCCGCTGCGGCCGCCCGCAAGCCCCCCCACCAGCGTGCCCAGCAGGACGCCGGTAGCGGTGGTCCCCAGGGTCTCCCGGGCATCCATGCTCGAGCTGCCCGCCGGGAAGATCTCCCGCACGTCCACGCGCACCACCAGTGTCCCGGGGCCGGGGCTGTCGGCCATGTTCATGCCGGTATCGCTCTGGAGGTAGCCCATGATGGTGTATTTGAGGTCTTCGGCATTGATGCCGGCCCCCGAGACATCCAGATAAAAGGAGGTGTTTTCGTCCACACGGACCGGCGCGAGGGCGCCGCTGTCCGGGCGTGCCCCGCAGCCCGCCAGAAGCAGGCAGAAGCAGAGCGGAAGAAGGGCCAGGTATGCGCCGATGCGCTTGCGACGGCAAGAAAGCCTCATGTTGTCCTCCCCAGGAGCGGGACGGAACGCCTTGTTGTCCAGGACGTCGCCCGATACCTCCTGACAGGGGATGCCTCGCGTGTCGCGGACGCCGGAGGGACATCCCGTTTATTCAGCCATACGGCATTCCGGCCAGGGAGACAAGCGGACCGCGCCGCCGCAAGTCGGAGGAAAAAAAGAGAGGGGTACATCGATCTGTCCTGTCGGGCGTTTCCGCCGCGATGCCGGAAGCGGGCGGGGCGCGTTGCGGAAGGCGGGCAGCGTGCCCATTCCTACGAGGCCGGAGCCGGCTCGGTCTCCAGCGTCTTGCGGATGCGTTCCGCAAGCTTTTCGCAGAGGATGTCCAACGGATTTTCCCAGAGCGGTCTGCCGGAATTGATGATGATCTTCTGTTCCTCCGGCGCTTCGCCGCGTCCGATGCTCACACTGGCCCGCAGGCCCAGATCTCTCTTGCTTCCCTGCTGCCCTCACTCATAACATGGCCCAGGGTCGCGCCTGTGGCGGCGCCCAGGACTCCCCCCGCAATGACGCTCGGGACGATGCAGCAACAAGCGGAGTTCATCAGGCCGTGGGCGGCCCCCACCACAGTCCCCGGCACGGCGGCCACCGTCAGGGCAACAGCCGTGGCTCCCATGGTCGTCAAATAATTTTTGCGTGTCATGCCGGCAAGATAGATGCCCCGCACCTCCACACATACCGCCAGCGTGCCGGGGCCGGGGCCGTTTGCGGCCTCCACCCCGCCGGCGGTCTGGAGCTGCTCCCTGATGGCGGCGGTCAGGCCGTCGACGCGCATCCCCCTTTTCTGGACTTCCTCCGTCGAGACTTCCAGAGTAAAGGGCGTATCCTTTGCGATCGTCACCGAGGGGATTGTGCCGCTGTCCGAAAGTTTGGCTCCGCAGCCCGACAGGAACAGGCAGCACGCCGTCAGCAGGACGATGAGATGGCGCAGGCCGGCATATTTTCGTACTCGAGCAGCCATGAGGAGTCCTTTGGGCGGTAGAGACTACTTAAATAAAAAACTAGTTTTTTATTTATCAGGAGAAACGTCTTGTCTACCCGTCCCGATGACCCGAGGGAAAGAATCGGAATCTGCGCGACGCTGCCTGCCCTGTTGCGCCATGAAGAAGAAAGAAGTAACCACAAGAGAAGCGGGGCGGGCGGGAGCGGGACTGGTCCAACCCGGCGTATGTCGTCGAAAACGCGGCAAAAGCGTTCCCCAGCGCCGGCGGCATGCGCGTGGGCCTCTTGACGCTGCCGCATTTTGCCGTATTCTCGCCTGCGAAACTGGAGAGGGAGCAGAGGCATGGGCAAAGAGCTGATCATCGTGGAATCGCCTGCCAAGGTGAAGACCATCAAGAAATTCCTGGGGCCGCATTACATGGTGCTGGCCAGCGTGGGCCATGTGCGCGACCTGCCGTCCAGCTCACTGGGGGTGGACGAGGCCAACGACTTCGCCCCCCAGTATCAGGTCATCGACAACAAGAAAAACGTGGTCAGCGAGCTGCGCGCCGCTGCGGCCAAGGCCGAGACCGTGTATCTTGCGCCCGACCCCGACCGGGAAGGGGAGGCCATCGCCTGGCATGTGGCCGAGCTCATCGGCGACAAGGCCAGGGACATCAAGCGCATCCAGTTCAACGAGATCACGGCGCGGGCCGTCAAGGACGCGCTGGCCCACCCCCGCGCGCTCAACCGGGATCTTTTCGAGGCCCAGCAGGCACGGCGGGTGCTCGACCGGCTGGTGGGCTACAAGATCTCCCCCCTGCTCTGGAAGACCATCAAGCGCGGCATTTCCGCCGGCCGGGTGCAGTCCGTGGCGCTGCGGCTCATCGTGGAGCGGGAGGACGAACGGGATGCCTTCGTGCCGGAAGAATACTGGCAGTTCCGCGCCCATCTGCGGGGCGAGACGCCGCCGCCCTTCCGGGCCGAACTGCACAAGCTCAACGGCAAAAAGGCCGTCATCCCCCATGCCGAGGCCGCCCGGGCGCTGGAGGATGCCCTGAACGGGCAGCCCTGGCGCGTGGAGAGCGTGGAGCAGAAGGAGCGCGAGCGCGCGCCGCAGCCGCCCTTCATCACGTCCACCCTGCAGCAGGCGGCCAACCAGCGCCTCTCCTACACGGCCAAGCGCACCATGACCATCGCGCAGCGCCTGTACGAAGGCGTGGAGATGGAGGACGGCAGCATCACGGCCCTCATCACCTATATGCGTACGGACTCCACGCGCATCGCCGATGAGGCCCGTACGGCGGCCCACGACTTCATCGCCGCCACCTGGGGCAAGGACTACCTGCCGGCCAAAAGCCGCGTCTACAAGGCCAAGAGCGGCGCGCAGGACGCGCATGAAGCCATCCGCCCCGTGGACGTGACCATCACCCCGGACAGTCTCAAAGGGCATCTGCCGCCGGATCAGTACAATCTTTACCGGCTCATCTGGTCGCGCTTCGTGGCCTCGCAGATGGCCGGGGCGCGCTTCCACGACACTACGGCGCTCATCGCCTGCGGGCCGAGCCAGTGGCGCGCCAAGGGCGAGCGGCTGCTCTTCCCGGGCTTTCTGGCGGCCATGCCGAGGAGTCAGGACGAGGCGGACAGCGAGCTGCCCCCGCTGACGCCGGGGCAGGAACTGGCGCTGGACAAGCTGGAGAAGGAACAGAAGTTCACCCAGCCCCCGGCCCGCTACAGCGAAGCCAGCCTCGTACGCGAGCTGGAAGAGCGCGGCATCGGACGACCGTCCACATACGCCAGCATCATCTCCACCCTGCAGGACCGCGAGTACGTCAGCCTCCAGGACAGGCATTTCATCCCCACGGATCTGGGACGCATCGTCTGCAGGCAGCTCGTGGAGCACTTCGGGCGGCTCATGGACGTGGGCTTCACGGCCAGCATGGAAGAAGGCCTCGACAAGGTGGCGGAAGGCAAGGAACAGTGGGTGGACCTGCTGCATCACTTCGCCGACGACTTCAATCCCACCCTGGCGGCGGCGGCCAAAAACATGCAGTCCGTCAAGGGGGGCATTCCCACGGATCTGACCTGCCCGGACTGCGGCAAGCCGCTGGTGATCAAGTTCGGCAAGGCCGGTCAGTTCCTGGCCTGCTCCGGCTATCCCGAATGCCGGTACACCAGCAATTTCCAGCGCAATGCCGACGGCGCGCTGGAGATCGTCGCCCCGCAGAAACAGCAGCTGGAAAAGGTGGGCGAATGCCCGCGCTGCGGCAGGGACCTGGTCGTCAAGCGTTCCCGCACGGGCAGCCGCTTCATCGCCTGCACGGGCTATCCCGACTGCGATTATGCCGCGCCCTTCTCCACGGGCGTGCTCTGCCCGCGCTGCGGCGAGGGGAGGCTCGTGGAAAAGAGCAGCAAGCGCGGCAAGATCTTCTATTCCTGCGACCAGTATCCCAAATGTGACTTTGCCCTCTGGGACAGGCCCGTCCCCGAGACCTGTCCGCGCTGCGGCTCCCCGTATCTGGTGGAAAAGAAGTCGCGCGACGGCGTGAAGATCATCTGCCCCGTCAAGGGGTGCGGCTATGTGAAGGAGGACGATCATGCCTAAAAAGCCGAAGCCGGAAGACGGCAAGCGCCGGAATGACGAGCGCATCCCCGCAGGCGCGGTGACGCCGCCGCCTCCGCCCCGCATCACGCCGTTGAGCAGTCCGCTCGGGCTGGAGCAGCGCATCGCCGACCTGCTGGAGGCCGGGCAGCGGGCCGTCCTGATGACCGTGATCAGCCGGGAGGGCTCCGCCCCGCGCGGCGCCGGCACGCGGGCCCTGCTGACCTCACAGGGCCTGCTGGGGACCGTGGGCGGCGGCGCGCTGGAAGCCGCCGCGCTGGAGATGGCCCGCCAGTGTCTTGCCAGCGGTCTTTCCGCCTGCCACCGTTGCAGCATGGACGGCAGCGCCGACACGGACATGATCTGCGGCGGCAGCATGGAGGTGCTCTGCGAAAGTCTTTCCGTCGCACAGGCCCCGCTGTTCCGTCAGGCCCAGCGGGCCCTGGACCAGGGCATCGACGGCATCTGGTCGGTGGATGTCACCCGCGAGAGCCTGCCCCGGCGCGTCCTCTATCTGGAGCGGCGGCCCGAGGCCCTGCCCGACGGCAGGACGGCGGATGTGCCGCTCATCCCGGAGGATACGCCCAATGTCATCATCGGGTTGGATCCGGCCCGCGCCCTGCTGGACAAGCGCAAGGGCAAGGCCGGGCTTGTGGATACGACGGTGGCCCGCGTCTACATGGAGCCGCTGGATACGCCCCCGGTGCTGCTGCTGTGCGGCGGCGGGCATGTGTCGCTTGAGGTGGCCACGCTGGCGCACGCCTGCGGTTTCGTGGTGGATGTGGTGGACGACAGGGCGGAATTCGCCTCGGCCGAGCGCTTTCCCATGGCGCGCCACTGTTTCGTGCTCCAGGCCTTTGCCAATCTTGTCCGCGCCTGCGGCATCGGCAGGCGGCATTATGTGGCCATTATGACGCGCGGGCACAGTTTCGATCGCGAGGTGCTGGTGCAGGCGCTGGAAAGCCATGCCTTCTATATCGGCATGATCGGCAGCCGTTCCAAGAAAGAAAGCGTCTACGCCGCCCTGCGCAAGGAGGGCGTGCCCGATGCGGAGCTGGCCTGCGTGCGCTGCCCCATAGGGTTGCCCATCGGGGCGGATTCGCCGCAGCAGATCGCCGTATCCGTGGTGGCCGAGCTGCTGGCCGCCCGCGCCGGGACCTTGCAGCGACTGCGCATCGACGACTGATACCGCCCGGCCGCAGGCGTCACGCCGGGCGGCTTCCCGTTTTTTTGCGAAGGAGTTTCCCGTGGTTCAGCTTTTCATCGTCCTGCTCCTCCTGAGCGCCATCGCCATTATTTATATGGAAGCCCGGCGTCGCCTGCTGGTACAGCGCCGCCTCATCGCCGCCATCAAGGCGGAGATCGCCGACGATACCCGCATGACGGCCCAGGTCGGCGTCTATGCCGGTGCGGATCAGAGCACGGTGGTCATCGGCGTCTCCGAGGAGATGGGCGGCTTCTATTACCGTGTCGTGCGGCAGCATGCCGAAGCCGGACGCGGCAAGATCAATCTTTGCAACGTGACCTCCGTGGACCTGATCGTCGACGGCCTCATCCAGGACATCGCCGAGAACAGCTCGGACATGCCCACGAGCACGGCCAAGGCCACGGACATCTCGGCCCGGCTCCTGAGCCAGTACCCGCCGGACAAGGTCAACGAGATGCAGCGTATCGAACTGCGCGTGGCCTATCTGAGCGAGACCGGCGGAGAACATTCCCTCGAGCTGAGCGCCCTGCGCCCCAGCATGACGCCCCGGCGCCGCAACCGTACCCAGATACTCAAGAACGCTCTCTGGTGGTGCGTCTTCATCCGCCTTGCCGCGCAGCATACCCGTCTTGCCGCGGCGGGCCTCTATACGGGCGATGAAGGCGACGAATAAAGGTTGAAAAATTTTAGTCAATGAAATCAGCAGGTTGCAGAAAAAACATACGTATTTTCAACCTGTTGGAATCATTTGGTTTTTAGGGAGCAGAAAGAGGCGACATTTCCGTCGCCTTTCTTGACACAAACGGCGAAAGTATGTTTTTCGACAGTTTGTTCCCCCCTGCGGAGGAAAGTGCCTAAAGAAAGTGCGCTGTCTGCCGCCGGGGAAGACCGGGCTGCATTCGGCAGGAAAGCGCGTGCGCCGTACGACGCCTTCCGCTGATTGCAGCCGTGTCTTCTGTCTTCCGCGTCCGCTGCGGCGGCAACTATTGTGAAAAGCGGGCAACCGCTTATGGAGTTTTGTGACGATGCGTACTCGTAAGATGTTTTCAGCGGCGCTTGCCCTCCTCGTGCTTGTCCAGCTTGCCGCCTGCAAGGGCGAAGAGCAGGCGCAGCAGGGGGGGAAAGGGCCGCTGGTGAGCGTTTTTCATGTGGAGGCCAAGGACCGGCCCTGGACAGCCCAGTACCAGGCCCAGGCTTCCGGTTCCCGTTCCGTGGAAGTGCGTGCCCGGGTACAGGGCATCATCGAGAAGCGCCTGTATGATGAAGGGGCGTTCGTGAAGGAAGGGCAGCTGCTTTTCCAGATCGAGCGTGACCAGTACGAAGCGCAGGTGCAGCAGGCCCAGGCCCAGTACGACAGCGCTGCCCGCGAATGGCAGCGCATCCGCCCCCTGTACGAGAAGAACGCCGTTTCCCAGAAGGACCGCGACAACGCCCGCGCCGCCTACGACAGCGCCCGGGCCGCCCTGCGCCAGGCCAAGATCAATCTGGACTACTGCCAGGTGGTGTCGCCGGTCTCCGGCTACAGCTCCAAGGAAAATTACACGCCCGGCAACCTGGTGAGCAATAACTCCCTGCTCACCTATGTGGAGCAGACCGACCCCATGTACATCGACTTCTCCATCGCCGCGCCGGAGCGCATGCGCCGGCAGCAGCTGGCGGCGGAAGGTCGTCTGCGCTTCCCGGAAAACAATCTCTATAAAGCCCGTCTGCGTCTGCTGGACGGCAGCATGAGCCCGGTGGAAGGGGTCATCAACTTCATCGACAGCCGCGTGCAGCCCACCACCGGGGTCATCAAGGCCCGGGCCACCTTCGATAATTCCTCCGGGGCCATCATGCCCGGGCAGTATGTGCGCATCTTCATGGAAGGCGACGTGCTGGTGGACGCCATCCTCATCCCCCAGAAGTCCCTGCTCATCACCCAGAAGGGGTCCTTCGTCCTGACCGTGGACAAGGACAATATCGTGCATTCCGTGCCCGTGACGGTCAGCGAGACCGTCGGTGACATGTACCTTGTGGACTCCGGCCTCAAGGGCGGCGAGGTCATCATCAGCGAAGGTCTCGTCAAGGCCCGTCCCGGTCAGCCCGTGACCCCGCAGAATCAGGACGTCCAGGCGGCCGCGCCCGGACAGGAGAAGGGCGGCAAGGCCGCCGCATCCGGCGGCGACGGCAAGGAGGCCGGCAAGGACGACAACGCGGAAAAGGCCGCCCAGTAGGTGATGCGTCATGGCTGCCTCCGCTAAACCCAATCTCTTTTTGAGACGGCCGATCCTTTCGTCGGTCATCTCCATCGTCATCACGCTCGTGGGCGCGCTGGCCATGAAGGCCCTGCCCATCGCCCAGTATCCCGACCTTGTGCCGCCCACGGTCAACGTGTCCGCGTACTACCCCGGCGCTTCGGCGGAGACCATCGCCGCCACCGTGCTGGCTCCGCTGGAAGTGAACATCAACGGCGTGGAAAACATGCTCTACATGACGTCCACGGCCTCATCCGGGTCCGGCTCCGGTTCGGTCAACGTCTACTTTTCGCTGGGAACCAACCCGGACATGGCGCTGGTCAACGTCAACAACAAGGTAAACCTTGCCCAGACGACCCTGCCCGAGAGCGTGCGCCTGCAGGGCGTGACCGTGACCAAGCGTTCGCCGGCCATGCTGCAGGTCATCGCCATGTACTCGCCCGACGGGCGCTACGACGAAGTCTTTCTGCACAACTACATGCAGATGAACGTGGCCGACGAACTCAAGCGCGTGCCCGGCGTGGGCGACGTGTCCGTGTTCGGCCAGATGGACTACGCCATGCGCATCTGGATTCAGCCGGACAAGCTGGCCAAGTACAACCTGTCCGTCAGCGACATCGCCGCCGCCATCCAGGAGCAGAACTCGCAGTTCTCGCCCGGCCGCCTCGGCGACCCGCCGCTGCCCCAGAATGCCGAGCTTTCCTGGCAGATCGACACCAAGGGCCGCTTCAGCACGCCGGAGGAATTCGGCGAGATCATCGTACGCACCGGCGAGGACAGCGCCATGCTGCGCCTCAAGGATGTCGCCCGCATCGAGATGGGCGGCAAGGACTACAGCGTCAGCACCGAAATGAACGGCATGAAGGCCCGCGGCATGGGGGTCTACCTCCTGCCGGGCGCCAACGCCATCTCCACCGGCGACGCCGTGACGGCCCGTCTCGAAGAGCTGGCGAAGAGCTTCCCCGACGGCGTCGCCTACAAGGTCATCGTGGATACCAACGACTTCGTCATGGAATCCATCAACGAAGTCATCCATACCCTTGTGGAAGCCATGATCCTCGTGTTCATCGTGGTCTATGTCTTCCTGCAGAGCTGGCGGGCCACGCTCATCCCCTGCATCGCCGTGCCGGTGTCCATCATCGGGACCTTCGCGGGCATGTACGCCCTCGGCTACACCATCAACACCCTGACGCTCTTCGGCATGGTGCTGGCCATCGGCATCGTGGTGGACGACGCCATCGTGGTGCTGGAAAACGTGGAACGCATCATGTCCACGGAGCATCTGCCGCCCAAGGAAGCCACGGCCAAGGCCATGAGCGAAGTGACGGCCCCGGTCATCGCCATCGTGCTGGTGCTCTGCGCGGTGTTTATCCCGGTCTCCTTCATGGGCGGTCTGGCCGGCCAGATGTACAAACAGTTCGCCATCACCATCTCGGTGTCCGTGGTACTCTCCGGCATCGTGGCCCTGACGCTGACCCCGTCGCTCTGCGCGCTGCTGCTCAAACCCCATGCCCATGACCATCAGCCGGCCAGGCCCTTCGTGGTCTTCAACTATCTGTTCACCAAGACCACGCACAAATATGTGCGCATCGTGCGCTTCATCAAGGATTCCGCGCTGCGGGCCTTCGCCCTCTTCGCCATCATGATCGCGGCCACCGTCTGGCTGTTCAAGGTCGTGCCCGGCGGCCTCGTTCCCAATGAGGACCAGGGCTACATCCTCGGCATGGCCATCCTCGACGACGGCGCGGTGCAGTCCCGCACGACGGATGTGACGCGGCTCATCGCCGACAGGCTGCTCAAGAATCCGGCCGTGGAGACCGTCATGTCCATCAACGGGCTGGACATCACCTCCATGTCCACCAAGAGCAATTACGGCACCTTCTTCGCCACGCTCAAGCCGTGGAGCGAGCGCAAGACCCCGGAGAGCAGCGCCGACGCCATCAGCGCCAGCGTCATGGCCGTGACCATGATGCAGCCCGAGGCCGTGACCATCGGCTTCACGCCGCCGCCCATCAGCGGCATGTCCACCACGGGCGGCTTTGAATGCTACATCCAGATGCGCGGCGACGGCACGAGCCAGGATCTCGAGGCCATGGCCAACAAGTTCGTCACCGCGGCCATGTCCACGGATGAGAACGGCAATCGCCGCTATCCGGCCATCGGTTCGCTGCGCAGCCTCTTTTCCACCGGCGCGCCCCAGCTCTACGCCAATCTGGACCGCGACCGCTGCAAGGACATGGGCATCAGCATCAGCGACGTCTTCACGGCCATGAACGCCTCCTTCGGCGCCATGTACATCAATGACTTCAACTACCTCGGCCGCACCTTCCAGGTGCGCATGCAGTCCGAGGCCGACTACCGCCTGCTGCCCGAATCCCTGCACGATGTTTTCGTGCGGACGAATCAGGGAGAAATGGTGCCGCTGTCGGCCATTATGACCCTGGAGCGGCGTACCGCGCCCCAGACCATGGAGCGGTACAACGTGTTCCCGGCGGCCCACCTCATGGGGGATCCCGCGCCGGGCTATTCCTCCGGTCAGGCGCTGGCGGCCATGGATCAGGTGGCTGCCGACGTACTGGACAGCAATTACGCCCTTGGCTGGGTGGGTTCCGCCCTCCAGGAAATGCTGGCCAGCGCGGATACCACCATCATCTTCGTGCTGGCGCTGGTCATGGTCTTCCTGATCCTTGCCGCCCAGTACGAAAGCTGGTCCCTGCCGCTGGCCGTGCTCACGGCCGTGCCCTTCGGCGTGTTCGGCGCGCTGGTGGCCACCTGGCTGCGGGACCTCTCCAATGACGTGTACTTCCAGGTGGCGCTGGTGACCCTCGTGGGGCTGGCGGCCAAGAACGCCATCCTCATCGTGGAGTTCGCCGTCGAGGCCTGGCGTGACGGGCGCAGTCTGGACGTGGCGGCCATGCACGCCGCCCGCCTGCGCTTCCGCCCCATCGTCATGACCTCCCTGGCCTTCATCCTGGGCTGCGTGCCGCTGGCCATCAGTTCCGGCGCGGGCGCCAACAGCCGGCACGCCATCGGTACGGCCGTGGTGGGCGGCATGCTGGCCGCCACCTGCCTTGCCACTCTGTTCATTCCGTTCTTCTTCCGGTTCATCATGTCCGTTTCCCTGCGCCTGCAGGGCAAGCGCGACCCCAATGAAGGGAAGGGACGCTTCGAGGAGGACGACATATGACCGCGTTTCCCCGTCTTCGGGCGCTGACCGCGTGCCTGACGGTGCTTTTCGTGCTGGGGGGCTGCTCGCTGGCCCCCAAATACGAGCGCGAGACCTTCGACATGCCGAGCCAGTGGCGCAAGGTGGATCTGAAGACCCAGCCGCTGTATACGGACTGGTGGAAGCGCTTCAATGACCCGGTGCTGACGGCTCTGGTGGAAGAAGCGCTCAAGAACAATCTCGACCTCTCCGAGGGCATGGCGCGCATCGAATCCGCTGCGGCCCAGGCCGGGGTGGCGACCTCCGCCCTCTTCCCGCTGGTGACGGGCGACGCCGGCGCGGGCGCTCAGAGCATGTCCGAGCGCAGCGCCAACTACAGCACCTTGGCCGACCGTTCCTACACCACTTACCAGGGCGCGCTGAGCGCCGCCTGGGAGCTGGATTTCTGGGGCAAGTATCGCAATCAGCGTACCATGCTGACGGATGTCCTGATGAACACCCTGCTCAGTCAGGAAGCCCTGCGCCTGTCCATTGCCGGTCAGACGGCCCAGAGTTACTTTGCGCTGCTGGCGCTGGACATGCAGCTTGCCACGGCCAACCGGACGCTCAAGAGCCGCGAGGAATCCTTCGGCATCTATACGAGCCGTTATCAACAGGGCGACATCACCGAACTGGACTGGCAGCGGGCCCGTGCGGAAGTGGAAACGGCCCGCTCGCAGCTGCACAGCGCCATGGTGGCAGTGGATTCCGCGGAAGCCAGCCTTGCCGTGCTGCTGGGCCGCTCGCCGCGCGAGATCATGGACGGCGCCATCCAGCGCGGCCGCTCCATCGATGACATGCCCTCGCCGCCCGTGCTTCCCGAAGGTCTGCCGTCGGAGCTGCTCATGCGGCGGCCCGACATCCGGGCCGCGGAGTTCCTGGTCATGGCCTATAATGCCAATATCGGCGTGGCGCGTGCCCAGTTCTTCCCGTCCATCTCCATCACCGGCGCGCTGGGCACGCTGAGCGCCTCTTTCGGCCACCTGTTCACCAATCCTTCGGGAACATGGAACTACGGGGCCACGGCCAGCGTGCCGCTGCTGGATTTCGGCTACAACTGGTATAACCTCAAGGATGCCGAGGCCCAGAAGAAGGCCGCCATCGCCACTTACCGCAAGACGGTGGGCGAGGCCTTCTCCGACATTCGCTCCGCCTATGTGGCGCAGCGCGAAGCCAACGCCATCGTGCAGAGCTACCGGACTCAGGTGGAAAGCCTGCGCCGGGCGGTGGACATTGCCCGCCTGCAGTACGACAACGGCTATTCCGACTACCTGACCGTGCTGGATGCCGAGCGACAGCTGTTCAACGCCGAGCTCTCGCTGGCCAATGCCCTGCGTGACCGCCTCTATGCGGTGGTGAGCATGTGCATGGCCCTGGGCGGCGGCTGGCAGGATCCCGGCGTGACGCCCGGGCCTGTGCTGGTGGACAGCGACAAGCTGGTGGAAGCCCAGCGCACCGCCGGGCCGAAGACGCCGGAAGCCGTGCCCGCGGCGGCGCGACCGGTTTCCTAGGACGTATCGCCTTCAGGCCACACGCGAGGCGACGGCACAACGAAAGACGCGTCCGCCCGCGGCGATCCGCAAACCGCCTGATCACCGAACGGGCCCTGCCGAAGCAGGGCCCGTTTCTTGTATGAAGAAAACCTCCCGCTAGGCGGGAGGTTCAAAAAAGCTTAAAGCTTTGCGTATGTTATAAAAACTCCTTT